>DATCGG010000232.1:0-14245 GCA_036509075.1 Gemmatimonadaceae bacterium
AGAGTCCGAACGGATCGTTTCATTGCGACGCAATGAAACGATCCGTTCGGACTCTGACCCCATTCGAAGCATCCTTACGCGTCGATCACGTCGACGCATCACCATCAGCCGACTTCGACCACGTCAGGACGAGCGTGGACCCGATGATGGTGGCTGCGCCGGCGAGTGTCCACAAATCGGGGATCTCACCGAGGAAGATGGCGCCCCACAGGACCGCGAACGCGACCTGCAAATACCCGGCGGTGGTCGCGCGGGCAGTGCGCTCCAGCTGCAGGCCACGCGTCATCGAGATCTGCGCCAGCTGCGTCGTCACGCCGACGCCGATCAGTAGCAGCCATTCCCACGCGTCTGGCCATTGCCACTGTGCGATCGCGAATGGCAGCGACATCGGGACGCTGAGCAGCGGCAGGTAGCCGACAATCACCAGCGGATGCTCGCCGCCGCGCATCTTGCGCACCAGCGTGTAGGCGAACCCGCTGCACGCCGCGCCGACCAGCGCGGCACCGATGTACACGGGATTCACGGCAGGCGAACCGGTGGGTAGGCCCGATTGCGGGTGAGCGACGAACAGGACGCCGAGCAGACTCGCCACGAGGCACAGGATTTCGCGAGCGCGGAGCGACTCGCGCAGAATGACCGCCGCCAGCACGGTCGCGAACACGGGGTTCGTGTACTGAATCAGCGTCGCTTCGCCCAGGGGCAGGTGGACGATCGAATAGAAGTAGAACAGCAGCGCGGTGGCCCCCAGCAGTCCGCGGACGAACAACAAGCGCCGGTTGGTGCCGAGTGGCGAGACGCCGACGCGCCAGAGCGACCACCAGCTGAGGCCTAACGTGATAACGCTCCGAGCGAAAACGATCTCCATGCTGCCCAGCCGACGGCCAGCGAGCTTCACGAGGAGGCCCATGACGCTGAACCAGAACGCACCGATGGCCATCGCGCGGATGCCGGGCGATACGAGCGGCACGCGGTGGGTTTCAGGTTGGGTGGCCAGGGACACGCGCTGAAAATACGCAGCTGCGCGCTGCCTGCCGCTGCCACAATCATTGCGTATCACAACTGAATCATTGTAAAATCACAACAGAATCCAGCCTCGGATGTCCAATGGAAAGCGCGCTGCGGGCGCGACGCACGTCGGGAGCAGGATCCACTGCGTCCGCCGCCCTCACACCAGGCGTGATCGTCGCAGCCGCCGTCACGTTTGTCATGACCGCGGCGGAGGAGCTGTGGAAGCGGTTCGTCCCGCGCTACATCGAGGCGCTTGGCGCCCCGATCCTCGCCGTCGGTGCGTACGGGACGCTCCGCGACTTCGCCGACGCGATGCTCCAGTACCCCGGCGGCTGGGTGACCGACCGGTTCGGGCGGCGCGCCGCGCTGCGGGCGTTCATCGCCCTCGCCGCCGTCGGCTACGCCGCCTACCTGTGGTCACCGAACTGGGCGCTGACGTTCGCGGCGTTGCCGTTCGTGATGTGCTGGGCGAGTGCCGCGAGCCCTACGGTGTTCGCGATCATCGGCGACGCGCTGCCATCCGCCCACCGGACCATAGGTTTCACGGTGCAGTCCATGACCCGCCGGATTCCGATCGCCATCGCCCCGGCGTTAGGCGGCGCACTGATCGCACGATTCGGCGTGCGCGACGGCGTCCGTGCTGGGCTCGGGGTCGCCATTGCCGGGGCAGCGATCGCGTTCATCGTGGCCGGAGCGATCGGCCGGCAACCGACATCGCACCGGATCGCGGCCAAGCGGGACTCGGGAGCGACGTCGATCCGGGACGTCTGGTCGCGCATGCCGGCGCCACTGCGTCGTCTATTGGTGTCCGACGTGCTGGTTCGGACGTGCGAGTCACTCGTCGACGTGTTCGTCGTGCTGTATGCGACCCGCGTCATCGGCGTGACGGCGCCGCAGTTCGGGATCCTCGTGAGCGTGCAGATGGTCGCGTCGATGGTCGTGTACGTTCCCGCGGCGGCGCTCGCGCGCCACACCGGCCGCAAGCCCCTCGTCGTCGCGACGTTCATCGCCTTCGCGCTCTTCCCGCTGGCTGTCGTCGCCGCCAGTAGTCTCGCGGGACTGGTGGCAGCGTTTGTCGTCGGCGGGCTTCGCGAGACGGGCGAGCCGGCACGTAAAGCAGCGATCGTGGACCTCGCAGACCCTGCCTGCCGTGGCCGGACCACGGGACTGTATTACCTCGTCCGCAGCCTCGCGATCACGCCGGCGGCGTTAGCAGGCGGCGCGCTGTGGAACGTGAGGCCGACGCTGCCCTTCATCATCGCGAGCGCGTTCGGGTTCCTCGGCGCGCTCGTCTTCGCGCTATCAGTGCCGGCGAGCGAGGTATGAGAGCGTCGTGCGACGATCGAAGACGACGGCGTACGCCATCACAGCTCGAACGGCGTGCCCACGCCGAGGTCCGTCGCCCGGTTGTACACCTGCCACGCGGCCGCAAGGTCCTGAAAGGCGAGGCCGACGCTGCCGAAGATCGTGATCTGCTCCGGCCGAGTGCGACCGGGCTTCACACCGGCGATCACCTCGCCAAGCTCCGCGTGGATCGCTTCAGGACCAAGCCCCGCGCCGCCGATCGCGCCGCCACGCACTGCGAGGTCGCGGTCATCGCAGACGAAGAGCGAGCTGGCAATGAGATCGGCATGGACCTCGCCCTTGGCCGGCTCGTCGGCTCCCACCGCCGTGATGTGAACACCCTCCCTGACCATCGATCGCGACAGGAACGGCTCCTTCGACCACGTGGCCGTAATGATGACGTCGGCCTCGCGCACGGCCGCGGCCACGTCACGGTGAACGACGACCTCGACGCCTAACGCTGGTCCCACGCGTGCGGCATAGGACTCAGCTCGCTCCGGCACGGCATCGACGACATCGACGCGCTCGACGCGTCTCACCTGCTGCAGCGCGCGAACCTGCGCCTCACCCTGCACGCCGGCGCCGATCACGGCGACGCGCGGCACGTCACGCCGCGCGAGCACGTCGGCGGCCAGCGCACCAGCCAGCGCCGTGCGCTCGGCCGTGATGACGATGGAGTCCATGATCGCGAGCACTTCGCCAGTCTCGGTGGCAGTCAGATTCATGGACCCGACGACGCTCCGCGCGGCGCCGGGGATCTTCGTGTTCACCTTCACGGTGAATGCGGGGATCCCGTCGATGATCCCGGGGAAGACGATCATGACCGTGCGTCCACCCGGTCCCGGGAGCGGCGAGCCGGCTCTGAGCGCGGGGATGGCTTTGCGCGTCGAATACTGGGCGAACGCGGCGCGGAGTGCGCGCAGCAGCGCCTCGCGGTCAAGTAGCCGGCGGATGTCCGCGGCGGATAGCAGGAGAGTCGACACGCAACCAAGCTACTCACGTCCGCCAGACTTGCGCCTTTGCCCGTCGCCCTGTTCCCTTCGTCGCCAG
Organism: Gemmatimonadaceae bacterium; assembly: GCA_036509075.1. Classification (GTDB taxonomy): domain Bacteria; phylum Gemmatimonadota; class Gemmatimonadetes; order Gemmatimonadales; family Gemmatimonadaceae; genus JAJKIV01. The sequence goes on from DATCGG010000232.1 coordinate 3,403, forward strand.
TCTCCCGTCGCCCGTCCCCGGCTTCTCAACACGTGAACCGCTTTCCTTGGGAGCGCTTCAGCGATGACCGCCTGCTCAAGGTCCGGCTCAAGGACCTCGGCGTCAGCATCGAGGGAACGTGGCTGGAAGGGTGCGTCACGCAGCTGTACGAGGAGCTGGATGCGCGAGCGCTCGTACTCAAGCCGCACGTGTGGCTCTCGGACGAATGGTTTTCCCCCGGTGGCGTACCGGGGTTCGCGGTGCCGTTTTACCTGGCGCATCCGCGGCTTCGGCGACTCGAGCGCAACCAGATCCTCGACGTCGAAGGCGCGTCGCGGGCAGAATGCATGCGCGTCATGCGCCACGAGACCGGACACGCGATCCAGCACGGGTATCAACTGCACCGACGTCGCAAATGGCAGGAGCTCTTCGGGAAGTCCTCGACCAGGTACCCCGAGTACTACCGGCCCAACCCGTCGAGCAAGCGATACGTTCAACATTTGCGGCTATGGTACGCGCAGAGCCACCCTGACGAAGACTTCGCCGAAACATTCGCGGTGTGGCTCAGGCCGCGGTCGGACTGGCGATCGCGTTATGCAGGCTGGCCGGCGCTCAAGAAGCTTCGCTACGTCGACGCGCTGATGACCGAGATCTGCGACCAGAAGCCGCTCATCGCGACTCGGCGCGTCATCGATCCGTTGTCGAAGTTGACGCACACGCTGGCGCAGCATTACGAGTCGCGGCGCGAGAAGTACACGGTCAAGTTTCCGAACACGTATGACGCGGACCTCCGCCGCCTCTTCTCCGACGAGCCGCGCCATCGGCGGCAGGAGCCGGCGGCGCGGTTCCTACGTCGGAACAAGAGTGAAATTCGCCGGCTGGTGGCGAAGTGGACGGGCGAATTCCAGTACACGCTCGGGCTCGTGCTGGACGACATGATCGGGCGGTGCAAGGACCTGCGCCTGCGCGCCGTGGGACCCGAACGACCACTGTTGACCGACTTCTGCGTGCTGCTCACTGTAAAGACGATGCATTTTCTGTACAGCCAGGGGAGACGGGATTGGATCGCGTTGTGAGCTCCGCCCCCGCACCGCGTGCTGTGTCGCGATGAGAAAACTCCGCGTCCTGGCGCTGATGCACCCCGAGCTGGTGCCGCCCGATGATGCCGCCGAGCGCGACGAGAAGGAGCGCTTCGACTGGAAGACCGAGTGGGATGTCTGCCGCACACTGCGCGACATCGGGCACGAGGTGAAAGCGTTAGGCGTCCAGGATGAGCTGCTGCCCATCCGCGACGCCGTCGAGCAGTTCAAGCCGCACATCGTGTTCAACCTGCTCGAGGAGTTTCACGGCAACGTCCTGTTCGACCACAACGTCGTGAGCCTGCTCGAGCTCCTGCGGGTGCCGTACACCGGATGCAACCCGCGCGGTATGATCATCTCGCGCGAGAAGGCGCTGTCGAAGAAGCTCCTCATCTACCATCGCATCCGGGTCCCGGCATTTCACGTGTTCCCGTTCGGTCGCCGGAGCAGGCGGCCGAAGACCCTCGAGCTGCCGCTGTTCGTGAAGAGCCTCACCGATCACGCATCGTTAGGCATCTCGCAGGCATCGCTCGTGAAGAGCGACGAGGAGCTCACCGACCGCGTGGCGTTCGTCCACCGGCGCCTCGGCTCCGACGCCATCGCCGAGCAGTTCATCGAGGGACGGGAGATCTACGTCGGGGTGATCGGGAACGATCGGCTGACCGCGCTGCCGCCACGCGAGCTCGTGTTCGAGAACGCGCCCGATGGCGCGCCACTGATCGCGACCGCTCGCGCCAAGCACGACCTCGGCTACCAGAAGCGACACGGGATCGACCAGCGCGCAGCGGAGGACCTCCCCGACGGCGTCGCGGCCGGCCTCGAGCATCTGGCGAAGCGCATCTATCGCACGCTCGAGCTCACCGGCTATGCGCGACTGGACTTCCGGCTCCGCCCGGACGGGAGCCTCTACTTCCTCGAGGCGAATCCAAACCCCGAGATCGCGTTAGGTGAGGAGTTCGCCTCGGCCGCTCAGGCGGCGGGGATGGAATACCCCGAGCTGTTGCAGCGGATCATCAATTTGGGCATGAGGGGGACGGCACCTGAGTGACAGGCGGCAGGCGACAGGCGACTGGCGACTGGCGACTGGAAACCCCTCGGGATGCTCATCTCACGGCGAGTCGAGAGGCATCCCGAGGGTTCTGCGTTCTTTACCAGTCGCCTGCCGCCGGCCGCCGGCCGCCTAGTTACTTCGAGATATTCCCATTCGCGTCCAGCTGACCACGAATCTCGCCGCCCGGGAAGTCACCGGCACCCGTGTTCGGCGGAGCGATGCCGTCATCCGTGTGCACGTTGCCGTACGTCTGTCCGGCTTCCACCGCGGCGAGGAAGTCGGCCATCGTCTTGCCGGCCAGCGCGCCCCTGAAATCGGCCGACGAGAACGTCCCGGAGACCAGGATGCGTCCGACCGGGCCGCTGCCACCGGGCAACGGAGCAGTCCCTTTCACGCTCGGGTACAGCCACACGACGATCCCGCCGTTCACGCCCTTCGGCGCCATGTGGATGTGCGCCATTGTGATGTTCGTGATGTCCGCGACATCGAGCGTGTACCCGATGTGGTCGTCGTCCAATAGCCTGAGCGAGATCTGGCCCGAGGCAGGCGTGACGCGCGGGGGCACTTCTTCAGCACCCTGGAGAAGCGTGACGGTCAACCGGCGGCCGCCGTTGTCGTCGTTGTTGACCGAGCCACTCCCATCGTGACCCGCCATCGTGCCGCCGACCACCGCACCACTCAGCCGGGGCGCCGTTGTCTTGGCCGCATCATCGGTGCACCCGAGCACCAGCGCTGCAACCGCTAAACCGTAGTACCTGCGCATACGTGTCCCTCCCGGTGAATGGTTGGAAGCCGGCGGGTACGAGAGCGCGATCCTGCGGCAATAGCAACTAACCCACGGTGAACGGCGTCGTGGAGCGGGCGGAGGGCGCCGCCGCGGGTGCGAGGGGTGTCAGGCCTTCGCGAAGTCCAGGTAGCCCTTCCCGACATCCACGTCGACGAGCTTCACGCGGACGTGGTCGCCGACGTCCAAGCCGTGCTCTCCGCGAACGATTCGGCCCTCTGCCGGCGGATGGGCAAGCCGAGCGAACGTGCCGCTCTGATTCACTCCGGTAACGATCGCATCGAACATCTCGCCAACGCGGCCCTGGAGCAGTGTGGCAGCAACCACCTTTCGCATCGCGCGTTCGACTTTCCGTGCGGCGTTTTCCATGGCGGTGCAGCGGGCGGCGATCACGTCGAGCTCATCCGCCGAGTAGGGCGCTGGCGCGCCGGCAAGCGTCGCCTTGACCAGGCGCTGCATGACCAGATCGGCGTACCGCCTGTTTGGCGCGGTCGTGTGGGAATAGTCGTCAAGCGCGAGACCAAAGTGCCCCTCTTCCCCCTCGGGTTCCCACGGACGCTCCACGCTGTACTCGCCAGCGCCAAGCAGCTTCACGACGGAAAGCGACAGATCGGCAAACGTATCGGGGTCCGCCTTGCGACGACGCTGGAGGAACGCGGCGAGCGCCGCCGAACTCGGGTCGTCGGGCAGCGACTCGCCGTATCGCTTCGCGAGGTCCACGAGCCGCGGCCATCGCTTCGGAACGTGAACGACCCGTCGTATCGACGGGACCCGACGCTCCTCGAGGAACTTCGCCATCGCCACGTTGGCCGCGATCATGAAGTCCTCGATCAGGTCGCGTGCGCGGTTCTTCCGGGTGACGGCAATGTCGATGACCTGGCCGGTTGCCGATGTCACCGGCTGCGCCTCGATCGTCTCGAGATCGAGCGCGCCGTGCTCCTGTCGGCGCGTTCGGAGACGTCGCGCGAGGTCGTCCTGCAGGCGGACCTGGGATTCGAGCCCGGCGACCCCGCTGAATTCTTCCGGCGTCGCACCGCCGTCGAGCCACATACCCACCGCTTCGTAGGTCAGCTTCGCGTGATTGACGACGAGTGCCCGGTAGGCACCAACCTCCTTCACGTCGCCGGCTTCATCGATCACGAGGTCGACGACCACGACGAGTCGTTCGGCAGCCTCGAGGAGAGACGTCAGGTCGGTCGATAGCACCTCGGGCAGCATCGGAAACGTCTCGACTCCCGTGTACACCGATGTCGTGTTCGCCGCCGCGCGCAGATCGATCGGCGATCCCTTTGGAACATCCCGATCGACATCGGCTATACCAAGGCGTAGCCGCGTGAGCCCTCCATCGAGCGACTCGCAGAACTCGATCTGATCGAGGTCACGGGACTCGCGATTGTCGATCGACGACCACAGCATGGGTCGAAGGTCCCGGACGCCGTCGGGCGCAGCCCCCGCGCCTGTGGGCCTGGCCAGCTCGGCGACCTCCGCCTCGACCTCAGCCGAAAAGTCGGTGACGAACCCGTTCTCGGTCGCGATCTCGCGGGCGCGAGCGTGGAGGTCCGCGGATGGAGCGGGAGGGCTCGATGCTGCGTTCGGCGGATTGGCCATGCGGTAGAGTACCGGTCGCGGTGGCGAGTGTACATGCAGCGTTCGCTTAGCTGGACTCCCCGATGCACGGGAGCAATCTTTCACGGTAGCGGCACGCGGCCGCCGCGAGCGACGTACAAGGAGCAGAGATGACTCAGCCTGTGCGCACCATCTGGATTGCCGGTTCGCTCGTCCTCTTTTCCGCCGGCGTTGCGTCGGCGCAGCGCGGTGGCGGCGGGTTGCCTCGCATCGTGTCGGCCCCGGCGCCAGTGCCGGCCGCGGCCGGCCGCATGGGCGTCCCGGCCTACGCGACCCCAGCGGCCGGACCGACCGCGCCGCGAGCCGGTAATCTGCCTCGCCTCCCGGGCCGTGCCGCGGGATACCGATCCGGCACCCGACAATCCGCGTACACGCGGTGGGGTGCCAGCTCGAGCTGCTTCGGTGGGTGCTTCACTGGCGGAGTTGGCGGGTTTCACAAGCACTTCCTCGGCTCGTTCATCGTGGGATACCCATTCTGGGGCGCCGTGGTGTGGCCGTATTTCGACTATGGGTATGGGTCGACGTACACCGAGCCGACGGCAGAGTCGTACGAGCCGCCGCGCGCCGCGTCGAAGCTGATCGTGGTCGGCGGGGGCAGCACCACGGGCGGCGGTGACGCGCTCACGATCGAGGCCCTGGGAGACAGCGTTCGACTGAGCTGGCTCGGAGCCAACCGTCCGGTGCGCGAGGTGAAGCTGTTCGTTGCCGACTCGACGCGCCGCGAATTGGCGACGCGAAGCGCGAGCCCCATGGTCCCGACGGCCACGTTCGAGGTGGCCACGTTGTCGGCCCCGGTCGCGTTCGCCGGCGTCGCCGTGACGTTCGCGGACGGCGCGATGACGACGACCACCGTCCCATACCTGCGGCGTTAGGCGTACCTCGCGGGGAGTCAGGTTGCCGGTCGCGCCCGTTCGCGACAGATTCGGCGCGCCGCAATTCTTCCTGATGACGACACCGACGAAACCAGCGCCGGCATTCCAAACGGGTTCGCCCCGCAGTTCCGCCGACGGGCGGCTTTCGTCGTCGATCGACGCGTGGAAGCGAAAGCTCCTCGACCTGTCCAAGCGCAACCGCGCGCTCAACTTTCGCGCGACGAAGGTGTCGACGGTCGCCATCGTCGACGAGCACCCGGCCGAGATCTTCCGGTTGCTGTATCTCGCCGAACGGGAGATGCGCTTCAAAGCGGCGGAGCCCGCGGCGACCGATGCGGGTGCCTCCGCGGCGACGAGCGCCGACGGAAGGCCTGACGAGGAGATCGACACGGCGGCACCACAGTCCGAGTTCGTCCCATACGACGCCGCCGCGCTCGACGATCGTTACACCGACGAATTCCTCCAGACCACCGCGACCCCAGAAGCGCTCGACCGCTCGCTCCGCCGACTCGATGAGCAGGCGCGGCTCGCGATCGAAGAACAGGGCGTCAACACGCTGTTCCTCGCGTTGGGCATGCTGCACTACGCCGAAGCCGACACATCGGACCAGGTGTTCAATGCGCCGCTGGTGCTGCTTCCGGTAGAGCTGTCGCGAAAGTCCGCGCGATCCGGCTACCGCATTCGCGCGGCCGACGACGAGCCGGTCGTCAACCCGGCACTCGCCGAGTATCTCCGCCTCGACTTTGGCATCACGCTCCCGGAACTGCCCGACTCGTCCACGATCGCCGACGACTACGATCTGCAAACGCTGATCTCGAGCGTGTCGCATCTCGTTGCCGGACGACGTGGCTGGTCGATAACGACGGACGTCGTGCTGGCGCTGTTCTCGTTCCAGAAGTTCGTGATGTACAAGGACCTGGAGGCGAACGCGTCTGCCGTCGCCGCGCATCGACTCGTCAGACAGCTCGTCGGCCGCGAGGGCGACCGCGTCATCGGGCTGCCTGAGGACGTTCGAAGCCTCGACCTCGATCGCGAATTCGCGCCGGAAGCGACGGCGCAGGTGGTCGACGCCGACTCCAGCCAGCTGCGCGCGATCGCCGGCGTTGCGCGTGGATACGATCTCGTGCTCGAAGGACCACCCGGCACCGGTAAATCGCAGACGATCACGAACCTCATCGCCCAGGCGTTAGGCGCCGGCAAGTCCGTGTTGTTCGTGGCTGAAAAGATGGCGGCTCTCGACGTCGTGCATTCCCGCCTCGTCAAGGCCGGGCTGGGCGAGTTCTGCCTGGAGCTGCACTCGACCAAGGCGAGCAAGCGCACGGTGATGCGCAGCCTCGCCGCGGCAATCGACGCGTCCCTCCAGCCGGTGAGCGTCGTCATGCAGGCGGGTGTCGCGCTCCCCGGCGTGCGGACCACGCTCAACGACTACGTGCGAGCGCTGCATACGCCGCACGGAACCCTGGGCATGACCCCATTCGAGGCATATGGCGCGCTCGCCCCGGTTCGCGGCGCGGATCAATCCGCGCCGGAGACCACCGCGACGAGCACGCCGCGGCTTCGGTATGGGCGCCGCGTGGATGACGTCTCGCGCGAAAAGCTCGGCTCGACCGTGCGTGAGCTCCGCGAGCTCGCCGCCGCGGCCCGCGGTGTAGGCGAACCCTCACGGCATCCATGGCGCGACGCGACGAAGACGCTCTACACCGAGGACGACGTCGCCACCGTGCGAGAGCTCGCCGCGGACCTCGGGTCGCGGATCGCTGACGTGCGCCGACAGGCAGCCGAGGTCGAGCGAACGTTCGGACTGGCAGCGATACAGACGGCCGCTGACGTGGACACGGCGGACCGCGTTGCGACCGTGATGAGTCGATCGCCGGGTGCGAGCACCGAGGTGCTCAGCACCGCCGATTGGGATACTGCCCCCAGCAGCGCTTTGCAGCTGATCGAGCGCGGACGATCCGTGGCGGCGCTTCGGACGCGAGTGGAGCAGCACTTCACTTCGGCGGTGCTCGAGCAGACCCACGCGACCGACATCGCCTACGTCGAACGGAAGGCGGAGGGCCTCCTCGGGTTTCTCGCGCCGCTCGACACGCGATGGCGTGCGATCCGGTCGCGATGGACCGGGTACCGCGTCAGCACGTATCGGCCGTCGCTCGCGGAGCAGAGCGCCGAGATGAAGCAGGTCGATCGCCTCGTGGCCGAGCGAAATGCGCTGAAGGAATCGGAGGCAACCGGTCGATCGCTGTTCGGCACGCATTGGCACGGAGAGGAAACGTCCTGGGACGCGCTCGACGCGTACGTGCAGTGGGTGGTCGAGCTCCGCTCCTGCGTGACGCGGTACAAGCTCGGTCCCGCCGCCATTGCCGTCGCGTCACAACCGTCGCCTAACGTCGCCGCGGTCCATGCCCTGCGCGACGCCACGGCCGATGCGCTCGGCACGCTCGATCGGCTGCGGGCGGTGATTGGCTGGCCGAGCGGTTACCTGTCGGCAGCCACATTCGAGGAGCTGCAGCAGCGGGCCGAGGCGCTCATCGCCGCGGCCTCGGCGGGCCCGAGGTGGGCGGCCTTCGAGGGCACGCGTCAAACAGTCGCCGCGGGACTCGCAGCGGAACTGTTGGACGGGGCGATGCGCGGATCGCCGTCGTTCGATGTGCTGCCGGACGCCTTTCTGCGCGCGTTCTTCATGAAGTGGCTCACGGAGGTCATCCAGGAGCGTCCCGCCCTCGCTCGCTTCGACGCCCTCACGCACGAGCAGCGCATCGCCGAGTTCCGACGCCTCGACCGCGAAGTGCTGGCGGAAAACCAGGCAGCGCTCACTGCTCGCCTTCGGGATCGCGCGCAGGAGCGTTTGCAGGATACGAAGGCGCGTGACGCGCTGCCGTTCCTGCAGCGCGAGATGGCGAAACAGCGCAACCACAGTCCACTTCGAAGGACGCTCAAGCTGGCGGAATCCGCGATCCGCGCGATCAAGCCGTGCTTTCTCATGAGCCCACTGTCGGTGGCGCAGTACCTCGCCGGCGGCGAACCCGCCTTCGACGTGGTGATCTTCGACGAGGCATCGCAGCTGCCGTCGGAGGATGCGATCGGCGCGATCGCGCGGGGTCGGCAGCTCGTCGTCGTCGGCGACCCGAAGCAGCTTCCACCAACGAACTTCTTCATGGTCGCGGCGTCGCCTGACGCCGTTCCGGTCGCTGACGACGGGACGCCGCTGTACAGTGACGCCGAGAGCGTGCTCGAGGAGTTCATGGGCGCTGGTGTGCCGATGAGTCGCCTCCGATGGCACTACCGAAGTGCCCACGAGAGTCTCATCAGCTTCTCGAACGTCGCGTTCTACGACGGGGACCTGTTCACGTTTCCGAGCACCGAAACGACGACGTCCGCGGCGGGACTCCGGTTCGAGTTCGTCGACGGCGGCACGTACGAGGGCAAGGGGCTCAACTCGGCCGAGGCCAGACGCGTAGCTGACGCCGTCGTGGCGTTTGCCCGCGAGCAGCTCGCGCGGCGGGCGCGCGGCCAGACGACTGAATCGTTAGGCGTCGGCACCTTCAACTTGCGACAACAGCTGGCGGTCCAGGACGAGCTCGAAGTGCGGCGACGCGATGACCCGACGCTCGAGCCCTTCTTCGACCGCTCGGTGCCGGAACCGTTCTTCGTGAAGAACCTCGAGAACATCCAGGGTGACGAGCGCGACGCGATCTTCCTGAGTGTCACGTATGCCAAGGCCGCCGATGGGGTACTGCGATACAACTTCGGCGCGCTCAACGGCGAAAATGGGTGGCGCCGCCTCAACGTCCTCACCACGCGTGCGCGCCGGCGGATGCACGTCTTCTCTTCGATCCGTGCGGCCGACATCAACCCGTCGAGCGCCGTATCGGCCGGACCCAGGCTGCTCCGGGACTTTCTCGACTATGCGGAGCACGGGCGCCTGGCAGTGCCGGCGGGTGAGAGCGCCGGAGCCACGGAGTCTCCGTTCGAGCGCGAGGTGATGATCGCGCTTGTCGAGCGCGGGCTCCAGGTCGTGCCGCAGGTCGGCGTGGCGGGATATCGCATCGACCTGGGCGTCGTCGACGCCGAGGCGCCGGGACGCTTCGTCTGCGGCATCGAGTGCGACGGCGTGGCGTACCACTCGTCCGAGACGGCTCGCGACCGGGATCGCCTTCGACACCAGGTACTCGAAGCGCGGGGCTGGACGCTCCTGCGCGTGTGGTCCACGGACTGGTTCAAGGACCGCGCCGGCCAGGTCGACCGAATCGTTAGGTTGGTGGAAGCGGCGCGGGAGCGCGCGCGGGATCGCGTCGCGTCCCCCGAACCATCCGGGACCACGTCGGCCGAGAGCGTGCCCGCCGACACGAGCCCGGAAGCGGCGCCTGCCCCCGACGAGTACGAGCGGCCGGTTGCCGCACCATATACGGCCGCCGAGGGGGAAGGTCGTTATGCGGATCGCGAGCTCCTCGCCGAACCGCCGGCCACCCTGGCGACTGCCGTGGCAACGGTCGTCGAAACCGAGTCACCGGTGCACATCGATGACGTGGTCGCCCGTGTGGCCGGTATGTGGGACACGCGCGTCGGCACGCGGATCCAGGCGCGAATCGCCGACGCGTGCGTGCTCGCCGAGCGACAGCATCTGGTCGAGCGCCGCGGTGACTTCATGTGGCAGCCCGGCCGGGAGGCCGTCGTCCGGTCGCGCGCCGGTACGCGCATGCCCGCCGAGCGCATCGCTCCCGAGGAATATCGCGCCGCGATCGTGATGGTCCTCGAAACCGGCCGCGGCTTTGCTCGACCCGCGCTCGTCACCGAAGTCCGCTCGGTGCTCGGGTTCGCGCGAACGAGCGCGGCACTGGACGAGGCAATTGGTTTGGCGCTGGATTCCATGCTGGCCGACGGCGTCCTGGGAGAAGGCAGTACAGGCGTGCGGCTGCGCTGACCCGGCGTCAAACTCGACGACGTTCACATGCGCGACCACGTTCGCTTCCACTCCACGGCCTTCACCCCCGCCAGCGCGGATCCGGGGCAGGTGAACACCGAGCGGTATGGCTACACGCTCGCGACCTGGGTTGCCGCTCGGCTCAAGGAGCGCGGGTTCGATGCCGATTCGCCCATCCCGGAGGATTGGGGTTGGCTGCTCGGCGTGGCGCAGCACGGTCGCGTCATTCGGATCGGCTGCGGCAACGTCGAGGGTTCGGTGTCGGAGTGGGTGATCTGGCTGGACGTGGTGCGGCCGGGCATGCTGGCGCGCCTCCTCGGGCGGTCGCGAGACGCGACGCCTAACGCGGCGTACGGGATCATCGCGGCGATTCATGGCGCGCTGCAGGCGAGTGGGCATGCGGAGATCGTGCGACACGGCGGCGATGAAATCCGAGCGGGCGCGCGCCAGCAGCAGCTCTCGTCTCGACGCGGTTGCCGCGAGCGTGACTACGATGATCGTCGCGATGAGGAGGAGCGCGATGTGCAGCAG
>DATCGG010000233.1:0-3942 GCA_036509075.1 Gemmatimonadaceae bacterium
AAAACCTGGGCGAAGTCATGGATCGGCCCTGCCGGTACCCCCGCCGCGAGCAGCCGCTCGACCCATTCGGCTGTCGTGTGTCGGGAGAGCGCGCGTTCCAGCTCACCCACGAGCGCCGCGCGATTCGCCATCCGTGCTGCATTCGTCTCGAAACGCGGATCCGTGGCGAGCCCTCGACGGTCGAGCGTCGCACAGAGCGCGAGCCACTGCTGCGACGTGAGCGCCGCGAGCGTCATGTAGCCGTCGCTCGTGCGAAACGCCTGATAGGGTGCGCTCAAGCGGTGAGCGGATCCCATCGCGCGTGGCGTCTCGCCGCTGGCCCAATATTCCGTCGTCTCCCACACGCACATCGCGAGCGCGGACTCGAACAGCGAGGTGTCGATGTACTGCCCACGACCGGTCTTCTCTCGAGCGATGAGCGCCGCAAGCACTCCGTTGGCGGCGATGAGACCGACGGACAGATCGGCGATCGGCACCCCGCACTTCACGGGAACGCCACCCGCGTCGCCCGTGACGCTCATGACCCCGCTCATTCCCTGCGCGATCAGGTCGAAGCCCGGCCGGTTGGCGTAGGGGCCCGTCTGTCCGAAGCCGGAGATGCTCGCGTAGATGAGACGCGGGTTGATCTCCGTCATCGCGTCGTAGTCGACGCCGAGCCGGCGGGTGACCCCGGGACGAAAGCTCTCGACGAGGACATCGGCGGTTCGCACGAGCGCTCGGAAGATGCCCGTGTCCCGCTCGCGGGTGAGGTCGAGGACGATGCTTCGCTTGTTGCGGTTCAGCGCGAAGAACGGGGCGTTGTCGTCGCCCGGCATCTCGAGCTCCGTGCCGCCCATCGACCGCGAAAGATCGCCGCCGGGTGGCTCGACCTTGATCACGTCCGCACCCAGGTCGGCGAGCTGCATGGTGCAGAACGGGCCACCCATCACCTGGGTGAGGTCTACGATGCGGACGCCATCGAGGGCGAGGGTCATGGGCGCAATTCTCGCTCGTCACCGGAAGGTGGGGAAGGCGTCAGGAGGTGCGATTGTGTGTCGGCTATCTGGTGCCAGACGGCGCGCGACACGCATCTTCAAGCTTCAGCATGCCAATGCCGGACCTCGAAGCGCATACCTACCCAAACACGGAAACGGACTGCTCGCCCATGGAGCTCACGATCAACGGTAAGCCAACGACAGTCGATGGACCGCCCGACATGCCGCTCCTGTGGGCATTGCGCGACCTGGTCGGCCTCACGGGGACCAAGTTCGGCTGCGGGAGCATGCTGTGTGGCGCCTGTACCGTGCACGTCGACGGCGTCCCGTCACGTTCGTGTTCGGTCACGCTCTCTGCCGTCGCCGGCAAGTCGGTGACAACCATCGAAGGGCTCGCGTCCGCCGGCGCCGACCACGCGGTGCAACAGGCGTGGGCCGAGTTGAACGTGCCGCAGTGCGGCTACTGCCAGGCGGGACAACTCATGAGCGCCGCGGGGCTCATCAACACGAACGCGAACCCGAGCGACGCCGACATCGACGCGGCCATGAAGGGGAATCTGTGTCGGTGTGGGACGTACGTGCGCATTCGCGCGGCCGTGAAGCGCGCGGCGGAGATCCGCCGGGGGGTGAGCGCATGAGCGAGAGCACACTGTCGCGACGCCAATTCCTGTGGGTCGGCGCGGCGTTAGGCGGAGGCCTGCTCGTGCAGGTCGCCTGTCGCGGCAAGGCCAGCGCCGAATCCGTTCCGGGTGACCCGACGTCCGCGTCGCCGAACATCTTCATTCGGATCGCCCCGGATGACACGGTGCACGTCACGATCCCGAAGTCCGAGATGGGACAGGGCGTGCGCACCGCGCTGGCGCTGTTCGTCGCGGAGGAGCTCGACGCGGACTGGTCGAAGGTGCGGCCGGAAGCGGCGCCCTACGATCCGCAGTTGGGAAGCCAGGGCACGGGTGGAAGCGGATCCGTTCTCGATACGCACTCGCGCCTTCGCGTCGCGGGCGCGACGATGCGCCAGATGCTCGTCGCCGCCGCCGCACAGCAGCTCGGCGTGCCGGCATCGGAGCTCACTACGAAGGACTCGCGCGTGATCCACGCCGCGTCGAACCGCACGCTCGGCTACGGCGCCTTGGCGGATGCGGCCTCGAAGGTCGCGGTGCCGACGAACGTTAGGATCCGCAAGCCGCCGGAGTGGCGTCTCCTTGGCCGCGACGGCATCAAGGCGTTGGACGTGCAGGACATCATCCACGGCCGGGCGAAGTACGGGCTCGACACGCGTCGTGACGCTATGCTGTTCGCATCGGTCGAACGCGCGACGATCTTCGGCGCGACGGTGAAGTCGTTCGACCCGAGCGACGCACTGAAGGTCCCCGGTGTGAAACAGGTCGTGGAGGTGAAGGGCGTACCGGACATAGGCGTCCATGCGGGCGTCGCCGTGATCGCGACGAACACGTGGGCTGCCATGCAGGGGCGCAAGGCGTTGAAGGTGACGTGGGATCCGGGTCCGCACGCGCAGGAGAGTAGCGCGAGCTACACGGCATTCATGCGCGATGCCGTGTCGAAGCCAGGCAAGGAAGTCGTCAATCGCATCGGTGACCCGGACGGCGTGTTGGCGAAGGCGACCGATGTGATCCGCGCGGACTACGAGCTTCCGTTCATCTCGCACGCGACGATGGAGCCGCAGAACTGCACCGCGCAGTTCTCGAATGGCGTGATGGAGCTCTGGTCGCCCACGCAGTTCCCCGACTGGGCGCACAGTGCGGTCGTCGAGCATCTCAAGCTCGACAAGAGCAAGGTGAAGGTGAATGTCACCCCGCTCATGGGCGGCGCGTTCGGGCGGCGCATCAATCCGGATTTCTCGGTCGAAGCCGCGTTGATCGCCAAGGCGGTGAATGGCGCGCCGGTGCAGGTCGTGTGGACTCGCGCGGATGATCTGCGGCACGACTTCTATCGCCAGTGTGCCATCCATCGCCTCGAAGCGACGCTCGGACCGGACGGCAATCCGATCGCGATGCGACACCGCTTCTCGTCGCCGGCCATCGATGCGACGGGCGGCAAGTCGGGCAAGTTCGGCGCGGGAGAATCGGACGGCATCGGCAACCACGTCTATCGCGTCCCGAATCGGTCGTCGGAGTACACGCTGCTGGACTCGGGTGTGCCGCGCGGCTGGTGGCGCGCGGTGAACACGACGCACGGGACGTTCGCGCTCGAGAGCTTCATCGACGAGCTGGCCGCAAAGGCGGGGAAGGACCCGTACGAGTATCGGATGGCGTTGATCGACCGATGGGTGGTCGACCAGCCGCAGGACAGCAAGGAGTTTCCGTTCAATCCGGAGCGCTACAAGGCGACCCTCACGCTCGCCGCGGAGAAGGCGGGGTGGGGCAAGCCGCTGCCCGCGGGTCATGCGTTAGGCATCGCGCACAACGTGCCGGATCACCTGACGTATGCGGCCGAGGTCGTCGAGGCCTCGGTGACGAACGGGAAGGTGAACGTGCACCGCGTCGTGGTCGCGGTGGACTGCGGCCGGGTCTTCAATCCCGACGGGGCGCGGGCGCAGCTCGAGGGCGGTGTGGTGCAGGCGCTGTCTGCCGCGTTAGGTGAGGAAATCACCATCGAGGGCGGCGCGGTGGTCCAGGGGAGTTTCGAGACGTATCGGCTGCTCCGGATCGGTGGCGAACCGGCGCGGATCGAATGTCACTGGATCACGAACGACGACGTCCCGGTCACGGGGCTCGGTGAGCCCGCGGTGCCGCCGTTCTTCCCGGCGCTGGCGAACGCGATCGCGCGTGCGACGGGCAAACGGCCGCGAACGTTGCCGATTCGGGTTTAGCAGGGAAAGTCAATTCCTTCGTACGCCGAGCCTTTTTCGGGAACAACGATGAAGCGGATGTGGCGGAAGCGGCCGGATACCGCCTAACGGGCATGCGTCCTCGCTCCACGAGCCGGGATTTTTTGGTAAGCGACACCG
>DATCGG010000234.1:0-40120 GCA_036509075.1 Gemmatimonadaceae bacterium
TTTGTAGCCGCCGCCCGTCGCCCGCCGCCCGTCGCCGCTATGCTGTTGCCGGCGGCCTAACGAATTGCTCGAGCCCAACGCCGAGCAGCAATGTCGCGAGCACGACCGCGGCCGACGTGAAGAACGGAACGCCCGTGCCAAGGTGATCGTAGGCGAACCCCGCCCACAACGGCGCGATGATGCGCGCGACCCCGCCGAACGTTTGCTGCACACCCATGTACAGCCCGCGCTCACGGGATGAGATCACCCGCGACAGGAGCGCCGTCACGCAGGGGAACGTGAACGCCGTGCCTAACGGAATGAAGGCCACGGCAAGCGCGAGCAGCGGCAGCGACCGGGCAAGCGGCATCCCGCCCAACCCGATCGCCAGCAGCAGCACGCCGATCCGCGAGAGCCGCGCCTCGCCCAGCCGATCCACGGCCTTCCCGAGCAGCAGCACACGCGTGAATACCGAGATCGACCCGATGTACATGAAGAAGTAGCCGATCGTCTGCTCGGTGACCTGGAACCGATCCGCGAGAAATAGCGCCAACACCGCCGTCACACCCTGGAACGCGCCCATCGCAATCGCATAGATCCAGATCAGCCGCGAGGCGGGTTCCCCGGAGTGCTCGAGCACCCGGAGCACTGCTTCACGCGACGACCGCGGCTTCTGCGGCACCTGATGCTCGCCCGTCACGTGGCGCGACTCGCGCAGGTAGTTCCACGCGAACGCCATGTTCACGAGGCACAGCACTGCGGCCACGAGGCCCGGCATCGCGTGGCCGATCGCGTGAAACCCCGGGACGTCCCCGCCGCCGAGATTGCACACCTTGTTGCCTAACGTGACCGAAAACGACCCGAGCACGGGGCCGAGCGCCACGCCCAGGTTCGTCGCGGCAGAGAGCCAGCCAAGGCCGCGGGCACGCTGATCGGGCTCCACGGAATCCGCCACGTACGCCTGAATCACGCCGACCGTGCC
The DNA here is from genome assembly GCA_036509075.1 of Gemmatimonadaceae bacterium. GTDB lineage: Bacteria > Gemmatimonadota > Gemmatimonadetes > Gemmatimonadales > Gemmatimonadaceae > JAJKIV01. Next base: position 962 of record DATCGG010000234.1, read on the forward strand.
GCCACCGGCGCCCTGAATGAGGCGCGAGATGAACAGCATCGTTAGCGAATTGGCGAACCCGAAGATCACGTAGGCGATCACCGACGCCCCAAGCGCGACCAGGAGTGCCGGCCGTCGCCCGAATCGGTCCGAGAAGCGGCCCCACACCGGCGCGCTCACGAGCTGCGCGACCGTGAAGGTCGACACGAGCATGGCGACAACCGTACCGATCCCGAAATGCACCACGCCGAGGTTGAACCCCTCGCCCCCCAAACGCCGGGCGTAAAACGGCAGGATCGGCACGACGATCAGCAGCCCGACCATGTCGAGGAAGGCCGTCGCCATGAGCACCATGAGCTTCGCCGGGATCTTCCTCAGCTCGCGGGCCAGCGTATACAGCAGCCCCGCCGCGAGCACGCCGAGAGCGACGCGCACGACGGGGGATTGCAGGGATGTCGCGATATCCAGGACCATTGAAGGCTGTTCGATCAGTCGACTGCCTTGCCAAGCGCTGCGGGCTGTACCGCCCGTCCCACCACGCCGGCCAATGCGACGATGGTCAGGACGTACGGGATCATCTCAACGAACTGCGACGGCACAAGCTGCAGCGACTGCAGACGGATCTGCATCGTCTCGGCAGCCGCAAACAGGAGACACGCAATCGTAACACGTTTCGGGTCCCATTTGCCGAAGATGACGGCCGCGAGCGCGATGAAGCCACGCCCCGCCGTCATCCCGTCCGTGAACTGGTGCTGGTCGAGAGCCAGGTACGCGCCCGCCAGCGCGGCCGACGCACCAGACACCGCCACGGCGAGCCACCGGACACGCCGCACCGAAACCCCGACGGACAACGCCGCCTCCGGCTTCTCGCCGGCAGCGCGCACGCGAAGGCCGAATGGTGTCCGGTACAGAACCCATCCCACGGCGAACATGCAGAGAATCCCGAACCAGACCAGAGGGTTCGCCAAAGATGAGAGCACACCACTTCGGACCTGGCCGCCCCCAAAGCCGGGTATCCTGGGTGAGTTGGATGAGCTGTCGAACGCCAGGCGGAGGAAGAACCGGGTGACACCCACCGCCAGCAGGTTCATCGCGATTCCGACCACCACCTGGTCCGCGCGGTATCGAATGGTGGCGAGGGCATGAAGGAGAGCGGCTAGCAACCCTCCGGCGGCGCCGGCGAGAATCCCGATCCACGGTGACCCGGTGTAGTAGCTCCCGAGCGCCGCGCAAAACGCCCCCGTGAGCATGAAGCCTTCGAGCGTGAGGGCGATGATCCCCGCGCGCTCCGAGATGATCCCGCCCGCCGCCGCGAACAAATACGGCGTGGCTATGCGGAGCGTTTGGATCAGAAACGCAATCATGACGGGGAATCGGGAATAGGGAATCGGGAATCGGAACGGCCCCGGGACCCATCGATTCCCGATTCCCGATTCCCTATTCCCGATGAACGGGCTGCCGCCAATGCCCGCCTTACCTCCGGCACTGCCGTGGCGACCGCGATGATCACGACCGCGGTCAGCACGTCGACCATCTGCTTCGGCACCAGCGCGTTGACGGCAAGTGCTCCCTGCGACAGCGTCGCGAAGAGCAACGCGGCGATCACCACGCCAACAGGATGGTTCCGACCGACCAGGGCGACCGCGATTCCGAGAAAGCCGCTGCCCGTTCCGAACCCCTCCTCGTAGTAATGCTTGTAGCCCAGCACGTAGTTGAGCCCACCGAGGCCGGCGAGCACACCGCTCAGCAGCATCGTCCTCGCCCACACCCGGCCGACGCGGACCCCGCCGTATTCGGCGGCATCCGGCTGCAATCCCACGGCGCGTAGCTCGTAGCCGGGTCGGGTTCCGAAGAGGTACCACCACACGGCTGCCGCGGTGGCGAGCGCCAGCAAAAATGTGGTGTTCGCCGCGGACCCCGAGAACATGGGGAGGACGGCGGCCAACCGCGGGAGCGCTCCCGCGTGAATCTCGGGCGTGTGCAACGTCTCGCTCACGTGGATGTGAGTGGCGACGATGAAATTGAGGAGCGCCAGCACGACGAAGTTGAGCATGATCGTCACGATCACTTCGCTCGCGCCAAAGCGCGCCTTGAGCGCGCCCGGAACGGCGCCGACGACGCCGCCACCAACGGCGGCCGCCACCACGCAGGCAGGGACGGCGAGCAGCGCCGGCGTACCCGGTGGCATCGCCAGTCCAATGAGCGCAGCGAGAAACCCGCCGCTCGCGAGCTGGCTTTCGGCGCCAATGTTGAACAGCCCGGCGCGGATGCCTAACGCGACGGCGAGCCCGGTGAACGTCAGCGTCGTTGCCTTGTAGATCACCTGCCCGAAGCCGTAGGCATTGCCCCACGTGCCCTCGAGGAGTTGCCGGTAGACGTCGCCAGGCGATTGCCCGAACACGATGATGAGGACGTCGCCGACCACGGCCGCGATCACGAGCGCCACCAGCGGAGGCAGAATGGACTCCTCGAGGGCCACGCGAACGCGCGCCGCGCGGTCGGACGCCGGGCGATCGATCGGCGGAGACGTCACGCGGCGGTTCCCTGCGCGCCGGTCATGTAGGGTCCGAGAAGTTCCGCGCTGGCCTCGTGACCAGGCAGTGTCACCACGATGCGGCCCCCGTACATCACGGCGACACGGTCCGAGAGCGCCAGGATTTCCACGAGGTCCGCAGAAACGAGCAGGATCGCCTTGCCGTCCGCGCGGGCTCTCCGCAGTTGATCGTGTATGAACTCGATCGCACCGACGTCGACGCCCCGCGTGGGCTGCGCCGCGATGAGCACCGTGAAGTCGCGACTCATCTCCCGGGCGATGACGACCTTCTGCTGATTGCCGCCAGACAGTGCGCGAGACGGAAGCGACTCGTCAGGCGGTCGGATGTCGAACGTCTTGATGCGGCTCGCCGCGTTGCCGGAAATTCTGGCCCGATCGAGCACGTTGGCGCCGCCGGTGAACCGATGCTGCTGGCCGAGGATGAGATTGTCCGCCACCGAATACTCGAGGATGAGCCCGCGTCGCTGCCGGTCCTCGGGAACGTGCGAGAGTCCGGTGTCGGCTCGCGCGCGGACATCGTGCGTGGTGACGTCGCGGAGTGTGCCTGACGAGTCCGCAATGCTCACGGTGCCCGACGAAGCCGCCCGAAGCCCGGTGATCGCTTCGATGAGCTCCGTCTGTCCGTTGCCCTCCACGCCTGCGATCCCGAGGATCTCGCCCCGCGCGACGGTGAAGGAGACCGCATCCACCTCGTTAGGTTTGCGAGGGGAGGGAACGGTGAGGTTCTGGACCTGCAACGCGGGAACGGGGAACTGGGAACCGGGAACAGAGGCTCCTCGAAGGTACGGTTCCCCGTTCCCCGTTCCCCGTTCCCGGATGTCGAGCGCCAGCGAGACATCCCTTCCCACCATCATCTTCGCGATGGTACGCGGTGTAGAGTCCGTCGTCCGCATCCGCCCCACCGTTCGCCCCGCACGCATTACTGTGATCGTCTCCGAGATCTCGATCACCTCATCGAGCTTGTGCGTGATGAGGATGACGGTCCCGCCGTCATCCCGCAGGCGACGCAGCACCTTCCACAGCTCACCGACCTCCGGTGGCGACAGCACGGCCGTCGGCTCGTCGAGAATCAGCACTTTCGCGCCGCGGTACAGCGTCTTCAGAATCTCGACGCGCTGTGCTTCGCCGACCGACAGATCGGAGACCAGTCGCGACGCGTCGACGCGCAAACCGGTTCGCCCCGACAGCTCACGCACCTCGCGTTCGGCAGCGCGCAGGTCGAGCGCGAGTCCGCGCCGGAGCTCCCGACCAAGAATCAGGTTTTCGGCGACCGTGAGCGTGGGCACGAGCATGAAGTGCTGATGCACCATGGCGACGCCCGCGTCGATGGCCTGCCGAGTGCTCCAGCCGGTGACATCACGAAGCGGACCCCCGTCGGTCGCGACCTCGACGACGCCGGCGTCAGGCGGATACATCCCCGCGAGCACTCGCATCAGCGTCGACTTGCCAGCCCCGTTCTCGCCCACGAGCGCGTGAATCTCGCCTGACGCGACCTCGAAATCCGCGCTGGCATTCGCGACGATGCGCCCGAATCGCTTGACGATTCCGGCCATCCGCACGGCCGCGGCGCCGCTCATCGAGTGCTGGGCACGTCGATCTTGCCGGCGATGATCTCCGCTTGCAGCTCGTTGAGCCGAGCGCGCACGGAGTCCGGAATCAATTTCCTGTTGTTCACGTCGTACACATATCCCACGCCGCCTTCGGCGAGACCGAACTGGTAGATCCCTCCGGTGAACGACCCATCCTTCGCGCGGCGGATCGCGTCGTACACGGCGGCGTCGACACCCTTCACCATGGAGGTGAGCACGTAATTGGGCGCCTCCGCCCACTGATCTGCATCGACGCCGATCGCCAGCTTGTGCGACGCGCGTGCGGCCTCGAACACGCCGAGCCCCGTCGATCCCGATGCGTGAAAGATGATGTTGACCCCGGATTGATACTGGCTGAGCGCGAGCTCCTTGCCCCGTCCGGGATTACGGAACGCCTCGGGCGTTACACCAGCGTACTGCGCGATCACCGTGCAGTCCGGGCAGACATGCTTTACGCCGGCACGATAGCCAGCTTCGAACTTGTGGATCAGCGGTATGTCCATACCGCCGATGAATCCGACTCGCTTCGATCCGCCAACGAGCGCGGCGAGGGCGCCGACGAGGAATGATCCTTGTTCCTCGCGGAACTTGAGGGCCGCCAGATTCGGTGGCGGCGGGATCGGCTTGCCCTGCGCGTCGCTGCTGATGGCGTAGTCGACGCCCGCGAACTTCGTCTTCGGGTACTCCTTCGCGAGCTGCGTCAGGTCATCGGTGAAGATGAAGCCGACGCCGATGACGATGTCCATCCCCTCGGCTGCAAGGAGTCGAAGGCCGGCTTCGCGATCGGAGCCTTCGCCAGGCTCGATGAAGCGCACGCGCGCGCCCAGCTGACGCTCGGCCCGTTCGGCGCCCAGGTAGGCGCCATCGTTGAATGACTTGTCACCGCGGCCGCCGACGTCGAAGACGATCCCGACGTCGATCGCGTCGCGGGTCTGAGCGGAGGATGCCCCGCGTGGGCGGACGAACAACAGCGCGACGTGCGCCACGAGGAGCACGCCGAGGAGGGTGAGAAGCCGTTTCATCTGGCGGATAAAATCCGTTCGCGAACGGGGGCGGGCAACCCCGTGTCATCCCGAGCGTAGCGAGGGATCGCGATCCTCCCGGTAGAGGGCCCTCTCTCGGGACAACCGCGATCCCTCGCCTGACGGCTCGGGATGACCTACGGCGCCGGTCGAGAGGCAGCGGCGAGCTTCCAGATGCCCGACAGCATGTCCGACGCATACACGAAGCTGCCGTCGAAGTGCACACCCCAGATGAAGGTCTGGGCGCTGGCGAGACCCGCCGCCACCTCACGGCCCATCTTGCGCAGGTCGCAGCGCCCATCGGCGGCCTTCTGGTCTCCGGAGCACGTCGAGAGGTCGCCGCGCACGTCGATGGCACGAACGCCCGCGTTGTAGTACGCCGCGTAGAGGATGCCACGCTCTTCATCGACCGAGAAGTTGTGTGTGCCGGCGCCGTCCACGTGGTAGAACGCAACTTCGCGCGGGGCCGACATGTCGCTCGCGTCGACCACGTGGATATCGCCGTTCGATGAGTTGAGGACAGTGCCGCCAGTGCCGGGAGCTTCTTCGCCTACGAACACGAACCGCTTCGCATCTGCGCCGCCGCCGTCGTCGTGAAACCACCACACATTGTGTGCTTCGCTGCCGGTGACGGACGGCGACCATGGAGCCGTGCGCACGTTCCCGATCTGCACGGGGTCGGCAAGGGTTCCGCCCTTGCTTCCGCCGCCCACGTCCCAGATGGTCACGCCGTCGTTCCAGAGGGCGGTGAAGAGCAGCCCGTCGCGCACGAAGACATCGTGCACGAACGGGTTGCCCATGGTCCGCACCATCACCTCACGTGGGTCTTCGGGGTTCGACAGGTCGACGATCACGAGGCGCGCGTCGGGCGGATCGATCGACAGAAACGCGTACAGCGTGCCGTCGACTCGCGCCACCTCGGCGGTGTGGACGCCGTTGGTCGTGTTAGGTGTCTGGTAGCGCGCGAGGCGCGACGGCTTGAGGGGGTCGGTGAGGTCGTAGATGACGATCGACCCGTTGTCGCGCTCGGTGGCCACCACGAGCAGCGCGCCATCATCGGACACCTGGATGTCGCCTAACGTCGTCGCATTCTCGACGATGAGCGAATCCGCCATGGTTGGCGTGTTGCTGCCAATGTTCCAGATGTACACCGCGTTTCCAACGGCAGCCGGGGAGCGCTGGCCCCACGTGGTCGTGTACGCGACGTTGCCTCGCGTCCAGAGCTCGGCCGTGTAGCGCACGGTCGTCTGACCGTGTCCGATGATGGACAGTGACGGTCCGGTGAACGGCTTGACGGCTGTGGGGGAATCGGAGCTGCAGGCCGCGACCGCGGCGGCCGACAAGGTTACGAGCGGCCCGCGAAACCGACGAGGTCTGAATGCCATCTCGAGAGGTGGGTGTTGGCGTGATCAGTGGACGTGCTGGCCGCCTGCCGTGGCCACGCTGCGAACGTTAGGCACGCCGGCGCCATAGCGTCCCATGCGATGAACCATCGAGCCGATCCCGAGTCGTAGTCCGACCGATGCGCTCCAGATCGACGTGGAACCGTAGAAGTCCTGCGGCACGAACGCGGATGGCGTGAGCTCCTCCGTCGGATGAGCATAGCTGACTTCCACGAACGGCGCGATGTCCATGCGTCGTGATGGGAGTGGCGTGCTCACGGCAATGGTCCCGACCTGCCATCGCGTTATGCCGATGATCGAGAGGTCCGTTGGGTGGCGCGAGTACCGAAACGGATCGGTCAATCGCTCTTCCTCCGGTCGCGTCGTGTTCTCGAATCGCGCGCTCACGGTTGCTCGCGCAAGGGCAGTGGACCCCTCGGCCAGGAGGGACGTGAATTGGTTTGCTTTGACGTCGCCTACCAGCTCGTCGGTGCGCGCCCATTCCACGAGGGCGTAGCTCAGCCGACCAAGTGGCTGCCTGAGTCGAGCTCCGGCGCTCCACTTGCGCTGGTCTCGGCCACCACCGCTCGCGATCTCGGGTGACGTGACCGACGCGAAGCTGCCCTCGATCTCCACCGGCGAATACGGCGTCACGGTTGCGCGCAGTGCCCACGAGTCTCCGAAGCGGCTCGCGTCAGGTGGCGCACCGGGACTCGTTGGCTCATCGCCGTTGAACGCCGCGCCTTCGAGCGTCACCGGGCCGGCGCTCACTGCTGCGATCGCGACGTATCGCTCGAGGATCTGAGCAAGGTGATGGTTCACGGGGTAGGCGGCGAACGGCCGGGTCATTGGGTCGTCGGTGCCGAATGGAACGAAGCCCTTGCCTCCGGCCAGTGATACCCCGACGCGGCCGAAAGCTCCGCTCGCGACCGCTATCGCCTCGTGCAGGTACGTGTGGGGGTGGCGCCGATCGGCGAAACCCTCGCCGTACGCTCCCATGTTGAGTTGGCCGCGCTCGAGGGTCAGCCCTTCGAAGTCGAGCGTCAGTACGCCCTGGAGGTGACGGTCCAGGACGCCGCCATGTGCCATGATGAGCGGCTGCGCGAGGTAGCCCTCGGTGTAGCTGCGGTCAGCGGGCCCGGGGTCTACGTGCGTCGCGAGCCCAATCGCCTGCGCGCGGAGCCCGAAGCTCGCGCGAGTCGAATCGCGTGATTCCATCGCGTCGGCGCCCGTCTGCGCTAGGGCCGGCAATGAGAGAACCAGCTGGATGGCGCCGGCGATCGCGAAGGCAATCGCGACTCGCGGATGACGGAATCGCACACGGAAAAGCTAGTGACGGGGACAGGCGACCGGCGACAGCAAAAGAGGCGTGTCATCCCGAGCGCAGCGAGGGATCGCGATCATCCCGATAGAGGGCTCTCTACCGGGAGTGTTGCGATCCCTCGCTGCGCTCGGGATGACGAGTCAGTGACGCTCTCCGCTCTCCTTATGCGGCGCGCTATTGCCGGCCTGCTCGGTGTTCCCAGTCTTCTTTGCAGCTTCGGACTCCCGCGAACCGCTCCTTGTGGACCGAGCACTTCGTCACGAACCATGCCGACATGGGATCATCGCGTCGTCATGCCGATCTCAACTTGACCGCCATGCCGCGGATCGATCGTCGTTAGGGTTGGGACGAGCTGATCGAGTCCGGTCTGGCATCGCGGCTCCACCATCGATCACTGATCGAATCGCCTCATCCCAGAATGATTGCTCGCGCTCGTGACGGCGATCTATCTGCTCGGTTCTCACCGCGCCGAACCAGGCGTTCTGGGCGTCGAGCACTGCGGAACTACGAGACTCCCGAACATCGGCGCGCGAACTCGAGGAGGAAGCGCGATGAAGAGACTAGTTCGTCGGATTCTCGCGGGTGGTGCAACGATGCTCGTGCCAGTCGTCGCCACTCACGCACAAGCGACCGGCACGATAACGGGTCATGTCACCGACCGATCGACACAGCAACCGGTCGGGGATGCACAGGTTCTGATCGTCGGCACCACGCGCGGCACACGAACGAGTGATGCCGGACAGTACCGTCTGACCGCCGTTCCCGCGGGGGAAGTCCGTGTTCGGGTCATTCGCCTTGGCTATGAGGCGGAGACACGCACCCTCACCATCAACGGCAACGAAACCGTCACGGCCGACTTCGCGCTCGGTATAACGGCGACGCGACTCGATCAGGTGGTCATCAGCGCGACAGGCGAGTCCGAACTGCGCCGCGAGTCGGGCAACAACGTCGCCACCATCAACACGGATTCCATTCCGAAGACGCTCGTGAATGGCGTGAACGACCTCCTGTCATCGCGGGCGGCGAACGTCGTCGTCACGCAGACGAGTGGCACGACGGGAGGCGGATCACGCATCCGCATTCGCGGGTCGAACAGTCTGTCCCTGTCGAACGAGCCGCTCATCATCATCGATGGCGTCCGGGCCATCAGCGATGTGTCCGGATCCACGATCGACATCGGCGGGCAGAATCCAAGTCGGCTCGACGATCTCAACCCCGAAGACATCGACAACATCGAGGTCATCAAGGGTCCCGCCGCGGCCGCTCTCTATGGTACGGCTGCCGCGAACGGCGTTGTACAGATCACCACCAAACGCGGCCGGGCCGGCAGGACGAAATGGACGGCGTACGCGGACGGCGGAACCGTTCGCGATGTAACGTCGTACCCGGCGAACTTCGAGCGGGTCGGCCTAACGACTGGCGCAGTGCCGCGCCGGACTCGCTTCTGCTCACTCGAGGCGCAGCTCGGTGGCGACTGTACGCCGAAACCCGACTCGCTCCTCAGCTTCAATCCCCTCGAGCAGCACGGCCCATTCGTGGACGGGTGGCGCAGTGAGTTCGGGGCGAGCGCGAGCGGCGGAACGGACGTCGTGCAGTACTACCTCGCCGGAGACTTCGGGCGCGAGCACGGTGTCTACACCAACAACGAGGTGCGTCGCACCGGCATCCGCGCGAACCTAACGGGTCAACTGGGACCGAAGCTGGACGTCGGTGTGAACGCCGGGTTCAACCAGTCGCGGCTCAAGCTGCCGCAGAACGACAACAACGACCTGAGTCCCATCGCGAACGGCCTCTTCGGCAGTGCCGAGGATGACCCGGACCTCCACGGCAATCTGTTCTATCCGGTGGAGGTACTCAACCAGATCTACACGGCGCAGAACACTGATCGCACGACGCTGTCGGGCAACGGCAATTGGCGCCCGCTGTCATGGCTGAACGTCGTGGGCGTGACGGGTCTCGATTACGCTGGTCGCTCCGACCTGCAGGTCATTCAGCCGAACCTGATTCCGGAGCCCGATCGACGGAATCAGGGCAATGCGACGTCGAACCCGTACAGCTTCTGGACCTACACGGCCAACCTGAACGCGACGGCGTCGTACACCCTGTCGGGTCTTGCGGCATCGACGTCGATCGGCACGCAGTACAACAAGGAGACGGTGAACGGAACGCAGGCGGCGGGGGAAGGCCTCGCCGCGGGCTCGAGCTCCGTCGCAGGCACGACGTTCGGGTTTGCCGCGACACAGCAGAACAGCGACATCGTGACGCTCGGCGGATACGTGCAGCAGAAGCTCGCGTGGCGCGACCGGTTGTTCCTCACCGCCGCCATTCGTGGCGACGACAACAGCGCGTTCGGTCAGGACTTCAAGCTGGTCTACTATCCGTCGGCAAGCCTGTCCTGGGTGATCGGCGACGAGTCGTGGTTCCCCAAGACCAATGTCGTGAGCTCGCTCCGGCTGCGCGGGTCGGTTGGGCAGTCCGGCCAGCGTCCGGGCTTCCGAAACGCGGTTTCGTTCTTCCAGGCGGTTGGCGTTAGGCGCGAGGTGGGCGACGTCGGCGCCCTCGAGCTCGGGGCGAACGTCGGCAACGAGACGCTCAAGCCCGAGCTCTCCACGGAGTACGAGGGCGGGCTCGACCTCGGCCTGCTGAACAGCCGGGTGTCGCTGGAGTTCACGTACTACAACAAGTCCACGAAGGACGCGCTCATCCAGCGACAGCTCGCGCCGTCCACCGGGGCACAGACGCGCTTCGAGAACCTCGGTGAGGTCACGAACAAGGGCGTGGAGGGGACGCTCAACGCCACCGTGCTCGATTACAACAACTTCAAGTGGAACCTGACGGTGAACGGGTCGGTCAACAGCAACCGCCTTGTCACGTTAGGCGCCGGCGTCGACACGATCTTCCTCGGCCTTGGGGCGGTGGACGGCAATGCCATCCAGCGCTTCGTCGAGGGGCAGCCGACCGCCGGTTACTGGCAGCGCCCGCTGATCTCGTGGCAGGACAAGAACAACGACGGCATCATCAGCCCCTACGGTTGCGGCCCAACCTCCGCCGACGACACGCCGGATTGCGAAGTGAAGCTCGGCGACAACGTTGCCTATCTCGGAAATCCGCTGCCGAAGCGTGAGCTCACCCTGAACACGAACTTCACGCTCTACAAGTACGTGCGGGTGGGCGGGGTCGTCGATCACCGGGGCGGGTACGAGCTGTACAACGCCACCGAGCAGTTCCGGTGTGTGGCCTTTCAGACGTGCCAGGCAGCCTACGACCCGAAGACCCCGCTCTTCGAGCAGGCGCGCCGCATGGCGTCGCTCCTGGGCACGGACGCCGGGTATGTCGAGGACGCCTCGTTCGTGAAGCTTCGTGAGGTGTCGGTGACGCTCATCGCGCCTAACGATTGGGCGCGGCGCGTCCGCACGACGAACCTCTCGCTCACGCTCGCCGGCCGCAACCTGGCGACGTGGACCAACTACACCGGCTTCGACCCGGAGCTCAACTGGAATGGCAGCTCGAACTTCAGCACCGCCGAGTTCCTCACGCAACCGCCGGTCCGGTACTTCACGGCGCGCGTGTCGCTCAACTGGTAACCCCACAACCGGAATCCACAAGGATCGACATAGATGATCAACAACCTGACTCGCACGCGCGACCGTGCGACCCGGGGCGCCTTGTTAGGCACCCTGCTCCTCGCCGCCGCGTGCAATCCAAACCAGGCCCTCGACGTCAAGGACATCGACGTCGTATCCCCGGGCCAGCTGAACGACAAGTCCGCGCTTCCAACGCTCCGCAACGGCGTGCTCTCGACCTTCCAGCTGGCGTTCAGCGGCGGTGCCGACCTCGCCAACGGCGGCCACGAAGGACAGGCGACGATGTCCGGTCTCCTCGGCGACGAGTTCCTGAACGCCGAGAGCTTCCCGGACCGGATCTCCGTCGATCAGCGTGACATCATTCCCTCGAACCTCTCGCTGGTCGCTCTGTTTCTCGACCTGAGCCGCGCGCGCGCGACGGCGGACTTCGCATCGTCGCAGTACAACAAGCTCGACGCCGGCGCAGACGGGCAATCGGAAGTGCTGAGTCTGGCCGGGTTCTCGTACGTTCTGTTCGGAGAGAACTACTGCTCGGGCGTCCCGTTCAGCACGATCGATGCGGGCGGGAACATCACGTATGGTGATCCCCAGACGCGCGACGAGGTCCTGCAGATCGCGGTCGCCAAATTCGACTCGGCGATCACGATCGCAACGGCCCAGGAAGATGCCGATCTCCTGAACCTCGCGCGTGTCGGGAAGGCCCGCGCGCTGCTCGACCTCAATCAGGCCGATGCCGCCGCGACCGCGGCATCCGAAGTGCCCGGGAGCTTCCAGTATCTCGTTAGGAGCTCGTCCAACAGCCTCCGTCAGAACAACGGCATCTGGAACTACACGGCGAACACCTTCGCGTTCAGCGTACCAGAGCGTGAGGGGGGAAATGGATTGCCATACATAACCGCCAACGACCCGCGTCTGGACGTCGTCGTCACCGGACAGCTCGGATTCGACAGGGCAACGCCGTTCAACCTGCAGCTGAAGTATCCGGATCAGCAGGCGAACGTGGTGCTGGCGTCCGGCATCGAGGCTCGGCTCATTGAAGCCGAGGCGCAGTTCCGCGCCGGGACGCCGGGGCCGGCGATCGCGACGCTCAACGCGCTTCGCGCGTTCGCCGGACTCAATCCCCTCGTGGACCCCGGGACCGACATCGAGCGTACGAACCTGCTATTCCAGGAGCGTGCCTTCTGGATGTGGGGTACCGCGCACCGGTTGGGAGACATGCGCCGGCTCGTGCGGCAGTACTCACGCACGGAGGACACGGTGTTCCCGATCGGGGAGTACCACAAGGGCGGCGAGTATGGCAGCGACGTGAACTTCCCGGTCTCGAGCGACGAGCGAAACAACCCGAAGTTCACCGGGTGCATCGACCGCTCGGCGTAGCCCCTTGAGACTCTTGCGCGACATGACTGCCCTGCATAACCTGCGTCCATGAGCTCCACGGTGCTCCTCACCCTTACCACGCTCGTCGGCCTTAGCCTCGTACTCGGGGCAGGGCTTATTGGCGTTCGGAGAGGAGCACTGGCAACGTAACACCGCTCAGCTGTGGCTCCTCTCCGCAACGGGAGGGGCCACTCGTTCTCAAAGCGCGTGAGGCCCGTCCCGGACCGGACGGGCCTCACGTTTTTCATCCATGAGGATCACATGAAATCGGGGCAACGAAATCAGGGCGATGCGCCTAACGACCGGCCGCGACCACAAGCCGCGACCGGCGAGTCGAACGACTCGAGCCGCAATCGCCAACCGGACGAGACGCAACCGCACCCACATCACGCGGCGATATCGCAAGCCGATGGCGAGCCGTGAGGCACCGCGCCTGACGGCGGAGCGTTGCTTCCATCTTGCGTGGGGGGAATGTTGATTCCCACCCATGACAGATCGCATACGAACCCGCTTCCTGATCATCGGAAGCGGCGTGGCTGGGCTGCACACGGCGTGGCGGGCCTCACAGACCGACGACGTCCTCGTCGTCACCAAGCGGTCACTCTTCGATAGCGCAACCGCCTATGCGCAGGGCGGCATAGCCGCCGCGCTCGGTGCCGGGGATTCCCCCGAGCTCCATCGGAAAGACACCCTCGCAGCCGGTGCCGCGTTGTGTGACGCGGCCGCGGTCGAGGTGCTGGTCGAGGAAGGTCCGGCGCGGGTCCGCGAGCTGCAGACCGCCGGCGCCCAATTCGACCTGGGATCCGATGGGAAGCTCAAGCTCGGACGGGAAGCGGCACACTCGCGTCATCGCATCGTACACGCACACGGCGACCAAACCGGTGCCGAGGTTGCTCGCGCGCTCAGCGTGCGAGTTCAGGAGAGCGAGCGCGTCGCGGTCTTCGAGAAGACGCGCGTGCTGGATCTGATCGTCGACCGCGGACGATGCTGCGGCGCACGCGTGAGCGTCGCCGGGCGGGCGGCGGAGATTATCGCCGACGCCACCGTGCTCGCGACGGGCGGCTGCGGCCAGGTTTACCGATACACGACGAATCCGGTTGTCGCGACTGGTGACGGCTACGCCATTGCCCACCGCGCCGGCGTGAAGCTCGCCGACATGGAGTTCGTGCAGTTTCATCCGACGGCGCTCGACACGCCCGAGAATCCACTCGCGCTCATCTCCGAGGCGGTACGCGGCGAAGGCGCCAAGCTGCTGAACGCGGCCGGCAAGCGATTCATGCGCGACCGACATCGGCTCGCCGAGCTCGCGCCGCGCGACGTCGTAGCGCGGGCGATCTTTCGCGAGCAGGCGGGCGGCCGGAAGGTCTACCTCGACGCCCGACGGCTGGGTGCCGGGTTCAAGAAACGGTTCCCCGGGATCTACGCGCTGTGCAAGGCACGCGGCATTGACCCGTCGCGGCAACTGATCCCGGTCACGCCGGCAGCGCACTACATGATGGGTGGGATCGTCGTCGACCTCGCCGGACGGTCATCGCTGACGCGACTCTACGCCTGTGGGGAGGTGTCGCGGACGGGGGTCCATGGCGCGAACCGTCTCGCCTCCAACTCGCTCCTCGAGGGTCTCGTGTTCGCCGAGCGTGTGGCGCGCGATCTCGTCCAGACGCCTCCGCTCACCGGTGTGCCCAGGAAGCAGACGTGGCGGGTCCCGCCTCTTGCCGACCGTGGCGCGGCGCAGGTCGCGGCGGACGAGGTTCGCCTCGTTATGTGGGAGTACGCCGGCATCGCGCGGACCGCCAAGGGGCTCAGAAAGTGCATCGGCAGGCTCGAGGAAATCGTCTCGCGATTGCCCGAGGGCGCAACCGAGGAAGCGAACATGGCCGAAACCGCGCGACTCATCGTCGAAGCCGCATTGATGCGGAAGGAATCGCGCGGAGGACACTATCGGTCCGACTTCCCGAGAGCCAAGCGCAAGTGGAAGGGGCGGCACATCGAGTGGTGAGCTCGGTGACCAGCCACCAGTAACCATTTGCGCATCAGGTAGCTGAGCTATCTGATGCGGCTAGATTACGTCATGGCTCTCCCAGTCCAGACGCGCCCCGATCCCGACCTTGCCGAGCGGATCCGTGAGCTCGCGAAGCGGCGGAACGCGGTCATCCTCGCACACAACTACGAGCGATCAGAGGTCCAGGACGTCGCCGATTTCGTTGGTGACTCCCTCGGGTTGAGCAGGGAAGCGGCGAAAACCGAGGCCGACATCATCGTCTTTTGCGGCGTTCATTTCATGGCCGAAACGGCCGCGATCCTCTCGCCGCACAAGAAAGTCCTGCTCCCCGATCTCGCCGCCGGGTGCTCGCTCGCGTCGACCATCAATGCCGAGCAGCTTCGGGAATGGAAGGCCGAGCATCCAGGCGCCGTCGTGGTCTCGTATGTGAACACGACCGCGGACGTGAAGGCCGAGAGCGATTATTGCTGCACATCGGGGAACGCCGTAGAAGTCGTGAACTCCATTCCGGCCGACAAGGAGATTCTCTTCCTCCCCGACATGTTCCTCGGAGCGCATGTGCGTCGTGTCACTGGTCGCGAGAACATCCACGTCTGGATGGGCGAATGTCACGTGCACGCCGGCATCGATCCCGAGCACATCTCCCGCCAGCGCTCGCAGCACCCCGGGGCTGAGTTGCTGATCCACCCCGAGTGCGGGTGCGCCACGAACGTGGTCGAAGCTGTATCGGCCGGCGACGTGGATCCGACTGGCGTTCAGATCCTGTCGACGGAGGGGATGATCCGGCGTCCGTCTGAATCAACGGCCAGCACATTCATTGTCGCGACGGAAATCGGCATTCTTCACCGCTTGCGGAAGGCGAATCCAACGAAGACGTTCATCCCGGCGAGCGACCGGGCACAATGCGCCTACATGAAGGTCACGACGCTTCCCAAGGTGCTGCGGTCGCTCGAGACTCTCGAGCATCACATCACGGTCCGGGGCGACGTCGCCGCGCGGGCGCGACGCGCGATCGAGCGAATGGTGGCGATCGGAGGTCAGACGCCACTCTCGCCTGATCCTGCATCCACTCAGGACCCGGGTGAGTGATACAGGCCCGGGTAGAGGAGCATGAGATGACGACGCCAACCCCCAACCCGTCCTCGTCGGGTGAACCATTCCGCGCCCCTCGGACGGTAACACCGCTGTCGGTCCCGGCACTCAACTATGACCGGCTCCGGTTTCCGCTGACACACGACCAGCTCTCATCGCTCGTGCGAGGAGCGCTCGAGGAGGACCAGGCGTTCAACGACGTCACGACGATCGCCACGGTCCTCTCATCGCGCCGCGCCCGTGCGTCGCTGGTCGCGCGCCAGTCTGGGTGTATCGCCGGCGTCTCGCTCGCGCTCGAGGCCTTTCGTCTGCTCGACCCGAAGATCTCCATGCGCGTGGACAGCGAGGACGGCACGCGCGTCGAGAAGGGCGACACGGTCATCTACATGACCGGGCATGCGCGGGCGCTGCTCTCCGCGGAGCGCACGGCGCTGAATTTCATGCAGCGCCTGTCCGGCATCTCGACGTTGACGGCCAAGTACGTCGACGCGGTGAAAGGAACGCGCGCGCGGATTTTGGACACCCGCAAGACGACACCGGGCTGGCGCCGTCTCGAGAAGTACGCCGTGCGCGCCGGTGGTGGTGTGAACCACCGACTCGACCTCGCGCGGGCGGTCCTGATCAAGGACAACCATCTCAAGGCCGTCGACGGCGACGTCGGTGTTGCCGTTCGTCGCGTTCGCGAGCTCGCCCCTCCTGGCGCGAAGATCGAGGTCGAGTGCGACTCCATCGAGCAGGTGAAGGCTGCGATCGACGCCGGCGCCGATGAGGTGCTCGTGGACAACATGCCGGTGGAGACGATTCGCGAGGCGGTCCACCTCGCGCGCGGAAAGGCGAGCGTGGAAGCCTCCGGTGGGGTCACCCTGGACACGGTGCGGGCGATCGCGGAGACGGGCGTGGACTACATCTCGGTCGGGGCGCTCACGCACTCTCCGCCGGCCATGAATCTGGCGCTGGATTTCGACTAGCACACGACGGCGAGACCTAACGCGGATTTGACACCGATGACGCCGATGTTCGCGGATTTGTCCCGCGAGCAGTGACGCGTCCGATGGCACGTCCGGTCTCTCATCCTTCTTTTTTTATCAACGACCCCGGGACGCCAGCGCCTCCCGGGGTCGTTCCATTCTCAATTCCGGCTCGTTGCAAGCGGAGGCATCGGTGCCGTTGAGCGATCCGTCGGATCCGCTGGCTCCGTCAGATCCGTTTCCCCTTTGTCTCTGGGGCCCGGCCCTCTCGGGTCCGGCAGGTAACAGTCCGGCATCTACGACGAGGGGGGTGTTCGGATGCTTCGGGTGCCCCGGATGAGCCGGATCGCTCCGGGACTCGTGTCACGCGGTAGCGCAACGAGCGGGGATCTTTGGTGAACGGCCCGCTGACACTACGGGCTACCGGACTTCGACGTCCACTCCATGCGCCACTGCTTCACGACCCATCCCGAGTCGGACCGCTCGACGCTGAACGTGTAACCACCCGAGCTGTAGCCGTCATAGTTGTACCCCGCGGCCGCCTCGGCGCGGTCGCCGGCGGAGAGATCGATCGCGCCGACCGTGTACAGCAGCGCGCGGCCCGCGACGGAACGACCCGGCGCGTTAGGCGTGAAGGTGCAGGTCGACGCCCGGCGTGCCGGGGTGCGCGGTGTCGTCAGCCGACGGACCATCCCCTCCGACGGGTCGGAACGATCCTGCGACTTCGACGCCTTCTTGAAATCGTCGGTCGAGAGGCCCAGGCAGAATGCCGACGCGAGCGTCGAGAAGCCCGCACGGTCCTTGTCCAGCAGGTTGTGGAAGACGACTTCACGAATCGAGTCGAGGACCGGCGACTGCGGCACCAGCGCGGGACGGGTGGCAGAAGCGGCTGCGACCGGCGCGGTGGCTCGGGAGGCGGTCGTGTCGGCCGGCTTGGGAGGCGTGAGAACCTTGGCTTTGCTGGCTGTCTGAGCGCCGAGGGCTGCAGACGCGAGGCTGATGCCGGCGGCTGCCGTCATGAGGCAATGCCAGCGGGGGGTTAGGCGACCATGCATCGGCGACTACCTGAGAAGGGAAGCGTGCTCGGCCACATCTACCGGAAGCACGTCGCGGGGGCGGAGAAATCTCCGCCCCCGCGGTGCATGCAGGATGCTGTCGGGCTGACCTTCATTCAAGGTGTTCGGTCACATTCTCGGACGCCCTGAGCACGCGGCAACATTATCGTCCCTCGGCGGCGTGGAAGTTCGATATGTTGGGGCGTGACCAGCGACGCAACGCCACCTGCCCGGACGAATCGCCCACCGACCCCGCAGGACGATGATCGCTCTGGACCCCGGTCGGAGCTTTGCGACGTGTGCGGATCGGACCGGCTGATCTGGCGAACCTGCAAGCTCATCTGTACCAATTGTCGATCGATTCTCAAGAGTTGCGCAGACCTGTGATCGACTGGCGACCGGCGACCGGCGACTACGTAAAGTTCAATGCTCTACCGAGAGCTTAGTCCCGCTCCGACGCTCGCGCCTTACGTCCGGTGCTATTGGACCCTCAGCGCAGACGCGACGGGTGATGCGAGCCCACAGCGTGTCCTGCCCGATGGGTGCGTCGAGATGATCATCAACCTCGGCGCGCGGTTCATCCGCCACGACGAGGTTGGCCGAACGGACCACCAGCCGCTCGAGCTGGTGGTCGGCCCGACGACCCGGCATATGTCCATCGCCCCGACGGGGCCGATTCGACTGGTCGGCGTTCGCTTTACTCCCGGTGGCGCCGTGCCGTTTCTGTCCGTCGCGCCACAGGAGGTTCGCGATGTTGCCCCGTCCCTCGCCGACGTGGCATCGCCGCTGATCGGCGCCGTCTTGGAACGACTGGCGGCCGCGGCGGCGGGAGCCGAGGGCGCGGTGCTCGACACCGCGTTAGGCGCGACGCTCGCCCGCGCGCGACGCCGGACTGACGATCGGGTGCTGGCGTCGGTGCGTGCGGCGAGGGCCGCAGATCGACCGCTCCGCGTGGATGCCCTCATGTCGCTTACCGGGCTTGGCGCGCGGCAGCTCGAGCGGGCCTTTCGGGACCACGTTGGATTCGGGCCCAAGACGCTCTGCCGATTGGTGCGCTTCCAGCGCGTCGTTCGCTCCATCGAGCCGGCGATGAGGCCGTCCTGGGCGCGATTGGCTGCCCAGCATGGCTACGCCGACCAGTCGCACCTCGCTCGGGAGTTCCGTGAGTTTGCCGGCACGACCCTCACGAGTTACGTGCGCGAGCTCCATCCCATGTCGGATCACTTTCACGACGCACCAGGCATCGACGACTCGCCGCTCGGCTGACGTTGGCGGTGTGATGTCGGATTTCTTCAAGACGAGTGGGTTGTACGGTCGCTAAGGTTACGCGGACCTTCATTCACGTCGACAACGAGAGTGGACGCATGCGTCACGAGCTTTTCGTCATCCCGCTTGCCGTGTTCGTGGCGTTCGGCGGAGGTCGCCGCGCACTACCGGTACCACCGCTGTCCGCCGTCTCGTTCATGACCGGCTGCTGGATCGGCCCGTCGCCGAACGGTGCGACCATCGAGGAGCACTATTCGGCCGCCTCGGAGAATCTGTTGATCGGCATGACCCGATATGTGCGCAACGGTCGCGTGGTCGACTTCGAGTTCACCACCGTGGAGCGGACGGAGTCGACGTTCGTCATGACGCCCCGACCGAAGGGCGTGAAGTCGGATTCGTTCCCGCTGAAGGATGCGTCGGACAACCGCGCGACGTGGGAAAACCTCAAGCACGACTTCCCACAGCGCATCATCTACCGGCGCGGCGCAGACGGCTCGCTCATCGCCCGGATCGAGGGAACGACGCCCGGCGGCGAGCGGCACGTCGAGTGGACCATGCACCCGTGCGGCAATCGTTAGGCATCCGCTAGGCGCCGACGCCTAGGGGCGAGCGCGACGCGCGGGCGAGCAGGGCGGGTAGACCGGCGGGATCCGTCGTCGGCTCCTCGCAGAGATACTGGCGACACACGTACGCTGTCGCGTGACCGTCACGCGCCGGCTTGTCGGCGAGGAGTGCGATCGCGGCGGCACCGTCACCGTTCGGTGCCCCACCGGCCAACACGAGCGACGGGGCGTACGCGCTTCCGACCGCCTGCGCCAGCGCACGAAAATCATCCTCGGCCGGATTCCCCGCGAGGGCAACTTCGACCGCCCCGTGCACCGCCATGTCGGCTGCGCCGAGGAGGTGTCCAAACGCCGGCGCATAACGAGCGAGCGATTCGCTCAGCGACTCGAGTATCCGCATTGCCCTCTCGCGGCGCGTGGTATCTCCGAGCAGCTCGGCCAGGCGGAGTAGCAGGTCTACCGCGAGCGACGTGCCTGACGGGACGGCGTTGTCGGTGAAGTCCCGCGGGCGTGTGAGGAGCGCTTCCTGGTCGCTCGCGGTGTCGAAGTATGCCCCGATGCGATCGTCCCAGAACCAGGCATCGACCGCGTCCGCGATCGCTCGCGCCGCATCGAGCCACCGGTCATCGAAGGTGAGCCCGTAGAGGTCGAGGAACCCGAGCGCCACGGCCGCGTGGTCGTCGAGGTACCCGGGGATCCGGGTGACGCCACCGGTGTGCGACCGCATCACGCGACCGTCTCTGACCATCTCGCGCAGCAGAAATTCGCCGTTTCGCACGGCGAGCGCGCGGTAGTCATCACGCCCGAACGCGCGAGCGGCTTCCGCGATGCCGCGGATCATGAGGCCGTTCCATGCCGCGAGAATCTTCTCGTCCCGACCGGGCCGCTCACGCGCCGCTCGTCGCGACAGCAGGACAGCGCGGGCGTGCGCAACGGCTTCCGCCACCTCATCGACGCTGATACCCGCGCGCGCCGCGACAACCGCTGGATTGTTGGGCACGTGGAGGATGTATCGCCCTTCGAAGTTCGGTTCCTCCGCGGCACCCCAATACGCGGTGACCACCGCCTTTGCCTCGCCTAACGCCCTATCGAGCTCGTCGCGTGTCCAGACGTAGAATGTCCCTTCATGGCCCTCGCTATCCGCGTCGAGCGAGGAGAAGAATCCGCCGCCCGGCGCGGTCATCTCGCGCGCGACCCAGTCGATCGTCTCCTCGGTCACCCGGCGGATTTCCGGGTCCTGGGTTGCCTGCCACAGGTGCGCGCCGATCCGCGAGAGCAGGGCGTTATCGTACAACATCTTTTCGAAATGGGGCACGGTCCATGTCGCATCCACCGCATAACGATGGAAGCCGCCAGCGAGCTGATCGTAGATCCCGCCGCGCGCCATCTTGCGGAACGACGCCGTGACCATCTCGAGTGGGTAGTCGGTGCCGGTGCGTCGCCCGTAGCGCAACAGGAAGTCCAGCACCATCGGCTGCGGAAACTTCGGCGCGTCCTCGAAGCCGCCGTTCCGGGCGTCGTACCGCTGCGCGATCGCTCGATAGGCACGGTCGAGGGTCGTCGCCGTGAGCGCGCCCGTGGAGGCCATCACGGCTGCGGCGTTCGCGTAGAGCTCGCGCATCTTCGCCGCGGTCTCCTCGACTCCGCTCCGACGCGAGCGATAGGCGTCGGCGACGGCCCGAAGCACGCGGCGGAACGACGGCATGCCGTGTCGATCTTCCGGCGGGAAGTACGTGCCGGTATAGAACGGCGCCATATCGGGCATGAGGAACACGGTCATCGGCCAGCCGCCATGGCCCGTCATGGCCTGCGTCGCTTGCATGTAGATGCTGTCGAGGTCTGGCCGCTCTTCGCGGTCGACCTTGATGTTCACGAACAATTCGTTCATGAGCCGCGCGGTCTCTTCGTCCTCGAAGGACTCATGCGCCATGACGTGGCACCAGTGACACGCCGCGTAGCCGATGCTCAGGAGTATCGGCTTGTCCTCGCGCCGCGCTCGCTCGAGTGCTTCGTTTCCCCACGGATACCAATCCACCGGATTTTCGGCGTGCTGGGTGAGGTAGGGGCTGGTTTCGTTGGCGAGACGGTTTGACATACCGGGGACGGGCGACGGGGGACGGACAACAGGCGGCTGGCGACAGGCGACAGGCGACCGGAAACAGCGGGGGAAAAAACGTGCATGACGCGCACCAGCGCGGGCATCCAGCCTCGTATGCCCGGTGCTATGACAGCGCCTCAGCCGACGGCTTCGTCGATGATCACGCGGTGCATCGTTCGCCCGAGCCTAACGCGGACGCGACCCAGCAGGATGAGCGCGACCGCGGCGAGCCCCACGACGATACCCCACCACAGGCCCACAGCGCCCCCGCCTAACCGAAACGCCAGGACCCAGCTCACCGGTAAGCCGATGAGCCAGAAACCTACGACGTTGATGATCGCCGGCGCGTGGGTGTCGCCGATCCCTCGCAGCACACCGGCCGCTACGGCCTGAATGCCGTCAAAGACCTGAAACACCCCAGCGATCGGAATCAGCATGGCCGCCAGGACGATGACATCGGCATTGCCCGTGTACAATCGCGCGAGCACGGTGGGAAAGAAATGGAAGCCGAGTGCGCTCGCGCACATGAACGACGCGCCGATGAAGATGCCGGCCACCGCCGACCGTCTCGCCTGTTCTTCATTCCCGGCGCCGATCGCGTGACCCACCAGCACGGCCGTCGCCGTGGAGACACCAAGTGGCACCATGAACGTGAACGACGCGAGATTGATCGCGATCTGATGCGCCGCCATCTGAGTCGTGCCGAGCACGCCCATGAGCAGCGCCGCGGCCGCGAACGCGCCGTATTCCAGCAGGTATTGCACCCCAATCGGGAGCCCGAGCCGCAACATCCGGCGGAGCGGTTCGATCGCAAGCGTTTCAGGGCGCCACGGCGTTAGGTGGTGCCAGACCTGCCGCCCCGAGATCGACAGCACCGCGAGCGCCATGGCCCAACGGCTCACACTCGTCGCGATCGACGATCCGGCAACCCCCAGCGCCGGCGACCCGAGGTTGCCGTAGATGAATACCCAGTTCAACCCGGCGTTGAGAAGGTTCGCGAGCAGCACGGTCCACAACACCGGCGCCACGCGATGCATCGCCTGAAGCGATTGGCGAAACACGATGAACGCGTAGAACGGGAACACGCCGGGAATCGCGATGCGCACGTAGCTCGCCGCATCGGGAACGACTTCCGGCGGCTGCTTGAGCGCGACGAGCACCCATTCGACCGGCACGAACGTCGCGCACGTGAAGATCGTGAGCGCGAGCGCCAGCACGAGCCCGCGTTGCAGCGCTCGCGAGATCGCCTCCTCGTCGCGCGCTCCCACCGCCTGGGCGATGACCGGGTCGAGGGCCATGAGCGTGCCCTGCCCGAAAATTCCGGCGATGAAGAAGTAGAGATTGCCCAGGGCCACGGCGGCGAGCGCCGCGGGCGATAGGTGACCTACCATGATCGTGTCGACGACGCCCATGGCCATGATTCCGAGCTGCACCGCGGCGACGGGCACCGCGAGCCGCAGCATGGCACGGAGGTCTGATGACGTGAGGAGAACCATGGTCGGGAAATCTGTAGTCCTTCGTTAGTCTTTAGTCGGTAGCCATCAGCCATCAGTTATCAGCTCAAACCGCGAAGGTCGATTCCCGATTCCCAATTCCCGATTCCCGATGACCGACCTGGACCAGTACCTCGACAAGCACGATCGACGCATCCACGATGAGCTGTTCGACCTGCTGCGGATCCCGAGCGTGAGCGCTCGCTCCGAGCACGCCGCCGATGTCCGCCGCACTGCGGAGTGGCTGCGTGACGCGCTCACGAAGATTGGCTTCGACGCATCGATCCAGCCCACGTCGGGTCACCCGATCGTCCTCGGCGAGTGGCGCGGTGCGCCGGGCGCCCCGACCATCCTCATCTACGGGCATTACGATGTGCAGCCCGTCGAGCCGCTCGAGCTATGGGAGTCGCCACCCTTCGAGCCGACGATCCGAGACGGTCGCATCTACGCCCGCGGGGCCACAGACGACAAGGGACAGCTCTTCCTGCACGTGAAGGCGCTCGAGGCGCACCTGGCGGTTCGAGGCAAGCTTCCGATCAACGTGATCGTGCTTGCGGAAGGGGAAGAGGAGGTCGGGAGCGAGAACCTCGAGCGGTTCGTCGAGGAAAACGCCAAGCGGCTCGCGGCGGATGCGGTCGTGATCTCGGACTCGGCGATGTTCGCGCCCGGGCAGCCATCGATCGTGTCGTCGCTGCGCGGGCTCGCGTACTTCCAGATCAATGTCACCGGTCCGAGCGTCGATCTGCACTCCGGGAGCTATGGGGGCGCCGTCGTGAATCCCGCGACCGCACTGGCGCGCATCATCGCGACGTTTCATGACGAGCACACACACACCATTGCGATCCCTGGTTTCTACGATGCCGTGCGGGACTGGGGCGACGAGGCACGCGCGGCGATTCGACGGCTTCCGTTCGACGAGGGGGTGTTTCAGCAGCAGACCGGCGTGCCCGCCCTTGGCGGCGAGAAAGGGTACTCGACGCTCGAGCGCATCTGGACTCGTCCGACGTGTGAGGTGAACGGCCTGCTCAGCGGCTACACCGGCGAAGGCGCGAAGACGGTCCTGCCTTCGAAGGCGATGGCGAAGGTCAGCTGCCGTCTCGTTCCGGATCAGCAGCCTGAGGAGATCGAACGACTGATGATGGCGCACGTAAAGCGTGTTGCGCCAAACGGTGTGACGGTGACGGTGGAAAACCTGAGTGGCGGACGGCCGTGGCGCGCGGAGCTGGATGGCGCGGTGTTCGACGCCGCGCGTCGCGCGCTCACGGCGGCGTTCGGTCGTGAGCCCGTGATCGTTGGGGAAGGGGGATCGATTCCGGTGGTCGGCGACTTCCAGCGCATTCTGGGCACGCCGGTGCTCCTCATGGGGTTCGGGCTACCGGGCGAGAACGCGCACGCGCCTAACGAATGGATCAGCGATGAGAATTTCGTGAAGGGTGCCAAGGCGGTGGCCGCGTTCTGGGATCAGCTCGCGGCAGGGTAGGACCTGGCGCTGTTTGCTGTCCGCGACCGGCATCCCTTGCCGGGGCTGTCTTTGTCGGGAACGGGAAATGTCCACCGTCGCGGACAGAATGGCGATAAGGTAGAGTCCGTGATGTTATGTATCAGATTTGATATCAACAACTTAGATCAGCCTGTTAGCGGCGCCATCGTCGGCACCGGTCCTGCCTTTCTCACGGGCGTGGTTCTCAACGCCTACAGTCAGAAAGAGAGAGGGAGGATAGATGAAACGCCTCGTACTTCGCACGTCGGTAATCGGCCTCGCCGCGAGTCTCGGCGCCCTTCCGCTTGCCGCGCAACAGGCCAAACCGACGGTGTTCGACGTGTCGCCGTACGCCGGCTACATGATGTTCGGCAAGATGATCGAGGGGCCGATCGGCACGAGTGTGTCCTCCGGCAGCGGCCCCGTGTACGGCGCCCAGATGAGCCTAACGATGGCGAAAAACGTCGCGCTGTACGGCAACGTGGGCTACTCCAGCACGGACCTGAAGGTCGGGGTCCCGATCATCGGGGGGCTCGATGTCGGCTCGAGCAAGGCGCTCCTCTACGACGGCGGTGTGGAGCTCAAAATTCCTCTTCAATCTGCGCCCACAGTGACTCCGTTCGTGCAGGGCGGTATTGGCGCGATGCGCTACGAGGTCTCGTCGAGTTTCCTCAACACGAACGCGACCAACGTCGCGTACAACTTCGGCGGTGGCGTCGACGTGAAGCTCAGCCCGAACTTCGGCGTCAAGCTCATGGCGAAGGACTACCTCGGCAAGTTCGACTTCAAGGAAGCGACGTCGTTCAACCTGAACGGCAAGACCATGAACAACGTCGCGCTGACCCTCGGCGTGCACTTCGGCTTCTAGCGTCGCGAATCAGTCCACGTGACCGCGCTCGCCGAGCGCGAGTTAGGCGGGGTAACCAATGATCGGTGCGGCCCGTGACCGAACGGTTGCGGGCCGCATGCACGACCAACCTCTGAGCGAACTTCACTTCGAGGTACGACGATGCGCCATTTGACTGCCGGGCTGCTCTTCGCGGCGCTGGCTGCCTGTTCGAGCAACAAGTCCGCCGACATCACGGCGGCCTCGCGCAACAACCACACGGTTTCCCAGCAGGAACTCGGCAGATCGTTCGCGATGAAGGTCGGTGAATCGGTCACGGTGGGAGATCTTCGTCTCACCTTCCGGAGCGTCGAAGGCGATTCGCGGTGCCCCACCGACGTCGTATGTGTCTGGGCGGGCGACGGCGAGATCGCACTCAAAATCGAGCAGGGGAGCAAGGCCGCGGTGGCGGCGCTTCACACGACCCTCGAGCCGAAGAAGACCGAGTGGGATGGCTACACGATTGCGCTCGTGAACCTTGTGCCGGAGCGTAAAGCGAACACGGGGATCGACTCCGCGGACTATCGTGCCGAGATCCTCGTGACGCGATAGCGGTCCGCTGCCGGCGACGGATCCGGTCTTCTCAGGGCGTGACAATGGAGCGGCATATCGCGGCGACGGGAGCCATATTTCGGGCTTGCCATCGGCACCGCGCCGAGCGGCCAAGCCGATTCCCTCATCACGACGCATGCGCGCCCTCGTTGCACTGCTCGCCGTTTCGCACGTCTCCGACCCCGGTACCGTCTACAGTGGCCGGGAGAAGAAGCTCGACGTCCCGCCTCCGCGCGTCGAAGCCGATGTCGCCATCGACGGCGAGCTCACCGAGGCGGTGTGGTCGCAGGCGGTAGTACTGACGGGGTTCTCGCAATTCCAGCCGGTGGACGGTCTGCCCGCGACCGACTCGACGCAGGTGCTGGTGTGGTATTCACCGACGGCGATCCACTTCGGTGTCCGCGCGTATGAAGCCCATGGGCTCGTGAACGCGCACCTGCTCGACCGCGACAAGATCTTCACTGACGAGAACGTCCAGATCCTGCTCGGCACGTTCAACGACGGTCGCCAGGCCATGGTGTTCGCGGTGAACCCGTTAGGCGTGCAGGCGGACGGCACCTTGAACGAAGGGACCGGCAGCAGGGGCGGCGGTGCATTCGGCAGTGCGCAGTCCGCCCGCGAGCAGGCGGACCTGAGCGCGAACTTCGTGTTCGAGTCCAAGGGCCACGTGACGCCGTTCGGGTATCAGGTCGAGATTCGCATTCCGTTCAAGAGCCTGCGCTATCAGTCGAAGGACGTGCAGGACTGGGGCATCAACGTGGTCAGGCAGGTACAGCACTCGGGACAGGAAGACAGTTGGGCACCCGCCAGTCGCGCCGGCGCATCGTTTCTCGGCCAGTCAGGACGGTTGATCGGCCTCAAGGATCTGCGTCGGGGGCTCGTCGTGGACGTCATTCCCGAGGTGGTCACGCGCAGCAACGGCGCCGAGGCGTCGGACGGGCGATGGGACTACACGCGCGAGGGGCCGGAGGTCGGAGGCAACGTCCGCTGGGGCATTACGAATAACCTCACGTTCAACGGGACCGTGAATCCGGACTTCGCGCAGGTCGAGGCGGACGTCGCGGCGATCAGTTACGATCCGCGCGCGGCGGTCTCGTACCCCGAACGACGCCCGTTCTTTCTCGAAGGGCTCGAGAACTTCTCGACGCCGACGAACCTCGTGTACACGCGACAAATCGTGAAGCCGGATGGGGCGGCGAAGCTGACCGGCAAGGTCGCGGGTACCAACATCGCGTTTCTCTCGGCGCTCGACGACCCCACCACCTCGATCAACTGGACGAACCCCGACACTCGGTCGAACGCGAACCGACCGCTCTACAACATCCTCCGCGCGACCCGTGACCTGGGCGGCCAGTCGCGGCTGGGCCTTGTTTACACCGACAAGATCGACGGCCAGTACTCAAATCGCGTTCTCGGACTCGACGGCCGGTTCCTGTTCGACAAGATCTACACGGTTCGCGCACAGGCGGGTGGAAGCTCCACGCGCCTGGTCGGAGAAACGTCGAACGCGCCGCTCTGGAACACGAGCGTCGATCGCAACGGACGGAACTTCGGACTCACGTACTCGATCGCCGCCACGGATCCGGATTTCCGGGCGGACGCGGGCTTCCTCTCACGCGTCGGCCTGGTGAATACTGGTCTCAATCACCGCTTCAATTTCTTCGGCAAGCCGGGCGGGCTCGTACAGAACACGCAGCTGCAGGTCAACTACATGCTGACGTGGCAGTACGACCAGTTCATGCATGGGAAGTCCTACCAGGACGGCAAGCTGCACTTCAACGAGAACACGACGTTCCGCGGTGGCTGGCGAGGCGGCGCCTCGGTGCTCATCGAGAAATTCGGCTTCGACGACGCCTTCTACAGTGGCTATCGACTGCTCGAGCCCACGGCCGCCGGATTCGACACGATTCCATTCACGGGCGTTGGGCGCCTCAACAACCTGGATTTCGTCCTGTCGTTAGGCACGCCGCAGTTCAAGCGGTTCGCGTTCGACCTGTTCTACATCTGGGGCCAGGACGAAAACTTCTACGAGTGGTCGTCGGCGCATATCCTGAACTTCACGGGCAACCTGAGCCTCCGCCCGATCGACAAGCTTCGCATCGATGCGACGTACCAGCACATCGAGTACAACCGAAAGACGGACGGCAGTACGGTCGGCATCAGGAAGATCCCGCGGCTCAAGGTCGAGTATCAGATCGCGCGTCCGATGTTCTTTCGCGTCGTGGGTCAGTACGACGCCGAGCAGCAGGATACGCTCTACGATGACTCTCGGACGAACTACGCGATCGTCAGGCAGCAGGCGGACGGCAGCTTCGCTCGCGATGTCGGGTTCTCGCGGAACGATCTGCGGGTCGACTGGCTGTTTTCCTACACGCCGATCCCGGGGACAGTCCTGTTTGCCGGATACGGTGGCTCGTACGAGGGGCCAGAGCATCTGCGTTTCCGCGGGATGGAGCGCACGGTGGACGCGTTTTTCATCAAGCTCAGTTATTTGTTCCGTTTGTAGCTGAGCGGTCGGGAGTCGTTAGCGAGCAGTTCCGATTCCCGATTCCCGATTCCCGATCCCCAGCTCGCGGTGGTTGAACGTCGCGTATCCGACGATGATTCCCAGAATCCCGCCGGGTGTCATGATCTGCCAGTAATACGCTGGCTGACCTCCCGCGACCTGCAGCAGCGACACGCAGAACGCCAGCGCGAGCCCCACCGCCATTCCGAACACTATCGCGAGTGGGAGTGAGCTCGTCTTCCGGGCGAACCAGCCGATCAACAGACCTGTGATCAAGCCTTTCACCGTCGATCCGATCACGATCC
This sequence comes from Gemmatimonadaceae bacterium, assembly GCA_036509075.1. Lineage (GTDB taxonomy): Bacteria > Gemmatimonadota > Gemmatimonadetes > Gemmatimonadales > Gemmatimonadaceae > JAJKIV01. Next base: position 30,039 of record DATCGG010000234.1, read on the forward strand.
CGACGATGCCGGCGCGCACGTTAGGGTCGTCGCCGGCCGAAACGAGGGCGGAAAGACCGTCGGGAATTCCGAGGAGGCCGCCGAGGAGCATGCCGAAAACGGGCTTTTTCATAGTTCGAGTGGAGTTATGAAAGGGAATCGGGAATCGGGAATCGGGAATCGAGAGACTCTCTCATCCCATTCAACGTGGCAGGTGGACTCCTTTAACGGCCGAACACCGCGAGGAACGTCAGGCGCATGAGCAGGTACGCGAGCACCAGCAGAATCGGCGTACTGTGGCGGATAGCCAGGCGTCGGGTGCGCTCGAAGAGGTTCTCCTTGTACGCAGTCACTCGATCTCCGGCGCGGAACGCAGCCACGTCGCGCGCGAGCGCGGTTACATCGGGATAACGTTCGCCCGGCTCAGGCGCCATCGCTCGGCGTATGATCGCGCGGAGCGGCCGCGAAACGTCTCCCAACGCATCAGGACGCGCCGCAACACCGTCGGCCACGGTCAGGTCGCGCAGAATCGCACCGATCGCGTAGACATCGGCGCGCGCATCGACCAGCGACGGATCACCGGCGGCCTGTTCGGGCGCCATGTATCCCGGAGTTCCGAGCACGACCCCGTGTCCCGTCGACGGCTCCGCGGCGTCGTCGGTGCCGGGCACGGCGTCGATACCTAACGAGGACGCGGCGTCGCCCACGACCTTCGCCACGCCCCAATCCATCACGAGGACCTCGCCGAACGGACCGACCATCACGTTCTGCGGCTTGAGGTCCCGGTGGATGACGCCGTGCGCGTGCGCGAACGCCACCGCCTCGCAGACTCGCTCGACGATCCGCAGTCGTTCGGCGAGACCGATCGCGGACAACTCGTGGAGAGGAGCGCCGCGGACGAGCTTCATCGCGTAGAACACGCGGCCATCCAGTAACGTGCCCACGTCGTGCACCGGCACGATCCCGGGATGCTCGAGCCGTGCCAGCGTGCGCGCTTCACGCATCATGCGGGCGGCGATGTCCGGTGCGCCCTCGGGAAGCCTAACGACTTTGAGCGCGATCTCCCGACCCAGCTCGCGATCACGCGCGCGGTAAACGGTCCCCATGCCGCCCTGACCGATACGATCCACGATCTCGTACTTCGTGCCGGTGAGATCGGGTGCATCCGCGGCATCTCGCAGCCGGCGCAGCGCGCTGTCCGACATGGTGCTCATGCGGGCCGCGATGTTGGATCGCTGCCAAGAAGCTCGCGGGCTTCGAGCCGGAACTCCTCGTCGGTGGCGCAGAGTGCCCGGAGGCGCTCGAGCACGAGACGGCGAAGCTCACGCCGTGCGAACGCCAGGTAGTTCGTCACCTGCGTGACCGGGATCGCGAGCTCGGATGCGAGCTGCGCATAGGTCGGTCGAGCGTCAGGGTGATCGTCCAGATCGTAGCGTTGAAATACGGCGAACTGCGTCGTCTTGCCCGCGGCCTCGCAGGACGCCCGCAGCGCGGCGACCGCATCCGAGAAGAGGCCGCGGACCCATTCCTGACGAAACAGATCGTCCTCGTCGGTGCCCACGAGACCCGCCGCATCGGTGCCGTTCGCCGCGGGATGCATCGAGAGCTCGTGCTCCGCGGCCGAGAAATCGATGGGGACGAATGACACGTCGCCACCTCGCTTGAGACGTCCGCGCGCCTTGATCTCGTTCGCCACGAAGCCATCGAGGCACAGGCGAAGGAATGTGCGAAAGCGCGCCCGCGCTGGCTCGAAACGCCCGAGTGAGCCCTTCTCGAACGCGCGCGCGAAGAACTCCTGCGTCAGGTCTGCCGCGTCCTCACGGTCGCGACGCCATTTGATCCGGACGTATTTGTACACTGGGCGCCAGTACGCCGACACGAGCGCGTCGAAGGCGACGCGACGGGTGTGGACGTCCGGGCTTGCAATGCCGGCGACGACGGAGTGACGCGTAGCAGGGAACGATCCCACGGCGAGGGACGGCGAGAGAAAGCGATGGGACTCGGAAGGCAGAGGGACATCGTAGGGAGCGAGACCGCGACGCGTCAATACGACGAGCACGCGGCGGGTGCGTTTGGTCGGCGCACCAGACGCCGGCAGATCGTTGCGGCAAACGCATCTCTCGAGACGCGTGTCGCCTCGGACGCCGGGCGGCCCGTGATTGCGCTGAGCTCGCGGGTCAGCGAGCGCGGGGATGAGCAGCCCACCAACAGCGCTGCCTCGCCCACGCGGACGCTTCCTCCGGCGAGCAGGTGGAACGCGGCGTTCACGCGAGCGCAGGACAGCAGCGTTCGCGCCGGGGAGAGCCCGGCGCGCGCCAGCCACCGGTCGAGCGAGCGTCGAGTCATTCGCGCCGCCGCCGCCAAATCAGAAACCGATCGTACCTGCTCCGGGTGAGTGAATGCCGTCTGAATGGCCGCACCAATCGGAAGGGGAAGAGCCCGCAGCAGGGGATCGAGCGCGCTCGCGAGGTCGCCCCACCCGCACTTGGCGACGGCTCGATGAATTACGCCGGCCAGCGCATCGAGGGAGTCATCCACCCCACGAATCACGATCTCCGGCGCGCCCGAACGAACGAGCGCCTGCACGACCCGAATCGCGGACGCCGTCACCGAGACGTATCCGATGACCGGGATGGACGGCACGAGGGTCATCGCCTGGGTGAGTATGCTCAGTCGGCTCTGCGCGCGGTGATCGCCGCCAGCGCACGGGTCGACGATCGCGACGTCGCACCGTCGACGCTGCAGGTCGGACACGAGGGCGCCCCACGTGATCGCGTTGCTGACGCAATGCGGTGGCGGGAACGCGTGCTGGACGTGCGCGAGCGCTTGCGGTGAGAGGTAGCAGCGGATGATCACGCGTGCACTCGAATCGGGCACGCGATGATACGCGGGCGGCTTCAGCTCACCGACATCGATTCATTGCATCCGCGGTCGAACGAGTGCTCCTGAACCGCCGCGGTACCGAAGACGAATCACCAGCGCGAGTCCGACTCTCGCTCCTCGTCCTCGTCGTCCTTGAGATCCTGATCCGGCGTCCAGTTCACCGCGAAGTCGTGCGGCTCCTCGATCGCTTCGCCGCCACCATCCTCCGACTGCAATGGCGCTTCCGCGTCGAGAATCCGTCGAGCCTCATCGGCGTCCTCACGGCGCACGGCGAGGCGCACGGGATAGAGCAGCGCCATCGACGGGATCATTCCGCCGGCGGTATCGCGCATGACGGCAGACGGAATGTTGTGTGCCTCGAGCACCAGGTGAGCCATCGTCGCTTCCACTTCGCTCGAGTATTTCCGAAGGACGATCACTGCATCGTCGCTCACGCGATTCCTCCACTGTCGTGGTCACGAATGGTCGTCCGGGACGCGCGCCCCTCAGAGGACGATAATCACCGTGCGCGCTGGTCGCGATGCTGCAGTCTGCTCTCGAAAACACGAAGGGCCCGGGCTGCTATGAGCCCGGGCCCTTACGGCGCGCCGATGGGCGGATCAGCGCCGATCAGCTTCGCTGCGCGATCGGGCTGAGGTCCGCTTCGGGGCGAAGCTTTCTATAGGCTTCGACAGCGTGCTGAAGGGCGAGCAGAGCAGAGGCTTCGAGCTCGTATTCGACGCCGAGCGATGTGAGCTTCGTCACATCGTGTGCTCTGAACTCACCAGAGGCGTCATCGCTCAGCGAGTGCCGGCGATTGTATTCCCGGCACGCGAGCCAGAGGTTGTTCGCCTTGTGCCACCAGTCGTCACGTCGCTCGCCGTTGACGCTCATGCAAGACGACTCGTACGACGCGGCAGCGCTGGTGAGCTGCTCGTCGCTCGCGGCGACGAGCCGGAGCGCGGCGACCTGCTCGGTCTCGTCGGTGTTCATCTCGATCAGCCGTGCATAACGACGATGCTGCCGACAGCACTCGGCGGCGGATCGGAAGAGGACATCGGCCTTGTCGCAAACCGTGGGATGGGAGCCGCTGGTGGCCGCGGGGCTGGTGGAACGGCTCTGCTTCGTTTTCGGCATCGGAGCGGTCGCGAAAGGAGGACTCGGTGGGTAGACCGGGGCGTTTGTGAGGGCGGCTGTCGAGATCGCGCCGCACCCACATGATAATCAGACGACACAGGCTCGCGCCGGGTCAATATACTGGAGCGGACTCTACAGTAATAGGGCGACGGGCGACGGGCGACGGGCGACGGGCGGCAGGCGGCAGCCGGCCGTCTATTTCAGCTGCTCGTTGTGCTTGTAAACCAGGTCGTTGTACGTCGCGTAGCCACCGCGCCCGGCTTCCTGGGCGAAGGAATCCACCGTCTGGAGCAGTTGGGTGCTGAAGTAGCCAGGGACACTCTGCGGGTGCGACCCGTAAAACCCGCCGCCGAAATAGCTTCGGATGATCACGCTGCGCGCATTGTAGGGGAGCGTTCGGACGCTCGCCGCAAACGTGTCGAAGCTGCCCTCACGCATCAGATAGAACTCCACGTTCGATACGTAGAGCACCGACAACTTCTCCCCGCGTTCGGTGAGCACGCGGCCGATTTCCCGCAGCGCGTGCGGTCCGGCGAGGTTGCCGACGACCGGGATCACGAGATTTCTCGCCTCGAGCGACTTGAGGTACTGGAAATCGTCTTCGCTCGCGAGATAGTTCGCCTGTTTGCCGGTGAGATCGCGCTCGAGCAGCAGCTTTCGCAGGTTCGGGTAGTACTCCCGCGGCGCGCGGCCGAGGCTCGTGAACTTGAGGTCGAGCCCTCCGTCGAAGAACGCCTGCTGGATGTGGCTGATCGTCTCGAGCTCCGCCGGTGTCACGGGGATGCCATAGCGTCGCACCTTCGTCCGGACGACCCCTCGCGTCGTCTCGAACTGGTCCGGGTCGGGCGCACTCTTGTCGATGAAGTCGACGATCTCCGTGATGGTCCGCCGGTTCCACTTCGCCACGTCGTTAGGCACCGCGCGCCCCGTCAGCAGTGCCAGATACTCCACCCGATTCCGCGACATCTCGAACAGCGCCTTGAACAGGAGGTGTTGTAGGAGGTTGTCGCGGCGGATGTCGACGATGAACGCGACGCGCGGCCGGACCTGGGCCATGTACGAGAAGTTCTGATCGGGCCCGACGCCCACATACCCACCGCCGTTGACGCCGATCCGCCGCATGCCGCCGAGCACGTGCAGGTACGAGGACTCGTTGGAGATCAGATTGTCGGAGTCGAAGTAGCCACCGGGCTCCGAGACCCGCGCCACGAGCGCGGCAAACGCTGAATCGCTGAGGGCGGGTGCCGCATCCTGCGCCGCGGCGTACGCGATCGCACTGTCAGCGCGCTGTCGGGGTTCCGAGAGCGGAAGGAGCGCGAGCAGCGCGGCGCCAAGGAACGACTTCGTCAGCATGGAGCGGGCAGTCGAGTGGACGGCATCAGCGTACGGTGCGATTCAGAGTGCGAGCGTCATGCCGGCTGCGCGACGGCACGCAGGTAGGCGTCGAGAACAGTCTGGCCGAAGCAGGTGAGGATCACCCGCTCCATGACCGGCTCGGATTGCAGGAACGACCGAACCTCGCCGACCGCGATCGAGGCGGCTTCGCCGACGGGGTACCCATATACGCCGCAGCTGATCGCGGGGAACGCGATCGTCCGCACCCCATGCGCCATCGCCAGGCGGAGCGACTCGCGGTAGGCGGACGCGAGCAGCTCGGGCTCCCCGTGGGAGCCGCCGCGCCATATTGGGCCGACCGCGTGGATGACCCACCGAGCCGGCAGCCGATAGCCGCGAGTGATCTTCGCCTTACCCGTCTCGCAGCCGCCCAGCGTTCGGCACTCCGCGAGCAGTTCCGGACCGGCCGCGCGATGAATGGCGCCATCGACGCCCCCGCCGCCGAGCAGCGATGTGTTCGCTGCATTGACGATCGCGTCAACGGCAAGCGTCGTGATGTCGGCCTCGACGACTTCGATACGATTCATGCGGCCAGGATGAGATCGTTAGGCGTCGGCCGGCGACCGATCCCCACGTCGCAGCAACAGCAGCGCGAGCAGGATCGCCCCGCAGGTCACCCCAACGTCCGCGAGGTTGAAGGTCCAGAATCGCCAGCCGCCCACGCCGATGTCGATGAAGTCCACGACGCCGCGATACGTACCGCCAGGCGTGCGGAATCGATCCATCACGTTGCCGATTGCTCCGCCGGCGACGAGCGCGAGCGCGGCCGCCTGCAACCGGTCCTGCGCAGGCGTCGACCGGTACACGCTGGCCAGCGCAACGAGCACCGCGATGGCGAGCACGGTAAAGCCCACCCGGGAATGTTGTCCGAGCGAGAAGGAGAACGCCGCGTCCGGGTTGTAGGCGAGCGTCAGGCGAACCACATCACCCACGACGGGATGCGGGATGTGCTCCGGCACGAGATGCTCCTCGGCGAGCCGCTTGGTCGTACAGTCGGCGAAAACCAGAAGCAGGAGCAGCGGCCAGAACGCCTTCGCCTTTCTTGTCAGCATATGCGGACTCCGAGCGCGGTGACGATCACCGAAGGACGCCTGCCAGCGATCGCACGACCCCGGAAAGGTAATGATGGAGCGAGCCGCTCATCGACCGGAAAGTGCGGGGATTCGGTTCACTTCCAAGCGGGCCGACCCGTTCGCGCTCGCACGGACGAGGATACCGCGCGACGTCGCCCGCACTGCCAGCACGTCTCCGGTCGCTATTCGTGCCTCGAGCCGGGCGGTTTGGCCGAGCGAGCGGTTCATACCCCGTTCCAGGCGCTGACGTGCCTGCTCGACGAGATCGGCCACAGGAAACCGTGCCCGGGTGCGAAGCAGTTCCTGTACGTCACTGCGACGCATCCACTCGAGGCCGCGCACGAGGAGGTCGGCGCTGCTCACGTCATAGGCGAGATCCGGCACGTACAGCTGCCGGGTCTCCGGATCGAAGCGCGGAGTCCCCACGAGATACACGATGCCGCTCGCTGCCCCGTCGAAACGGAGCGCGAGCGCCACGCGACCGCCACCGATGCCTGACAGGCGCGCGTCGCGGATGGTGATCCACCGGACGCCGCGACGGACTCGCTTGCCGACGACGTTCTTCGTGAGCACTGCGTTGGCGAGATCGTAGCTGAGCTCACCCTCGAGAAGCACGTGAAGGGCCTGCTCGTGCTTCGCCCGCTCGCGACGGAGGGGAGGAAGCGAATCCGTACCATCGGGTGGCCGTGGCCCAGTGACGACGTGCGGCTCGCCTTGAAGGCCCACGTCGAGCGATAGCGTTCGCGACGAGCCGGCAATGGGTCCCAGGTGTACCACGCGCGGTTCGAGTCGCAGCCAGACGCTGTCGGACAATCGGATGGGCCGCTGCAAGAGCCGCCACCAGTTGTCAATGCGCGATCGGACGTCGACTGTCGCGATTTTCTCGTCGAGGGCCGAGAGCCGCTTCTCGAGCTCCGATCTGGCCGCGCCAACGACGCGATCGGTGACGTCGACGTTGAAGATCGTCACCTTGCACTGGTCTCGCCGGTCGGTGCTGAACGGGGCGACGGTCGTGACCTCACTCTTGCCACGAAGCCCCCAGCCGGGCGTTATGCGAAGGGTCGTCGCGATCGCGACGGACACGCGAGGTCGGAGGCCACTCATCCCGCACGACCCGGACACCTCGGCGCCGACTGGCGTCTTGTACCAGCCTTTGCCCTGGTACTCGAGGACAGTGGCAACGCGGACCGTTGTGCCCTCGCGTGTGATCTCGAACGGCGTTCGCTCCGCCGCGAACGCGGTCGAGACGTGCCGATTCGTAGTGCTTCGCTTTCGTGTTCCGATGTCGCCGAACCGGCGGGGCACGGCCGCCTCGAGGGTGGCAAATGCCGGGCTGAGATCATAGGTGATCGGCGCGTCGACGACCGACGGCGGCAGCACTGGCAGCGAGTCACCGGCCGCATCCGCGACGGCGGCAGGAGGAGGGGCATCGACCGAACCGCCTATGCAACCTAACGCGGCGGCAAGGAGTGCCGCGGACAGCGCCTGCCGCCGAATTGGGGTCAGATCGATGGACCTGACGCTTCGGTCCGACCATCGAGCACGCGCCATCCTAGCCTTTCCGGTGCTTGCGGAGCCAGTCCTCGACGAACGGAGGCAGAAACATGTTGTCGGCGATCGCCGCGACCTCTTCCGCCTCCTTCCATGCCTGTTCGAGCAGCGCAAGCTCGCCCTCCAGCGCTCGTCGCTCGCTATCCTCGTGCGCCGCCATCTCCAGCGCGAGCCGTGTCGCCTCCGGCAGCGCGGAGATCTTGGGTGTGTTGCGGTTCATCGCCTGGCGCGCGGCGACATCGAATAAGCGGATCGGGTCGTTCGCGCGCTCGATGAGCGAGACGGCTTCGGCGACGCGCTCACGCGAGCCTCCGAACCGGTTCAGCTGCGGGAGCAGCTTGCCCAACGCCTGGATCGCGCTGTCGCCCTCCAGCGTCACGATCGCCTTCCGATGTGGTACCCCGAGCTGCCAGCCGGCCCGGTCGAACCCGACGAGCCGGAGATGTTTGAGGTGCTTTGCGCGAACCGTGATTTCGCCGGCGTCGGGCGAAGGGAGGCGCGCGACGATGCGCTCGGGTGAACCCTTCACGATGCGCTCGCCCAACTGACCAATGATCCATCCGAAACTGCCGATGCCGACGCCTACCGCGGCGCCGCCTGCCACCACCGCGCCTAACGCGCCGAGCCCGATGCCGACTTTGACGAACGCGGCTCGACGCCGGCGGCCGAGCTGATCGCCGTACCGCCACGCGGCGAATTCGGGGCGTTGCGGGCGGCCGATCCGGACGAGCTCCAGCCCTGACGCCAGCCGGGCCAGGCCAATGTGGTCCGTCGAGACTCGCAGCCGGGTGTCACGGTACTGCCGCTCGCATTCTTCGATGGCTTCCCACCGTTCTTCGGTCGGAGTGAGGTTCCACTGTCGGCAGCGTCTGCAGACGACCCACAGCCGCCCGCGCTCCGAGTCGAACGCGAGTCGCCGGCCTATGGGAAAGTGCTCGATGGTGTCATTGGCCTCGAGCGCGGCGTGGCAGAAGATGCACGTCGAATACATCCCATCCGAATATGTCCGGCGGTACGGACGTCGGCGAGGCTGCCTGCTAACGAACCAGGAAGAATGCCATGCCGAGGATCACGTATACGGCCAGCAGCAGCAGTCCCTCGAACCAGGTCGTCTCACCGTCGTGCGCAATCGCGTTCACGCCGAACGCCACCGCGGCGATTGCGATCAGCTCGATCGGGTTCTGGAACACCAGATTCATCGGGTGGCCCATGAAGTACGAGATGATGACCAGGACCGGGGCTGTGAGCAACGCGACCTGCACGGTGGCGCCAACCGTAATGGTGAAGACCAACCCCATTCGATCACGCCGGGCGAAGTAGACCGCCGACACGTACTCCGCTGCGTTGCCGACCACCGCGAGGACGGTGACGCCCAGGAAGAAAGGCGACAGTCCGAGCGATTCAGACGTCGCCTCCAGCGCGCCGGAGACCAGCTCGGCCTCGAGGGCGATGGCTGCCGTGGCGCCTAACAAGACGGCGATCGACTTCCAGAGCGGCCACGCCTCGCCGTGCATCGCATCCGCGTCCTCCTCGCGGGAAAAGACGTTGCGGTGCGTGACCAGCGTGTATGCGATCATCGCGAAGTACATGATGATCAACACTACCGACACGCCAAGGCTCAGGCTCTCGTCCAGGCGCGAGCGCTCGACGGCGGTCTGGTTGAGCCCTCGCTCGGTGAAATCGAACAGCGCCGGCACGAGCAGCGCGATGACCGACAGGATGAGAAGGCTCGATTGCAGCCCCGCACGCTCGCGGGGGAAGGTCTGCGTGGGGCGCTTCCACCCGCCAACGACGATCGCCAACCCGAGCCCGAGCAGCGCGTTCCCGATGATCGACCCGGTGATCTGCGCCTTCACGACATCGGTCGCACCCGCGGCGAGGATGAAGAGCGCGATGATCAGCTCGGCCATGTTGCCGAACGTCACGTTCACGAGACCGCCGATTTCGGAGCCGGCGCGAACCGCGAGATGCTCCGTCGCGCGGCGGATCCACTCCGCGAGGGGAATGATCGCCAGGATCCCGACGATGAACACCCACACCGGCGAGGCGTGGAACACGTACTCGAGCAGCGCCGAGATCGGGACC
>DATCGG010000235.1:0-24433 GCA_036509075.1 Gemmatimonadaceae bacterium
GAGACCGGGCGGCTCGGGAAGATGACGGAGGATCAGTTCGTCGCACGCTTCCGGCAGGGTCGAGTCATCCCGGGCTCGCCGATGCCCTGGCAGGCATTCTCACGGATCGCCGAGGATGATCTGCGGTCGATCTATCGCTACCTGAAGAGCATTCCGCCTGTGAAGCGCGACAACGGTCCGCCGGTCGTCGACGTCAAGAAGAGCTAGCCTAACGGCAGCTCCAGCACCGCATCGCTCTGCCTGGAGGACGGAGGCCTGACGAAGACTCCGTTCTCGTCCTCCAGCTTGAGCTCGATGTTCATCGTCGCGGGTGCGAGCCGGCGCAGATTCGCGGCGGCGAGCACGCGTCGAGCGTCGTCGCCGAGCTTGCCGGCCACTCGAATCGTGAGCACGGCGTCCGCCGGAGCATCGCCGATCAGGGCACGGAGAGTCGATTCCAGCGCGGCGTTCTCCACGGCTTCGAGGTGAATCTCGCGCCTGACGAGTGGGCGGGCAGGAAGAGCGTGGAACTGCCAGTCGACGCGCGTAGAGTCGGCGTGGCACATCACGTCGACTGTCATGTAACCCTTCGTTTCTTCCGCCTCGGCCGTGGACGTGCGTTCGATGGACCCCGGGTAGAGCACCGGGGCGACGATCGGGTTCCCACGCAGGTCCCGCGTGAGTACCTGATGTCGATGAATGTGACCTGATAGCACGGCACAGAACCCCACGGGCAGGTCTCGCGCGCGAATCACATCCGCCGCGGTCGTGAACGTGAAGTCGTTAGGCCCGACGGTCGCGCCTTCGACACACTGATGGATGCAGAGAATTCGTGCGTGCGCGTCGATCTTGCGCCATCGCGTTGCCTCCAGCAGGTCGACGAATTGCGTGCGCACGTCATGGCGCTCTGAAGGAAATCCGGCGACACCGAGTCGCATGCCTCGGATCTCCACGGTGAACGTGCGCGGGCGATCGAAGAGGTGAATGCGGGGATGTTGCGCGAACCTGATCTGCGGTATGCGGCCGCGCTCGTGGTTGCCCGGTACGACGAACACCGGGATCCCGCGGTCCGCCACGCGCGCGAGCGGCTCGAACGCCTGCCACGCGATGCTCGTCGGTACCCTCGAGCGATTGAACACATCACCGCCATGGACGACAATGTCGACGTCGCCCGCGAGCGCTGGCGCCAGCGCTGTGGCGTAGTTCGCGAGGAAGTCGTGTCCGCGACGGCGCCGTTGGATGCGCGCCCGGGTCGGCAGGTCGAAACCCAGGTGGGTGTCGGCGAGGAAGAGAATTCGGATACGGCCGGCGGCCAGGCTGTCCATACGACAAGATACAGTGCAATATCGATGGACTTTGCGGGAGCCTGAATGACAGACCCATCCCAGGCCGCGACCGTTCTCCTCAAGCTCTACGAGCTTCGCACCGAACCGGCCCTCCGGCAGGCGCGGGCGTGGTTCGCGTTCGAGTTTCATCCCACCAGCGCTCGCGATGTCCTCGGCACGTGGCTCGGTCCGGGACACGAGAGCGCGCCTTACCGCATGGTGACGTCGTATTGGGACATGGCGGCATCGCTGGTAACCCAGGGTGCGATTCCGGCCGAGATGTTCAACGAGGCGAACACCGAGCACATCGCGCTCTTCGCCAAGCTCCGGCCTTTCCTCGCCGAAGTTCGCTCGGCGACGGGCTATCCGGACTACCTCGGCAACATCGAGCGCGTCATCGAGATGCTGCCTGAGCCCGAGGAGCGACTGGCGCTGTTCGGGCGGTACATGGCACGGCAGCGGGCGTTGGCAGCAGAGGGAAAGCAACGGTCGGTGTTAGCTGAGTCGCCGGGTCAAGCGCACGCATAGCGCCACGGTCCAGGCGAGCCATGCACTACTGCCATGCTCTTCTCGCGAGCCTCCTCGCCGCGACACCACTCGGCGCGCAGCAGGACTCCACCTGGCGCGATCACGATCGCGCGGCCCGCGACGCCCGCGTCCGCGGTGACTGGGCGGCCTCGCGGGCGCATGTCGAACGGATGGAGATCACCCTCAGCGGTCATCCCGCGATCATCGCCGCCCTCGCGCGTACGTCGGCTCAGCTGGGAGACACGGCCCGTGTGCTCGCCGAGCTCGAGCGGCTTGCCGCCGAAGGAATTTTCTACGACGTCGAGGCGGACACGCAGCTGGCGATCGTTAGGCGCGCACCCACCGGTGCCGCAACGATGGCGAAGCTGCGCGCGAACCTCGCGCCAGTCGGTACGTTCACGGCCGTCGCCACCTTGTCGGAGGCGGATTTCGTGGCCGAGGGAATCGCGTGGGACGAAGCGCGGCAGCGGCTACTCATCTCGAGCATTCGCCGGCGCCGGATCGATGCGGTACGACGCGACGGGTCCGTGTCACCATTCATCGACCTCGCGCGCGATTCGGCATGGTCGCCGCTCGGCCTCGCGGTGGACGCGCAGCGCAATCGTCTCTGGGTCGCCAGCGAGTGGTTCGCGCTTGGGGTCAACGGGATTCCCGCCGACTCGGGACGCGCGGCGATCCTCCAGTATGATCTCGCGTCCGGCACGATTCGCCGGCGCTTCGAGATTCCGCGGGACGGGAACACGCACGAACCCGGTGACATCGCGGTCGCGCCTAACGGCGATCTGTTCGTCTCGGACGGGCAAGCCGGCGTCGTCTACGTGATTCGTGAGGGACGTGCGTCGCTCGACACGCTGGTGCGTCCCGGACCGCTCGTTTCACCGCAGGGGCTCGCGCCCGACAGCGACGGAAGGCGTGTGTTCGTCGCCGACTATGCCCTGGGCATCGTCGCCGTGGATCGACGGACCGGTGCCGTCGAGCGGGTTCCTCGACCCCGGGACGTCGCGGCGAATGGCGTGGATGGCCTGGTACTTCTCGGGGATCGGTTGATTGGCGTGCAGAACGGCGCTACGCCAAATCGCGTCGTCGCCTTCGATCTGGATGCGACGCATTCCCGCATCGTCGGCGCGCGGACACTCGCGCGCGACACGACGCACATTCGCGAGCCAACGCATCTCGTCGCGGTCGGCGCCGACATCTATTACGTGGCGAACGGTGGGTTCGGGTTGTACGACGAGCGTGGGAACCTTCGTCCGGGCGTCACGCAGGTCGCGCCCGTAATCGCCCGACTGAATCCGCCTGCTAGCCGGAACCACGAACGCTGAGTACGCAGCCGCCGCGTTCGCACCGCCGCGGAAAACGCTGACCTTCTTCTTAGGTTTGGGTGAAAGAGGGAGCATCCCGAAAAAGGTTGCTCCTCTCAATCAGTCCAGCGTCTTCAGCGTCCGGCGCGACGCGCCGTCTGCGTTTCCAGCGTTCGTGGTTGTCCTCGCGGATGACGGCCTACTCCACCCACTGAGTAACCGCTGCGGCGCCCTGACGCGTCTTCGGCGCCGGCATCTCTGCAGGCACACCGACACTCACGATCGCCACGATGCGCTCACCATCCCGCACGCCCACCGCGGCGCGCGCCGCGGGATCCTCCATCACCGCACCGGTGCGCATGTGCGTTCCGAGCCCTCGGTCCAACGCGGTCAGCATGATGTTCGCGATCGCCTGCATGCAAGCCGCGTAGTCCTCCTCGCGAACCTCCGGGCTTTCGTTCAGCGTCATCGCCACCGCAATGAGGGCGGGGAACGCCTCGTACTCCGCCGCGGTCTTCTCACGCATTGAGTCGGCCGCCGCGGGATCCGGCAGCTTGCGCGCCTTGCGCTCCCCAAGCGCCAGCCCATAGCGGCGACGTGCCTCGGGTCCGAGCACGTAGAAGCGCCACGGCTGGGTGAGCTTGTGGTTTGGTGCGAGGACCGCCGCGTCGAGGAGGGCTTCGATCTCCGCTCGCGTCACGGGGCGGGCCTGGAACTTCTTGATCGAGCGGCGTTGGGCGATGGCGTCGGAGACGTTCATGCCTGAAAGCTAAGCTTCCTCGCGCGACCGCGTTCGAATGATGAGCACGGAGTCTGACCCCGTACGTAGCGATTTAACGCGACGGGCGGGCAGGGGTCACCGCCAGAAGGCCGCGTTCCACCAGCGTCGGCGGTTTGCGCCAGGTCCCGGCCTTCTCCCACGCGCGGGCGACACCTAACAAGTCGCCGTCGGTCCACGGGCGAGCCGAAAACTCCAGGCCGAACGGGAGACCGCTCGCGTAAAATCCGGCCGGGACGACCACCGCGGGGACGCCGATCATGTTCACCCAGCTCGTGGCCGAATGCGGGCCATCGCTCAGGTGGCCGTCTTGCGCCATGGTCTCGTCGGGCGGCGGCATCTGGATCGCCGGATACACGAACCCGTCCAGCTTCAACCGATCGAGCGTCGCCACATACTCCGCCAGCAGCGCTCTGCGTGGCGCGTGATACCAACGCTCCGCGTCGGGATCGCTTTCGAGCTGTCGCTGCTCGATGTGGACGCCGCCAATGTTGCGGAAGCCATCCTCCACGCCGATCGATGAGACGAAGAGCGGCGCGCCCACGACCGCGCGGTATTGATCGGCCGAGTGGTACTGCGACGGACCGAAGTTCGCGAGGAAGCGGTTGGTCCCGTCCTCCATGTAGGCGTAGGTGGCGACCCGGCTCGCCAGCCGAGCGAAGCTCGTCGGCAGGATGCTGTCGGTCATGACGACTTCGGCCCCCGCGGCCTTCAACGCATCCACGGCCTTCATGAACATCGCGCGTGTTTCGGGGCGGAGCGGCATGTTAGCCGTCACGCGGTAGCTCTCGGCGGCGGCGTCCGGAACGGTGACGGGGATTCCGTGGAACGGGACGCCGTCGCCGGCGAGGATGAACGACGGCACGCCGAAGCGTTTGCCCTTGAGCGATGCGGCCTGAATCCCCGATTCGTAGGGCGGCTTCTGCGCCGTCGTCGGGGCGCCTAACGTGGGCGCATCGAGTGAGTCGGGTCCGGCCATGACCGACAACGCGATCGCCGCGTCTTCGGCGGTGCGTGCGATCGGCCCGGTGTTGTCGAGCAACCAATCGAGCGGCGCGATGCCGGCCGTGCTCACGAGGCCGCGCGTGGGGAACACGCCGACCAGCGCGCTCGTTGCCGCCGGCATACGGATGGAATTGCCGGTGTCGGTACCGTTGCCTAACACGGCGAAGTTGGCGGCGATCGCCGTGACGACGCCGCCCGACGAGCCGCCCGGTGAGAAGCGAACGTCGTACGCGTTGCCCGTACGGCCGAAGGAGCTCGAGCGGTTCGTATCGCTGTTCGCCAGATCGGGCATGTTGGCGAGACCGACGATGATGGCGCCGGCTGCCTCGAGCTTCGCGACGATCGTCGCGTCCTTTGGCGCGATGAGCTCGTGCCCGGGTCGTGTGAACCCTGCCCAGCCTGCCGTGGTCACCTGGCCCTTCACGCTGGTGTTCGCCTTGATGACGATCGGCACGCCCCAGAGGGGGCCGTGCGTGCCGCTACTCTCGGCGTCCTCACGCTTGGCGGCGGCGAGTGCCTGATCGCGCAGGACCGTTTCGATGGCGCCGTACACGCCGTTGTATCGATCGATGCGGTCGAGGTGCCATTTGACGACATCGGTGACCGTGTACTTCTTGTCAGCGTACAGTTGCCGCAGGCGAGGTACGGTGACGTCGAGGAGGTCGCGATCGATTGCGGCGTTAGGTGCCGCGGTGGCGGGATCGGACCTGTTTTGGCACGCGGTGGCAACGGCGAGCGTTGCGAGCGAGGCGATGATCGCGCGAAGGGTCATCCGCAGAAAGTACCGCGCCGAGGCACGGCGCGCTGCATCGCATACCGCTCGTCGCGCACGGGTTGCGCCGATTGGCGCCGGCACGTCTTTTTGTCTCCCTCGCTCACGACGGCGGTTCGCCGCCACATCTCCCGAGATCCAATGATCAGGTACTACGAGCTGGGCCCCGACAAGCAGCTCAACGAGATTGTCGTTGCCGGTAGCCACGATGCCGGGATCACGAGTGGCGGCACCAATGTCAAAACGCAGTCGCTGGACATCGGCGAACAGGCGCACGCGGGTGTACGCGTGTTCGACCTTCGGATCGCCGCTCAGACCTTGCCCGGACAGCGGACTGGTTTCCCCAAGCAGGCGGAGCTCAAGGCGTTCCACGCGAACCCCGCGGCCATGAAGAACGAGATCAAGTCGCGAAGCCTCGGCGGTGCGCCACCAGTGGACCTCCAGCGCACGAAGTTCAAGCTCGACGCCGGGGATTTCGGGATGGGGCTCAACGAGATGCTCAGGGATGCACAACGATTCGTGACCAGCCAGGATGGAGCGAGGGAGTTTCTGATCTTGAAGTTCGACAAGTGTCTGAATTGGTCACTCATCGCCGACGCGTGCATGAGAGAGCTCGGAGACTCGATGTTCAAACGTCACGCCAACTTGAACACCACGAAGCTCAGGGACCTGTGCGGCCACGTCATTTGCGTGTTCTCGGACAAGGGGGTCATCGAGATCGCGCAACAGCGAAATTGGGGGCCGATCCACGGCATCCTCGGGTTCACCAACCTGTCGTCCTCGATCGTCGGCTACAAAGACGACTACCCCGGGCTGCAGTACTACGGGAAGGGTGGCACATCAGTGGTGAAGCCTTTCAACAAGCTGACGCAGAACGAGAAGAAGCAGCGCAAGCTCATCGAGGGGTCGAAGCAGGCCGGTTCCGAGGTCATGGGCATGATGTACTGGACGACAACCGGGATCTTCGAGAGCATCGAGGAGCGGAACGATGCGATGTGGGACACGCCTAACGTGGCGAAGCTCAAGGGGCTGTGGGCCCAGGGGCTCGCGGAGTACGTGTATCAGCGCGCTCCGCTGGCCATTCCGGAGGGCTCGCCAGCCATCGGGCCGGTTCGCAAGCAGAGAATGCCGAACATCGTCATGATCGACTTCGCGGATGAGCGGAAATGCGCGGTAATCCGCGGTCTCAACGATCTGACCCCCGACCAGCTGGCCACGTTGGGGGGCGCTGCGTAGTCCAGGAACGCGCGCGCCAATTTCACCCGGAATCGGTTCGTTCGTGCGAAAGTCCTCTCAGCGACCGAAACAGCCCGAACCGACGCCCCACCACGTCAGCCTCGTCGCCCTGCCCGATGCCGTGGTGTCCACGCTGTTCGGCATCTTCGACGTGATGAATGCGTTCACGTTGATGGACGCGTTGAAGGCGCGGACCGGTGCCCCCTCCCTCTTTCAGGCCGACATCGTCGGGGAGTCGGTAGGGCCCGTGACACTCGCCAGCGGGGTGCCGGTGAACGTTCAGCGCGCGATCGGCTCCATCGATGCGACCGACATCGTGATCGTTCCGTCGGTGCTGCTGCCAGCCGGAGGGTGGAAGACGGGTCGTTACCCCGCGCTCGTCGACTGGCTGAATCGCATGCACGATGGTGGCGCCGTGATCTGCTCCGCCTGCTCGGGCATCTTCCTCCTGGCGGAGACAGGATTGTTCGATGGGAAGGACGCCACGGTGCACTTCGACTACGCACGAGAGTTCACCACGGTCTATCCGAATGTGGCGATGCATCCGGAACGCACGCTCGTGATCGCCGGCCGGCGGGAGGACCTCGTAAGCTCGGGTGCATCGACGACCTGGCACGACCTGACGCTGTACCTCATCGCGCGGTACGCGGGCGCGACGACGGCGCAGGAAGTCGCGCGCATGTTCGCGCTGCAATGGCATCAGGATGGGCTCACGCCCTACATCATCTTCGAGGGGAGGACCGACCACGGCGACGCCGAGATCGCGCGCGCGCAGCAGTGGCTGGGCGCGCACTTCTCGATCGCGAATCCGGTGGAGGAGATGATCAAGCGCTCGAGGCTGGCCAACCGGACGTTCAAACGGCGCTTCGTGGCGGCGACGGGCCTAACGCCGATCTCCTACGTACAGCGGCTGCGCATCGAGGATGCGAAGCGCCGCCTCGAGCGTACCGACGCGCCGATCGATGAGATCAGCTGGCGTGTGGGCTACGAGGACGCGGCATTCTTTCGGCGGCTCTTCAGGCGGACGACCGGCGTGGCGCCGGGCGCGTACCGCAAGCGCTACCGCATCCCCGATTTCGCGCGGTCCGAGCAGCGGAGCTAGATAGGGTCCTCCGGCATTCCATCACCGTTCGCGATATCTTCCGTCATGACCATTACCTTCCTTTCCGCTCTCGCCGCCTCGGCGCTTGCAAGTCTGGCGCTCGCGATCGGCGGCACGGGCCGCGCCCGCGATGCAGGTTCCGGCCAGTCCAAGCCCGTGACGGTCAAGCTCGTCGACGCCAGGAACGACAGCATCGGCACCGCCACGCTTTCACCTGCGCCAGCAGGCGTCACGATCGCGATCGCGGTCAAGGGGCTCAGCCCCGGCGAGCACGCCATCCACGTTCACGGAACAGCCAAGTGTGAGGGGCCGGCCTTCACGTCGGCGGGCGGTCACTTCAATCCCGATCAAAAGCAGCACGGGATGAACAACGCGCAGGGCCCACATGCCGGCGACATGCCGAACTTCATGGTCGACTCCACGGGTCGCTCATCGGCAACGGTGGTGGCGCCGGGGATCACGCTTGGCGATGGTCCGCGCTCGGTATTCACTGGTGGCGGGACGGCGGTCGTGATCCACGAGAAGGCTGACGACATGAGATCCGACCCGGCGGGCAACGCGGGTGCCCGCGTTGCCTGTGGCGTGATCACGAAGTAGAGCGCGCCGTCCGGCACGCGCCTCGGCCTAACGCGGCCTAACGCGGCTTCCGCGCCGCCTTCGCGGCGGCGTTCCGCTCGGCCACCTTGGCCTTGAACCGGGCCCGCATGTTCAGGAGCTCGTCGCTCACATCCTTGTGCTCGGCGTTCTTCTTCGCCACGTCCTCGAGCATCTTGAGGACCGCCGTGTCATCCTCGACGAGCGTCGGCTCTGCGGACAGCCGCGTATTGAAGCCGAAGTGCTCGCCGGGCACCATGACCATCTCGTTCTTGAGGACGACGTCGCTCTGGCCGTCTCCCACACGGACGATCACGAACTTCTTGCCGTGCTTCTCCATGTAGCTCAGGCGAAGGCCATCGGCGCTTTTGGGCCAGGGCTGGTACGCGTGCTCCTTGCCGTCCGTGCCGGTGAACGAGTTGCTGGAGGCCGACAGGTTCGGGAAGTTTCGCTCGAAACCACCGATGTACATCAATGCGTGGCGCATGAAAAACGGGGCGAGTAGGGTGAAGTGTTCACGACAATGGCGATGCCACAGCAAGACTACGGCATCCAGCCGAGACCGCAACCTGCCTCTGAGGTGGCCATGCATCCCCGAGCCGCCGAGCTGATCGCGACCCTCGAGCTACGCCCGCATCCCGAGGGCGGCTTTTTTCGGGAGCTGTTCCGATCGGGGGTGCAGGTCGCGCCGGCCGATGGGCGCGGATCGCGCGCTGCGCTCACCAGTATCTACTTCCTCCTGCCCGAAGGCTCGGTCAGCCGCTGGCATCAGGTTGCCTCGGATGAGGTGTGGCATCTCTACGAGGGTGGACCGCTCGAGCTACTCGAGTTGAGCCCTTCGGGCCACGATCTCGTCCGGCACCAACTGAGCCCGCTCGGCAGCGACGCAGGGGCGCCGGTCTGCACGATCGCGGCAGGCTGTTGGCAGGCGGCGCGCCCGCTAGGTCCCTATGTGCTCGTGGGATGCACAGTGGGTCCCGGGTTCGACTTCGCGGATTTTTCGATGCTCGCGGACGACGCCGGGCGAGCTGCGGAAGTCCGGGCGAAATGGCCCGAGGTGGCCGAGCTGATCTGAGGCTTGTCGATCTGGCGACTTGTCGAACGACGACTAGGGGAGGGGAGGCGCGGGAGTCGCCCGCCTCATCTGTTCCTCGAAACGTCATTCGACAGGACTCGTCTCATGCATTCAATGACCAGTGCCGCGTTCCAGTCGCCGGACACGCTCGACGGCGTCACGGGGCGCGTGATCGTTCCTGATGATCCCGCCTACGACCAGGCGCGGACCGTCTTCTATGGTGGTATCGACAAGCGGCCCGCCGCGATCGTCCGCGTCGCGAACGTGAGCGATGTGCAACGCGTGATCGAGGTTGCGCGCGCTTGCGGATACGAGCTCGCCGTGCGCAGCGGCGGTCACAGCATCGTGGGACACAGCACCACCGATGGCGGGATCGTGATCGACCTGCGCTCGATGTCGAAGATCGAGATCGATGAAGCCGAGCGCACCGCCTGGGTCGAGACCGGCGCGAACGCGCTCGAGTTTACCGAGTCTACGACACGGCACGGACTCGTCGTCGGTTTCGGGGATTCAGGCTCCGTCGGCGTCGGCGGAATAACGTTAGGCGGCGGTATCGGATTCCTCGTGCGCAAGCTCGGCCTGACGATCGATTCGCTGCTCGGCGCCGAGGTGGTCACGGCCGACGGCCGGCACCTGCGGGTTGACGCGGAACGTCATCCGGATCTCTTCTGGGCGATTCGCGGGGGCGGCGGCAACTTCGGCGTGGTGACGCGGCTTCGTTTTCGGCTCCACGAGCTGCGCCAGTTCACCGGTGGGATTCTGGTACTTCCGGCGACGCCCGAGACGATCGCCGGCTTCGTCGATGCATCGCTCTCGGCGCCCGAGGCGCTCTCGACGATCGGCAACGTCATGCCGGCGCCGCCGATGCCGTTCCTGCCGCCGGAGGTGCATGGACGCCTGGTGATCCTCGGCATGCTGGCCTATGCTGGCGACGACGAGTCGGCCAGGCGCGCGTTGGCGCCATTCCGATCGCTTGCGACGCCGCTTGCGGACATGGTCGCGCCGATGCCGTACGCGAGGATGTATCCGCCTGAAGATCCGAACTATCGTCCGACCGCGGTCTCCCGAACGATGTTCCTCGACGGGTTTGACGAGCGACGGGCCGAGATGGTGGTCGAGTGGCTGTCGAGATCGGACGCGGCCATGCGGGTGGCGCAGCTTCGCGTGCTGGGCGGCGCGGCGGCGCGCGTGCCGTCGGATGCAACGGCTTACGCGCACCGATCGAAGGCGATGCTCGCGAACGTCGCGGCGTTCTATCAGGGCGACGCCGACCGCGAGGTCCGTCGGACCTGGGTCTCGGGATTCGCGCGGGCGCTGCAGCCTAACGACGACGCAGCCTACGTCGGCTTCCTCACGGACGACGGGCAAGCCCG
This sequence comes from Gemmatimonadaceae bacterium, assembly GCA_036509075.1. Taxonomy (GTDB): domain Bacteria; phylum Gemmatimonadota; class Gemmatimonadetes; order Gemmatimonadales; family Gemmatimonadaceae; genus JAJKIV01. Next base: position 11,069 of record DATCGG010000235.1, read on the forward strand.
CATCCGCGGCGCGTACCCCGGCGCGACGTGGGATCGGCTCAGGAGGATCAAGTCGGAATACGACCCGGAAAACATATTCCGGCTCAATCAGAACATCCCACCGCTGTAACGGCGCAGAGGATAACGGCGCAGAGCATAACGGCGCCGGCCACAACGGCGCCGTTAGGCCGTAGCGCTCTCTTTCCGATCAATCCGCCCTGCCGTCGGGTTCGATGGCTCGAGGTATCTCGAAGCTGCCCGTCGCGAGGGGTATCGAGCTTCCGCGCTGGAACCGCTTCATCGATACCGGCACGATGGTGTAATCGGCTTCGGCCAGCAGCCCGTCGGTGCCGTCGCACGCTTCGGTGTGAATGACGATCGGCTCGCCAGGGATGCCATCCCACTCGATGAACCCGAACAGCATCACGACCTCGTTCGGACAGCCGGGACGGAAGTGCGTGATCGCCGCGTTGCGCAGCACCCAGACGTTGCTGGTATCGCCGCGGAGGATCGCCGGAATCTGCGTGGCGAGTCGCTCCATGGCCGCGAACAAGACACCCGCGGGGCTGATACCATGGACACCCGAGAACTCGTCGCACAGGGTGACCGTCGCGACACAACGCTTGGCGTTCGATTCATCGACTCGAACGTCGATGTCCAGGCCACGGGGGCTCTCGCCCATGTGGCGATCGGAGTCTTGCCGCGCCGTGAGGGAGCGGCTGATGGATGTGGGGTTCATATGATGTCATCCTGGATGGTTTGCGTTTGAGGTGGACCTAGCAAGTGGGGAGTTGCGTCGTGTGCAGGACGGTGGTGAGCCGCCCGTGAGCTCGGAGCCGCGAACCCTTTCGGATGATCGTGTCGACCATGGCGTATCCTGCTTTCCACCATTGGCGTGCGTCCGGAGTCAGTCGTGCCAACGACACGTCGGCCAGCATTGCGGTGATCGCGGCGCGAAACGCATGGTCGTGCTCGCCGGACGAATCGCCGGCGTACCGGTGCGCGATCATGTCGACGCGGTCGGCGAGCTCGCGCGGATCGTCCTCCACCGAAATCAGCTCGGTGAGCAGATGGGCGAACTTGATGAATTGGGTCTCGAGCGAAGTACCGCCGAATAGTTGTCGGAGCTCCGGTTCGGTGCCGAAAAGCGTGTCGAAGAACGTCGTCGCGAACCGGTCAGCGTTAGGTTGAAGCCGCTCCCAGCTGTCGAGCAGCAACTGCCACTCCTGACGCGTCACCTGTCGGGTGTACGGGTACGCGAGCTCAGCCGATAACCCGGATCGGGCATGACGCCGCTCGAGCTCGGCGGAATCGCTGTACGCGCAGGCGAACGACATGGCTCTATCCTCCCCGGTCGAAAAATCGACCCGCTACTGAACTTGCCGGAAACTGGTGCGAGGCGATTCCTCGCTTGGTGACGGCAGCAATCATAGACGGCACTATCACCTCATTATCATGCGAACCTGACCCGGGCCCCCGGACAGACGCTTGATGCCCTGGATTCTGCCCGCTCCCGGTCACGAGAGAATCAACTCGGAATCACCTGGGCCCCTGCGGCCTTCCCCGTGACGTGACGCCCGACCATAACGCGCTGTCAGTTGAGGTACAGCACTCACGGAGAGGGCAATGCGGCGGGACGTGTATATCGAGAACGACTCGGGCGGCTTCAGCGTGCTCGCAGCGGACGCGGTGGACGCGATCATCGAGGACCAGCGCTCCGACGACCTCCAATTCGTCGCCGGACACAAGGCCATGCTGCTCGAGCTCTACGGTGACGACTCGCTGCCGGTTCGCATCGTCGTGGACGAGCCGCTCACCGCTGACGAGGAGGCGCAATGGCTGGCACGCGCTTCCTGGCGCATCGATACCTCGGACGGACGCATGCTCGTTATGGGCGGCTTCGATCCCGATGTGCTGTCGTGGTGGACGGACGCCGGTGCGGACGGCGACGGTCGCGGGATCGGTGCATTCTCCGCCGCGCCCGGCTGCTGGCGTGTTGACGTCTACGCGCACGTCGGCTCGATGAACGGCCGCGCCATTCTCGACGAGGCCGGTGAGCGGCCCGGTGCGGCGTTTCGGCGAAGCCACGCGGGGCGAGCGTTCCCGCTCTGGCTCACGCATATGCTGCAGTTCTCCGGCGACGACGATCCCGGGTTCGAGTCGCTCTGGAAAGATGTGAAAGGCAGCATGGCGGCGGGCAGCCTCGCCGTGGATACGGACGGTGCGGACCCCATCGGGTTCCTCGTGCACGTCACGCGCTTCGACGGCAAGGCGCTGACCGAGCCGGAGTCCGGTTGGTTCGATCGCGACGCGAACGCGCGAGTGCCCGACGTGTTTCCGGTCGGCCTTCCATCGGCCGCGCCGGATCCGAACCTGACATCCTTTCGCAACGACCTGCTCGGACGGCGTCCACCGGAGCCCGAACGTCCGATCGCCGACCGTGTCGTCGAGGTCATCGAAGTGTGGTCGGGCGATCCGCTCAAGCCCATCGAGGGCGGGGCCGTGACGGTCGCGCCTAACGAGATATACCTGCTGCACTGGATCGCCGCGTTCACCGCGGATTCGCCCCCGCGCTTCGAGATCCTCGTCGAGCCGCAGGGCGATTGGACCCCGCCCGCGTCGACCCCGGACTTCGCGGTGGTCCCGAAGGGCGGTTCGATGACCGCTCTGGGCCCGGTGGCGAACACGGGCGGCTGGCATACCTGGTGGGCAGCGCGCTGGGTCGCCGCTGCGCTCGTCGGGATCCCCGAGGGTTCGTCGATCGACGTGGCGATGGCGCCGCGTCTCGATTACGACGCGGAGCTTGATCCCGCGATCGGACGCGCGCTGTACAGCGGTACGGTGAAAGGTGGCCTCTTCGAGATCACGCACGCCTCTCCGCGGGTCACGCATGACACGCTCGCTTCCGCCGTCGCGTTCGTGCGGAACGTCGCCGTCGACGGGCGGATGAGCGTGCAGGAGGGGGCCGAGCGCGAGGCGTTCGCCAAGGCGCACAAGATGTACAGCATGGTCTCAGGGCCGGTCGTCTGGGACGGCGATGTGGTCCGGCTCGCGGAGCCTGACGAGCGCAGCCTGATCATGCTCGCCAACCCAGTCTTCCGAATCCGATTCGGGGAACACTGGCCCGTCGATATCGACGATGATGACGAGAACGACTAACGGCCCTGCGCTGTTATCGGGCTCCCGGCCCGTGTAGGACGCGTCCTGGTTTCGCGCCCGTATGCCGTCCGTCGCGGACCACGAGCGCGCCGTTCACGAAGACGAGCTTCACGCCGTCCGACAACACGTGCGGCTGCTCGAACGTCGAGCGGTCGATGATCGTCGTCGGGTCGAACACCGCGATATCGGCAAAGAATCCTTCGCGCAAGAGACCGCGATCGGGAATGGACAGGCGCGTCGCCACAGCGGACGTCGCCTTCCGCACCGCGTCCTCGAGCGGCATCACCTTCTCGTCGCGAACGTAGTGCCCCAGAATCTTCGGGAACGTACCGTACGATCTCGGGTGCGTGAGCCCACGCGCGCTATCCGGATCGACGCCACCGGCATCCGTTCCGAATTTCATCCACGGCTGCGCGAGGTTCAGCTTCACGTTGTCCTCGCTCATCAGGAAGTACACCGTGCCGATACGCTGACGCTCCGAGATCAGGAGATCCATCGCTGCGTCATCCCACGACTTGTTCATCATCGTGGCGATCTCGCCCAGGCGTTTGCCGGCGTACTGCTTGTTCTCGGGCTTGTTCAGGCCGAGCACGAGAACGTTCTGCGGTCCGGCGAGCAGGCAGAGATTCTCCCATTCCGTGTGCTCGTTGTTCATCTCGGCCTTGATCTTCGCGCGCATCTCGGGGTTCTGCAGATTGTCGATGAGCTTCCCGTTCTCCGACGCCCACGGTGGCGTGCATGCGGAGAGGCCGGTCCCGCCAGCGACGTACGGGTACATGTTTGCCTGTATGTCGACGCCCGCACGACGCGCCGAGTCGATCTTGGCGATCGCCGCGGGCCCCTTGACCCAGTTCCTCGTTCCTGCCGCCTTGAGATGGTAGATCTCGACAGGCACGCCACCCTTCGATCCAATGGTGATCGCCTCGTCGATCGCTTCCAGCAGCGCATCCGCCTCACTGCGCATGTGCGTGATGTAGATGCCGCCGTACGGTGACATCGCCTTCGCCATCTCGACCAGCTCATCGGTGGTGGCGTAGTTGCCGGGCGGATAGATGAGCGCCGACCCGATGCCGAACGCACCATCCTGCATCGCGCGGCGAACGACGGCGCGCATGGTGTCGAGCTCCCCCGCGTCGGGTTTACCGATCGCCTGCCCCTTCGCGTACACGCGCACGGTCGCGGCCCCGATGAACGAGCCGACGTTAGGCGACGTGCCGTGAGCCTGCATCGAGTCGAGCCATGCCCGGAAGCCGTGCGGGCCCGGATACGCGCCAGCGCCCTGCGGCCCACCGGTGGCGAACTGACCGCCAGCGGCCGTCCTCTCGTTCGTCGGCGCCGGCGTGCCCCCCTCACCGAGGATCTCGGTGGTGATTCCCTGGGTCACCTTGCTCACCGACCGGCCGTCACCGAGGAAGCTCGTGCCGCTCTGGATGTCGATGAAGCCGGGCGCCACGACGAGCCCGCGCACGTCGAGACGCTGCTTCGCCGGGAACCGACGGAGCGATCCCGCCGCCCCGATTCGCGCGATGCGGTCACCGCTGATGGCGACATCTCCAAGGAACCAGGCCGCGCCGGTGCCATCGACGACGTGACCGTTCTCGAGCACAAGGTCGAATTCCGCCTGCGGACGCGGAGCAGTGGTGGACGGCTGGCGACTGCAGGCGACGACGGCGAGGCAAGCGACGAGAATACGGAAACGGGTCATCGGTCGGACAGTGGGGGAAAGGGGTTCGTCAGGGTGCAGTCACTTCGTAGAAAGGGGTTGTGGCGGCGAGATGCGTGGAGCCGCCGCGCGCCTAAGATACGGACGGACGCGTGCCCCCGCAGCTTGACCCGATCCGCGGTTAGGCGATAAGGTCGATGCAGCGCAGGCGCCAAAGGCTGCTCCAACGATGCAGCCGTCCTTTCGATTCGAGCACGATGACAAATCCACCGACCGGCGGGCCAGGAGGTCCGCCTAAGGGCCCGCCAGCCGCACCAGGTGCATTCACCAGGCCAGCGAGCACGTACCGGCAGGCGCAGCAACAGCGCCAGTTGGCGCAGCAACACGCGCGCGCGATCGCGGTACCCGGGTCGTTCATAGAGGCTGACCTCGAGCGCCTCATTACCATCGGCGGCGAAGGGCTTCTCCAGCCGCGGCGCGTTCGACACGCGCCAGATTCCGCTCAGGTCAACCGAGTACCAGTGCCGGTAGCCGACGTGAACGTCGAATACGGAACTCCCGAGTTCTGGGTGCGCTACCTGTTCGACGAGCTCGTAAGCACCGCCGCGAAGCAAGAGTTGCCCGGCTTTGCCGGACGCAATCTCCTACTGGCCTTTTACAATCAGCTATTCTGGCGTCCGGACGACTTCGAATCGGCGGCTAAACCGTTCGTCATCCCGAAGGCCACGTCGGTCCTCGCCGCCTACCCTCCCGGGTCGTCGGGTGAAGTCCTCCTCCGCTCACATCTCCGCGCGGCGCTCGACCTGGGCTTCGACTGGATGCAATGGCCCGCGAATACGGCTGGGGCCAAGAGCGCGTCCCTCGCCGGTCTCGTGAGCTACATGCAGGAGATCCAGCACAAGACCGTTCACACGCCGCTCGTGTGGCGAACCGAAGACCGACGTACGCTCACGGAGCTGCGCAACACGGGGTTTACCCAACAGGTAGCGGCGGAGCAGCGCATCCAGGTGCTCGGGATGGATCAGGCGTGGAATCCATACTCGACCGACGAAGTACGCGGCCGCCTCTGGTATCGGCGCCAGAACACCGACAACTGCCTTTACACCGGTATCAGCGTCGCCCTGCATCCGTTCGCGTCGCTCGTCTTTCCGAAAATCACGCTGTCGCCCACGACGCTCGCGCCGGTGGCGAACGCCGTGAACGCCGCCATCGCGCAGGGCCGGTCACCGGAGTCGGCGCTGCTCGACGCGAACGGAGAAGTACGCTCGAACTTTGCGCCCTACATCGCGCGACTGGAGCTGCCCGGCAACAAATTCAAACTGTGTCTCTACAGCCGCGCGCGGACGATCCTGATGGCGCTCGAGGGGAAGTATCTCGACACTCAGGGCGTGCAATCGATGGGACAGCGTGATCGCTCGCAAGCATTCCCCGAATACGGGTGTCTGGGCATCGCAGGCAGCAACGTGTTCGCGCAGATCGAGCTGCACCGGTTCTTCCACGCGTGGCGCGACGACGAAGGATTCACGGCCTTCGTGAACCGCGCTGGCTGTGAGCTGGTCAACCGCGACGCGATCGTTGCCTGCTTTGGGGAGGCGAGGGCGCAGACCGATTACTACGCCAAGGTGCAGCAAGCGTACGGCGACGTCGCCGACAACGGTCCGTACGGGCTCGCCTGGGCTGCCGGCGGCATGGGGCACACCACGGTGACGCCGCTCTACCAGAACGCGATCGCGGCGTGGGTTGACGGCCGACGCATTTCGCTTCGCTAAGGCACGAGAGCACGCCAACGATTCTCATCGCCTCGGTGGACGTTCGCCACCATTCGGACAATATGTCCGCTCGAGGAAGGTGTTAGGCAGTCCACGGCATGGCCGGCGACGTCGCAGCTTGACCGGGCAGGCGCATCACGATAAGGTCGGTGCTCCTTCTGCAACGGGGACGACATTGTCGCGGACGATCTTTGCGGCGGCTGTTGTGCTGACGACCGTCGCCTGTGCCGACACGAGTCGCGTGACGTCGCCGGCGTCCGCCAGCGTCCGCCATGCCGCCGCGAGCGCGAACACGTGCTCGGCGGAGGAAGGGCAGCAGCTCATCGACGCGGCGCAGTACGCCAAAGCGATTCGAGAGTTCACGTGCGTCATCGACCTCGACCCGACTGCTGTTGAAGGGTATCGCGGTCGTATCGAGGCGCAGCTCATGCTCGGGCAGTACTCGAACGCGCAGCGTGACTACGCGCGCGTCACTGCCTTCGTGTTGCCCGTGCATCCCGATGCCGAACAGGTGATCATCGCCGGCTACGACGCGCGGCTTGCCGTGGCACCTAACGAGATTGCGGCACTCACGGGAGAGATTTTCGCGTTCTGGTATTTCTTCGATTACCCGGCGGCGATCCACGTTGCGGATGCGCTGCTGGAGGTCCAACCGACCAACGTGTTCGGGAACCTGTTCCGCGGGTCGACGCGGCTGCTCCACGGTTCTGCCCGGGCGGCCGGCGCGGCGGACCTGGAACGGGCGATCGCGCTGGCACCGGCATCCCCCGATGTCCGGTGGATCGTCGCCGATGCGTACACGTACGGATTCCTGCCGGACCCACAGCGTGCCTTCGACGAGGCGACGCGCGCGCTCCAGGGTGGCCTCGACACGCCGCGCGTCCACGCGATCCTGGGTGCGTCGTACCTGGCCTTCGGCAACATGGCGGCTGCGGCCACGCAGATCGGCATCCATATCGACCAGGTGACCACGGAGCTCGTCAGCGCTCCGCCGCTCGCCGCGCGTCGCTCGACGACGCTCGGATTCGTGCCCGGTCGCACGTACGAGATTCCGATCGCGGCCGCCGCGGGTGAGAAGGTCTCGATCGCGACGAGCAGCAAGGACTACTTCGATACCATCGTCGTCCTGCTCGCGCCGGACGGCACGCCGCTCGTGGGCGGGGACGACTTCAAGGGCTACTTCGCCGGGTTCGACTGGGTCGCGCCGGCCACCGCGACGTACCGGCTCCGAGTGACGTTCTTCGAGTCGATCATTACGGGGAGTGTGGTCGTCGCGAGAAACTGACGCCTATCGAGTGACGACGTCGTAGTCAGTCACCGCCCCCGCGCTGGTGAGATGCACGAGCAGGTATCGCTGGCCCGCCTTCGTCTGCAGGCGATACAGCCGTACGCGCGCGACCTCACCACCGTGACGCCGAATCCCGCGACCGGCGACGTCTTCGTCACCGACGTACGTCGCAGCCGCGGCACTGCCTAACGCTTGGTCCGCGCCGCCGGCGAAGTCTTTCTTCGCGCCCGGCGTGACGTCCGGCGCATTGGCCAGTGCATCGCCACCTTGGTGGATAGCGGTGAGTGCTGCGGAGATCCGCGTGGCGAGGGCAGGGTCGGGATCCGCGTGCGGCTCGAGAGAGCTCGGCAGCGGAGCCACGCGCGGCGCTCGGGCTTCGCGTGGCTCGCCCGGCCGCAGTGTCACGCCCGTGACGGCGCCGCGCGCGTCCGTCATGAACCTCGCGCGGAAGGCGCGCTCGTTCGAGCCGAAGGTGATGCTGTCCATGGCCAATAAGTTTTCATCGGGGAGTCCATCGACCAACACCTGCATCCCCGAGCCATTCGGGTTCGACACCAGCGGCACCATGTTGTTTTCGGCCGCTTCGTAGTAGCCTGCGTAGCTCGAGAGCCGATCACGATCGATGCGCACTGGTGTTGTGGCGCTCGGCGCCGCGTTGGCCGGGGAGGTCCCCTTGAGGGTCCACGACCGTTCGATGTATTCCCGGATCCGCGAGACCATGCGCGAGTTGTCGTTCGCGTTGATCATGATGGCCATGCCATCGCCGGTTTCGGCGCCGGCGATGACGAAGGCGTCGAAGCCCTCGTCGCGGCCACCGTGGCTGAATCGGAGGCTCGCACCGGTACCTTGCACGCCGACGCCGAGTCCGCTCCCGCCTTTCTGCTCGGTGACGAACTGGCGCGCCATGGCCGGGGAGATGACGCCGTGGCCGCGGCCCGCGAGCGCTTCCTGGACTTCGATCGCCCATTTCGCCAGATCGGTGGGTGTGGTCCACAGCCCGGCCGCGGCGATCTCGGGGTAAACGTGCCACCGGCCACGGACGGGCGAGCCGTCGGCGTAGTAGCCTGCCGCTGTGCGCGCCGCGAGATGGTTAGGCAGCGGCTGCTCGAACGAGCTGCTCGTCATGCCGATCGGCCCGAGCACCGTCTTCTGCAGAAACTGCGCGAACGGCTGCCCGGTCACGTCGATGACCATCTGCTGCATCACCGTGAAGCCGCCGCCCGAGTAGCGCCAGATCGCGCCCGGCGTCGTGTCGACCCTGATGGGCGCCGTGTTGGTGGGCGGCGTGCCGTCGAGGACCTGTACGACGGTTGGCACACGCGCCGAGACGTCGTAGCCGGGGAACCCGTGCACCGTCAGCCCGGCATTGTGGGACAGCAATCGGCGCAGCGTGACCTTCTCGGTGGCGGTGAACTGGTTGTCGGGGACCTTCCAGCTCGTGAGCTTGGTGTTCACGTCGGCGTCGAGTGACAGGGTGCCCGCCTCGACCAGATGGAGGGCACCTAACGCCGACACGGGCTTGCTGATCGAGCCCGCCTGGAACAGGGTCGATGTGGTCACCGGCGCCTTCGATGAGTCATCCACGACGCCGTAGGCGCGCGCGACCGAGATCTTGCCATCCGTGATGATCGCGAGCGAGAGGCCGCGGATGTGGCGCTGCGCCATCTGTGCCTTGACGAACGCATCCAGGCTGTCGAGTCGGGCAGTCTGGGCGGTGCCCGTCGCGAGCGGCGTTAGGCTGCAGCTCAGGCACAGAAGGAATGCGGAATACGAGCGTCCCATGGCTACCTGTCTTCGAGGGGAGGCGACAGCCGAGAATGTCCGTGGTTAAACAAATTGGCTCGTTGGGAGCGGAGGTGTCGATGCGGGGAGCGATCGCTGCATCCATTACCGGCTGATGCTATCGATCCTGTCCGACAGCTGTCGAATCAACTGCTGCGCACACATGTACCCCGGTGTCCCGGCGATGGAACCGCACGGATACGCCCCGGCGCCGCAATATGAGACGTTAGGCAGCTCGCCGAACGCATAGAACCGGCGCTCCGGATCGCCGGAAAACTGGCGGTCGTGGAACGTTTGCCCGCCGACCAGCATCGTGTGGTCCAGGTTGCCGGCAGGGAAGAGGAAGAGCTGCTGGAGGTCGCGGGGCGAGAGCAGCCGACTCCAGACGCAGTCCTCCGGGTTCGCAATGCGAGAGAGAATCTGCGCCTTCACCGCCGCCTCCACGTCCGCGAGCGCATCGCCCGGCCGATTGAAAGCCATGTTCTTGAAGAACAGCGTCAAGCGATCGAAGGGGTCCATGTGACCCAGCTGCCGCATCGCCGCCCCTTCACAGTAGATCTGGATGTACCCCGGCTCGTAGTCGACGTCGCCGCCCAGCACGCGCAGCGTCGCCGACTCGAAATCCGCGAGCGAATCGACGGCGAAGATGAACCGGAAGGCCGTGTCCGCGGCGCCGCCTGGGGCCGGGTCGTCGCGCCACCGCACCGGCTCGCGAAAGAAGAGCGTGAGCTTGCCGCTCGTTCCGAGAAACCTCTTCTGCTCGACCTCGCGCACCATCTGGTCCACGCCCACGAGGCGAGCAGCGGTGAGCGGGTCCGTCGCCAGGACGAGGTGATCGAACGCCGCTATCGCCTTCGATCCGGCCCGATCGTATTCGAGCTCCCCGCGCCCCAAGTCGATCCCCGACACTCGGCTACCGAGACACGTCTCCACGCCGAGCTCGCGATTCAGCTGCCCGAGCTCCTCGGTCACCCGCCAGAGCCCATCGCGCACGAAGCCGTAGTAGCCGTCGAAGATCGAGCCGGAATCCATGAGCGGCACCGTGAATGCCGAGTACGGCTCGCGGAGCGAGACGGGACCGCTCTCCGTCACCGTCATCCCCATGTAGATCTTCGTGTGCTCGGCCGTGAAATAGTGATCGAGCAGATCGGCAGCGCTTCCGGAAATCCAGAGGCGCACCAGGTCGCTGCCTAACGCCAACTCGGCATCGGTCAGGGAGGGCGGCACGGCGCGGCGATAACCATCCTGCAAGTAGGCGACGACACGCGCCTCATCGGCGCGAAAGCCGGCGACGTCGCCACGCTCACCCCAGGTGTTTGCCAGCTCGCGCTCGAGCTCGGCGGGGTCCCGATGGATCCACGCCGAGGCCGATGCGTCCGGGAAGTAGACGCGCTTCGCGTGGTTGGGAACGAAGGTCTCGAGCCGACTGGCAAGGCCCGTCTCTCGGAAGACGAACTCCTGCATGAGCCCCAGAACCGACGCGCCGAGCGCATAACGCTGCGCCTGTCCGTTCACGGTGGCGACCTCGGAGACGCACGCGCCGCCGACCCGTTCCGAGCGTTCGATCATCGTCACCTCGAACCCGGCGCGGCGCAGATAGTTGGCTGCGACGAGCCCGTTGATCCCGGCACCGATGACGATGATCCGCTCCGACACCCGATCCCCCACGGCTTGGGCCGCGGGAAATTGGCGAACGATCGTCCCAATGCCTAGGCTGCCGGCGCTACTCCTGCGGAGAAGGATCAGATCGTATGCTTCGCCAGGATCACTGCGCCAAGGAGAGCTGCCATGACGGGACCGAACGAACCGCGCGAGCGTGACGACGTCCAGAGAGTGTCACGTGACTACGCTGATCGACTCACGACGCTCGGGATTCGCCTGACCGGATCGGAGCGTCCGCAGGAGCTGCTCGAGATTTTAGAGGCGGTCGATCGATTCGAGTCGGCTGTCGAGGCCCATGGCGGGGATCTCATGATGGACGAGGGTCCGCGTGGCCGCACGGCCGAGCCGGACGACCCACACTTCGCCCTCCCGATGCGCCCCGAGCACGAGTCTGTCGCGGGGTACCTCGAGAGGCTGGCGCGCGCGACGGATGCGGTGCGACGGCATCCACCGCGCGCGGACTAGCAGCTCCTACAATATCCCGGCTCGTTGCGCTACCACGTGAGACCGTTCAGGAAGCGATCCGGCTGATCAGTGGCATCCGAAGCTTCCGAACAACCCTTCGTCGTAGATGCCGGACCCGCCAGCGGAGAGGGCCGGCCCCACAGACGAAAGGAGGGTTCGGATGCAGCGGATTACTCGGATCCTTGGGATCTCTCCTGGGCGTTGAAGTCTCCGCTCGCAACGAGGGGTTGAGAATAAGAAGACCTCGGACGCAGGCTGCTGAGATCCGCGTTAGGTCTTGCCGTTCGCCACCGGTATCGACCCACTCGACGCGAGGAAATCCTGCATGGCCTGCGCGACCTCGTCCGGCGACTCCTCCTGCGGCCAATGGCCAACGGGCAACCTCATCACCGTTGCCTGCGGCAGCGTCGCTCTCCAGCGCTCGAGGAGCCGCGGCTGAAACGCCGGATCCTTCATCCCCCAGACGATGAGCGTGGGCATGCCCTTCAGCCGGTCGCGCATGAGCCACAGCGAGTCGTAGTAGCGGCCCGCCCCGAGAATGGCCCGCGCGAGCGGCCACAGGACCCGCTCACGCGACTCGCGGTCGCGGAACGGCGCGAGGTACTGCTGATGAATCCGCGGCGTGAGCTTCGCCCGATCGCCATAGGCGTACGGCGTGAGCACGCGCAGCGAGAAGTTTGCATAACGATAGAGCAGGCGACCAATCGTGCCGCTGGCCATGCGGCCCTTGCGCATCATCTCCGCGTCATCGCGGAAGCTCCACATCCACGTGTTCAACAGCACGAGCCGCCGGACGACGCTCGCGCCACCTAACGCGAGTGGCAGCCCGATCGGACCACCGAAGTCGTGCACCACGAGCGTGACGTCGCGCAGCTTCAGTCGCTCCACGAAGGCCCGCAGCACCGCGGCGTGCGACTCGGGCCGGTAGTCGAAGTCGCGCGGCCGATCCGACAACCCGAACCCGAGGTTGTCCATCGCGATGCAGCGGTGCGTGCGCGAAAGCGTGCGGATGCAATGACGCCACTCGAACGACCAGGTGGGCGTTCCGTGGACGAAGAGGAGTACCTCGCCCTCGCCTTGATCGACGTAGTGGACGCGGCGTCCGTGAGCGATCTCCAGGAAACGACTGCGGAATGGGAACGCCTCACGATCCACCCACGCCGGTGTCGTGAGGCTCGGCTCTACGGGAGACGTCCGGGACTCTATCGCTGCAGGCACGCGTCCACCTTGTGTGCGTTATAGAATGAACGTACGTTCAATCAATTGCACCGTCAAGGCGGCATGGCGCGATCGGAACGGCTCAACAGGGAGATGCGTGAGGCGAGCACGCGCCGGATTCTGAGGGCGGCGCTCCGATTGTTCGCGGCGCACGGCTACGCCGGCACGTCCATTCGCATGATCGCCGAGTCGGCGGGCATCTCGGTCGGATTGCTGTACAACTACTTTCCGTCCAAGGCAGCCCTGCTTCACGCCCTGTTCGAAGAGAGCATGCATGACGTACAGGCATCGTTCGCGAGCGCCGAGGCGGCAAAGACGCCGTCCGAGCGGATCGAGCGCCTCGTGCGGAGCGCGTTCGAGATCCTCGATACGAACCGCGA
>DATCGG010000236.1:0-13559 GCA_036509075.1 Gemmatimonadaceae bacterium
CTATGGCAGACCCGACTCCGGTGTCAATGGCCTCCGATCACCGAAACGCGATTCAGGCGAGGCTGCGACCCGGTAGTTGGAGGGCGCCCCGGCGGAGTGACGTGTGGAGCTACCGCACTCTGGCGCCTGGGCGAGCGATGTGCGATCGTCCCGCGCCAATACGTGACGGGCTGGCGACCGATCGAACCGAGGCCCTAGTGAGAAAGATCGTCCTCATTGCTGATCTCTTCGCCGTCATTGGCGCTGCCATGTGGTTCGGCTCCTACCGGTGGTGGATGTTCTACGGATTCCTCGCCGCCGTTGTCGTCATTGAGACCTCCTGTAAGTACCTGAAGGAGCTTCAGGGACAGTCCAGAGACGACCAGTGACTACTCGCGTCCTGGCGCCTGGAGGTCGGGCTCTATTGTAGCGGCCTCGGGTCCTGCTCTTCCGAGACGTTAGGTAGAAGTTCGTGGGGCGCCAGTTCGACCGTCAGGTCTACGGGGCTGCTGAACGTACTCGCGTGAACCGTAGATGCCTAACGCGCCCCGCCTCCACCACGTACCCGGTGACGCGTCCCTTCGCGTCGCGCTGCACGTCGACCACGGTCGTGCCGCGAGTGAACCCATCCTTGTATGAGGGCTCGAGCACGCCCAGTCGCCGGTCGTTCGCGTACACGACTAGCTGCCCCTTCTCCACCTTCCAGGTGTGCGTCGTCTCCACCTCGTCACTCCGGTAATCGCCCGCGTACTCGGCGAGCTGCGCCGGCGTGAGCGCGACGCTGTCGGCGCGCGTGTACGTGACCGGTTCCACCGTCGTACGGACGACCATGCGCGACGGGGCCTCCGGGTTGTCGAAACGCACCTCCGTACCGGGGCCGGCACGGAAGCGGCCTTCGCCAAGCGGCACCATCCGCGTGCGCTCGGCACCGATCACGAACAGCGTATCACCGACCAGTCGGGTGCGCCGCACCTCGCCGCGCTCGACGTTGCGCCACACCCCCGCAAGCGCGCGGAAACCGGAGGCTGGCAGATTGGCCGGCGGCGCGCCGTCCAAAGCCGCGATCCATGCCGCATCGCTGTCCGGCTGCATCCGATCGCCGAGGTAGATCCCCGCCACCTTGCGCGCGAGCGAATCCGGGCCGGATGTCGTTAGGTTGCAGAACGTCGCGACGGCGAAGTGCTGGTCGGGGAAGCGGAGAAAGTGCCCGCGGTAGCCCGCCCAGCTCCCGCCGTGCGCGACGACGCGCAGGCCGCGCAGCGTGCCGACCGTGAGGCCGACCGCGTACGCCATGTTCGGTCCCGAGGTCGCCGGCCCTCCGTCGTTCAGCTTCGTCGGCGTCGTCATCGTCTCGATGATGTCGCGGCTGCCGACGGTCGCTACGTCGTAGTTGTTGAGCCACACGCCGAAGTCCTCGACTGACGTGTGGACCGCACCCGCTCCCATGATCGCGCCGTCGTACGTCGAGCTTGCGACCCGGAAGCCACCGCCCGGCCGCGGCGCGTATCCTTCCGCGCCGTTCGGGATGATGGTCGCCACGTCGGCGAGGTATCGCGTGTCATGCATGCCTAACGGGCCGAAGATGCGCTCCTCGGCGAACTGGGCGAGGGTCTTCCCCGTTAGGCGGTAGACGATCTGCGCGGCGAGGATCCAGCCGGAGTTGGTGTAGAGGTATCGCGCGCCGGGCTCGTAGTTCGGCTCCGCCGAGTGCGTGATGACGCGGAGGGCGTCGATGGTGTCGCCGGCGAACGTCCGGCCCGTCTGTCCCATCATGACGTAGAGGTCGCGCAGGCCGCTCGTCTGACTGAGCGCACGGCGGAGCGTGATCCTGTCCGCGTACGGCGGCATCTCGGGGATGTATTTCCGTATCGGGTCGTCGAGCGAGAGCTTGCCCTCCCTCTGGAGCATGAGGATGCTCATCGCGGTGAACTGCTTCGAGATCGACCCGACGTCGAGAACCGATCGTGGCGAGAGTGCCACGCCGTGCTCGAGACTCGCCATCCCGTAGCCACGCGCGTAAAGGATCTTTCCGTCCTGGTAGACGCCGAGCGAGCAGCCGGGCGAATCGGTGCGGTCGAACCGCTGGAAGACGCTGTCGGCGCGCAGCGCGCGGGCCTCGCGGACGCCGATGATCTGCTGCGCACTGGCGGTGGTGGACACGGCCAGAACGACAGTGGCGAGAACTGCAGGACTGTGGCGCATGGGATGAGGGGAGCTATCAGAACGCGACGGAGTGCCGTCGCTCGCGTGACGCCTTCGCGGAACCACCGCCGAAGAAGCGAACGGCATCGGCCGCCGAGAACTTCTCTCCGTCAAACAGGCGAATCATCATCTCGTCGTACCACAGAAGCAGCATCTGGACGACGCCGCCCGCGTCCGGTGCCGCCACTTTGAATTTGTCCATCCCGTTTCGTGCGAGCGTGTAGGCGTCCTCGTTGAGGATCGCCTTGGCTGCGACCGCACCCATCCCCAAGTTGCCCTTCGTTCCTTCGGTAGCCGCCCAGATCTCTTTGATCAGTACGGCGGTGAGGACCACGCACCCATATTGTTGGGTGCTAACCGACGCGACCACACGACCGGCGTACGGCGTGTCGCCGATGGCCGCGGGCGAGACGCCTTTGAGATTCGCCAGCGCCTTCATGTCGGCTTGGCGAAGTTTGGCTGTCTCGAGCTTCTTCGAACCGCAGCGCATACACTCGGTCATCTTGAGACCGCTTGGATACTGGCGCTTGCAACTCGCGCACACGATGACATCCGGCCGGACGTGATAGGCCTGTTGCCAGTTGGCGATGAACTTCGGCCATTTGCCTTTCGTCTGATCCTCGTAGCGCTGCTTGTCCTCGAAGACCGAGTCGTTCTGTATGTAGAGCAGCGGGTTCTGCTTGTCGTACGGCGTAGGTGTCCCGTCGCGCCACGCTTCACCCTGCGCCGGGTTGTGGATGAGGGCCATGCCGAAGTCGATCATGCGGAGACAGCCGTTGAACCGCATGAGGTTCTCGCCATGGATGTCCAGGTGCAGCACGCTCACGTCCTGCGTCACATCGACGTTCATGTAGTTCTTGCTGTAGTTGTAGCACTTGTCGAGGTCCTGGAACACGGCAATAACGTCCGACATGCGTAACGTCGTGTAATTCACCGTGCCCTCACCGAGCTGCAGCAGAAGCAGCTGGTCGGAGCCCACGCGGATCATGTCGAGGCACGTCGTGGTGACGGACGCCTCGAAGTATTGCATCAGATGCGCTTGCGTGCGGTTCACGTGTGCCGTGTTTGGGCTATAGCCGAAGCCCGCGTCCTTGTGGCTCGCGGTCGGGAGGTGTTTCACGGCGTACTTCACGCCATTCTGGTCCTCGCCGAGCATGACCACCCCGCCAACGCCGCCCTTGCCGAGCACCCTGAGGATGTGGATGCGCTTTCCTGTCTTCGGAAAGGTCAGGTTGCGGAAGTCGAGCTTCTCGCCGACAGCGTGTGCTTCGTCGCTGAGGTCCGGGAACTGGGAGGCGGGAAACTGCGCCAGCATCCCCCGCATCTCGTCGTTCTTCTTCCAGCTGTTGAGCACCTCGACCGCGACGACTTCTCCTTGCCGGCGCTTGAACTTCTCGAGCAGCTTCCAGGATTGCTCGGCGGCGGCGAGCGATCCTTTCTTCATCTTGATCGCGAGAAGCTTTTGCGCCACGTCGCTGAAGCCGCCGCCTGAGCGAATCAGCTTGTCGAATTCCCCGGCTGCGCGCCCGGCCGCGCTCACCGTTTCCTTCTTGGGTCGGGTTGCCCACGCCTGGTAGATCTTCTCGGCGTCGCTGGTCGACATGGCATCACCTCAATACCGAGCGGGATCAAGGGGTCAGAGCCCTTGATCCAAGGGTTCAAAGGCTCTGACCCCTTGATCCTCGATTCCAGCGTATTGGAGATGATTCTGAAGGCGATCGTGCAGTTGCACCACCCCCCGGTCGAGATCGCGCGCGTGAACGTGTCGCGAAGTCGTCGTCGGCCCACCCAACGGCCGGCGGGAGATGCAGAAGCGTTAGGCCCGCCGCGAGCTCGCGTCGATCGGCAAGGTGTGCCTACGAGACGGAGCTCGAGATCAATGGTTCCCGCCTGGCTCATGACGATGAGCCTGCCGTCAGAAAGGACCGTTACGCAATGGCGAAGGCGGGTGCACGATTGCAAAATTCGCACGACCCTCCAACGGAGCCCCACATGATTTACCCCTTGCCGCGCCGAATCGCATATGTCGCGGCACTATTCACCGCGACAGCCACCGCGGGTGCGCAGAACAAGCGCCCCATGTCGTTCATGGACATCATGGAGCTGAAGAACGTCGGCGGCGTTGCCCTATCGCCCGACGGCTCCAAGATCGCGTACGCCGTGAGCGGCTGGGAGCATCCCAGTGCAAAGCCGGCCACCGATTCCACCAAGCCGGACACCGCGAAAGGCGACAAGCACGAGATGCGGGCGCACATCTGGATGGTTCCCGCGGCCGGCGGCACGCCACGGCAGATGACCTTCGGTGAAAAGGGCGAGAACGCCCCGCAATGGGCGCCCGACGGACGCTCGCTCGCGTTCCTCTCCTCCCGCGGGCCCGGGACCGACGTCAAGACGCAGATCTGGGTGCTGCCGATGGACGGCGGCGAAGCGTATCAGCTCACGACGTCCAAGGAGAACGTGACGGGCTTCGAGTGGTCGAAGGATGGCTCGCGCATCGCGTTCCTCGCGGTGGACACGCTGCCCAAGACTGACGAGGCGAAGACCACTCGGAAAGATGATCCGCAGGTGTTCGAGGACAATTTCCGGCTGTCGCACGCGTGGGTAATCGACGTCGCCACCAAGCGCGCCACCGAAGTCGCGCACGGCAACCTCACGGTGAGCGGTGCGCCGAGCTGGTCGCCGGATGGAACGCGGCTCGCGTTCCAGGCCCAGCCGACGACGATGCTCCGCGAGACGCGCTCGGACATCTACGTCGTCACCATCGCCGACAAGTCGATGAAGAAAATCACCCCGAAGTCGGATGCGGCCTCGCCGCCGGCGTGGTCGCCCGATGGCAAGACGATCGCGTTCAACGTGCTGCCACAGAGCCACACCGCTCGCGCCGACAGCATCATGGACCGCGAGATCGGCAACGACCATCTCGTGCTCTACGACGTCGCGTCGGGCAAGGTGAAGGACACCTACGACTCGAAGGTGGACGTCTCGGCCGGCAATCCGCGCTGGACGCCGGATGGCTCGCGCGTGCTGTTCACGACGGGCGAGCGCGCGTGGTCGGCGGTGTACGCCTACGACGTCGCGGCAGGCAAGCTGACTCGCATCATCGACAAGCTCCTGATTGGCCAGCCGTCACTGTCGAAGGACGGGCGGCTCGCGGCCTATGCGTTAGGCTCGCCGAACGCGCCGGCGGAGGTGTACGTGAGCGACCTGACGTTCGCGTCGCCGAAGAAGCTCACCGACCTCAACCCGCAGCTCAGCAGCATCGCGTTAGGTGAGACGGAAGTGATCACCTGGAAGAGCACGGACGGCACCCCGGTGGAAGGCATCCTACTCAAGCCCGTCGGGTATCAGGCCGGACGCAAGTACCCGCTGCTCGTCGAGGCGCACGGCGGCCCGACCGGCGCCACGAACACCGCCTTCAAGGCGAACTGGGGATCGCCGGGGCAGGTGTGGGCGGGACAGGGCTGGGCGGTGCTGTACCCCAACCCGCGCGGGTCGACGAACTACGGCGAGAAGTTCACGAAAGCGAACATCATGGATTGGGGCGGCGGCGACTACCGTGACATCATGACCGGCGTCGATGACGTGATCAAACGCGGCATCGCCGACTCGTCGAAGATGGCGTTCGAGGGCTGGAGCTACGGCGGCTACATGACGGCGTGGGTCGTGAGCCAGACGAGCCGGTTCAAGTCGGCGCGCATGGGCGCGGGCCTGTCGGACCTGCAGAGCATGTACGGGACGACGGACATTCCGGGCTACATTGGCACGTTCTTCAGCGGCGTCCCAACGCAGAAGACGCTGGACTTCTATCGCGCGCGCTCGGCGATCACGTTCGTCGACAACGTGACGACGCCACTCCTCATTCAGCACGGTGGCAACGATCAGCGCGTGCCGGTGGGTCAGTCGATGGAGTACTTCCGGGCCCTCAAGGATCGTGGCAAGACCGTGGAGCTGGTGTTCTATCCGCGCGAAGGACACGGCCTCGCCGAGTACTACCATCAGCTCGACAAGATGCAGCGCGAGTACGACTGGATGACGAAGTACACGCTGGGACCGCAGCGCGTGGTTCCCTGACCGTTCGCGGTCTGACGGCCTTACCAATCGCAGGCGCCGCGGGTCCGGGCGCCTGCGATTTCGTTAGGCTCGTTGACGAAGGCTAATGTCGCGTGCATGATGTGTCGCGGTCGTGTGTCGGTCGTCGCAGGCCTCCCCTCCTCCATCGATCAACACGGCGGCGTGCTCGGTGTCATGGACGTGGCGTTCGTCGGTCCGAAGCTGTATGCGCTGCTCGACGCAGGATGCGGCCACGGCGTGCCTGATGTACGGGCGGGCGTGGCCCGCATCGAGAACGCCGGCTTCACCATGGTCGCGGACCTCACGACGTTCGTTCAGGAGAACCCGGTCGCCAACCCCTCGCTCGAAGACTTCGAGCCGGACGGCGACTGGTACAGCATGGTGGCCCGCGGCGGCGTGCTCTACGCCGTGGATGCGAACGGCGGTCAGGTTGTCACGGTGCAGCCAGACACAGGCCGTGTCGAGCGTGTCGTCGACATCTCGGCCACACAGGGCCACATCGTGCCGACGGCAATCGCGGCGGGAAATGGACGGTTCTTCGTCGGGAACCTGACGCCGTTTCCGTCCGTGCCCGGGTCCGCCAGAGTCCTCGAGTTGAAACGGAATGGCTCGTTTACGGAATACGCGACGGGATTCACCCCGATCCTCGGCATCGAAACGGACAAGCACGACAATCTCTACGTGCTGGAGACGTTCGCGTGCCTGCCGCAGCTGCCGTGTGTGCCGGCGCCGTTCGCGCAGGGGACGGGTCAGATCGTGCGCGTCGGCCGGGATGGGTCGCGCACGGTCATCGCGACCAGCCTAACGTTCCCGACCTCCATGCGCTTTGGCCCTGACGGCGCGCTGTACGTGTCGAACAAAGGCTACAACCTGCCGCCGGGGAGCGGAGAGATTCTGAGAATCGCGATCGACTGACCGAACCGCGGCTGGTAGCTGGCCGTGATTCCCTAACGCGATGGCGAGGGCGGTGCGCAAGCGCCGCCCTCTGGCGCTTTTTCGGAGGCCGTAGCAGGTTGATTACGCGATCAGACGACGAGGACGTCGTCGGTACTCCGTTCTCGTTCGGCCGCCGTGGCTCCTGTGTGGAGAACGCCTGGCATCGCCCGCATCGCGCCCGGCATCACATTGGCCTTGGCGTTAGGCGCTCATGTGGTCGCGGCTCAAAGTAATACGCCCACGCGCAGCGTCGGGGGGAGCCCTCTCGCGAGCCCGAGCACACTGACGGACCTCTCCCCGGATCCTCGCACCGCGGAGTTCCGCCTCACCGCAGCGCCCGGACGGCTCGCGCTGGTGCCGGGATCATTGACCGATGTGTATGTCTACAACGGTCGGGTACCCGGGCCGACGATGATCGTACGCGAAGGCGACCGGGTGATCGTGCATTTCCGGAACGACCTCCCGGTGCCAACCACGGTGCACTGGCACGGCCTGCACATTCCCGCCGAGTCGGATGGAAGTCCCTTCGTCCCGGTCGCGCCCGGTGAGCAGCACGACTACGTGTTCACGATTCTCCCCGGCTCGGCCGGAACGTACTGGTATCACCCGCATCCCCATCATCAAGCCGGCTACCAGGTGGCGAAGGGCCTGTACGGCGCGATCGTCATCAAGGCACCTGACGATCCACTTCCCGCATCACTGAGCGAGAAGCTGCTGATCCTGTCCGACAACCGCCTCCTCGGCAATGGATCGATCGACGTGCCTGACGAGTCCACACCACAGGGCGGGGCGGACGCGGAGAACGGACGCGAAGGCGACGTCACGTTCGTCAACGGCCAGGTGATGCCGGCGCTGACCATCCGCAGCGGCGAGGTGCAGCGCTGGCGCGTGATCAACGCCTCCGCCGCTCGCGTGTATCGGCTGTCGCTCGCCGGGCATACGTTCCTTCACGTGGGCAGCGACGGTGGCCTGTTCGAGCGTCCCGTCGAGCTCACCGAGATTACGCTCGCCAGCGGTGAGCGCGCCGAGCTCCTCGTGCGCGGAATCGGAGCGCCGGGGAGCCGAACCATGCTCCAGTCGCTGCCCTACGATCGCTACATCCCGCAGACGCGACCCAAAGACTGGAATCGCCCTCGCGACCTGATGGCTGTGCGGTACTCGCCCGACCCGCCGGTGCCGTTCGTCGCGATGCCTAACGTGTTACGGGTTGTTCCGGCGCTCGACACAACGCACGTGACGGTCACGCGGGTCGTGTCGCTCAGCCAGCACATGATCAACGGCAAGATGCTGGACATGAGCCGTGTCGATATCACGGCTCGGCTCGGGGCGACGGAGATCTGGCAGGTCGAGAACCTCGTCGGCATGGATCATCCGTTCCACCTGCACGGATTTCAGTTCCAGGTGATCGAGCGCAACGGCGTGCCCGAGCGCGTTCGTCGATGGAAAGACACGGTGAACGTGCCCAAGCACGAGACGGTGCGGTTCATCGTGCGGTACGACGACCATCCCGGCAAATGGATGTTCCACTGCCACATTCTGGATCACGAGGATCATGGAATGATGGGCGTTCTCGAGATCAGGTGACGCGCGTCATCAGGAGGTCGACGTGATGCGATCATGGAGCGACGGCTATCGACATCTTGCCAGTCTCGCGTTCCTGCTTGTCGTCGCCGGGCATGGTCCGGCGCAGGAAGAGCCCGATGTCGAGCGCGGCCGCGCGCTTGTCATAACGCACGCATGCAGCGCCTGTCATAGCGGCGGCACCTTCGATCCGGCCGCCGCTGGATATCTGGCGGGCATGCGAACGCCAGCAGACGAGGTCACGATCGAAGGGTTCAAGACCCGCCCGCGCAACCTCACCCCCGACAACGAGACGGGGATCGGCCGATTCAGCGAACGACAGATCTTCAACGCGCTGCG
Organism: Gemmatimonadaceae bacterium; assembly: GCA_036509075.1. Taxonomy (GTDB): domain Bacteria; phylum Gemmatimonadota; class Gemmatimonadetes; order Gemmatimonadales; family Gemmatimonadaceae; genus JAJKIV01. The sequence goes on from DATCGG010000236.1 coordinate 9,109, forward strand.
CTACGGCCTGCGCCCCGGCGAGACGCCGGACGTGGAGATCACGTCCAGCACGCCGGGCAAGGGCAACTTTCCGTCGCGCCCGAAGTACCTTGCGCCTCCAATGCCCTGGCAGGATTGGCGCCACATGGCCGATCGCGACCTGTGGGACATCGCCGCATACCTGAAGCACGCCGTAAAGCCCGTGAAAAACCGTGTCCCTGATAGCGAAGGGCCACCGGACTTCTGGGCTAGCTACTATGCGAAGAAGATCGGACCGCACCCGGCGCCGGCGTTCCCAACCGCGAACGAGATCGCCACCGCCGCCGGCGAGACCCAGGTGCAGCGGGGCCGAGCGCTCGTTATCCACCACGGTTGTGGGGATTGCCACGGTGGCATCGACAACCCCGCATCGGAAAAGTGGCTAAGTGGCGCTCGGACCGAGGCGGATACGTTTCAGGTTGGGCCATTAACTACGCGTGCTCGGAACCTGACGCCGGATGCCGAGACCGGACTTGGCCGTTTCACCGAGCGCCAGATCTTCAACGCTCTCCGCTTCGGCCTGAGCCCGAGTGCGACCCCGGATGTCGAGATCACGTCGACGACACCTGGCAAGGGAAATCATCCCGCGCAGCCACGGTACCTCGCTCCGCCCATGCCCTGGCCGGCGTGGCGTCACATGACCGACGAGCAACTGCGCGACATCGCTGCGTATCTCAAGCGCGGGCTCAAGCCGGTGAAGAACAAGGTGGCTGATAGCCAGCACCCGCCTGACTTCTGGGCGAGCGGGTACACGATCGAAGCAATAGGACCGTATCCGGCGTCGCCGTTTCCGACTGCGAACGAGAAGGTGCCGTAACCGCGACTCAAGCCGACGGGTCCGACGGCGGGCGCTCTACGGTGAACAGCGCACTACTGCCGTCCATGTCTCCGGTCTCCGCATACAGCATTGGCGCGGCGTCAGGATTGAGGACGCGGCCTCCGACGACGCGGCCGACGACCATCTCATGGTCGCCGGCCGCGTAGCTGTCCCGCACTTCGCACTCGAAGTACGCCAGGGCATCGTCCAGCACCGGCGCTCCATTCCTTCCCGGATGCCAGGGGACACCCGCGAGCTTGTCCTGCTCGCGCGACGAGGATGTGCCGAATCGTCGCGCGAGCTCCAGCTGCCCGCGCTCGAGCACGTTGACCGTGAAGGCGCCACCCGCGCGCAGGATGGCGTAGGACGCGTTCTGCGGATTGACGCTCAACGCCAGCAGCAGTGGGTCGAACGAGACTTGAGTGACCCAGGCCGCGGTGAACGCGCCACGCCGTTCGCCATCCGCGACGCCGATGACGTACACGCCGACCGACAGCCGGCGAAACAGTGACGCGATCTCGTTCATGTCCTGGCCGCGTGATGGAGACGGCTACAATGCACGGTCCAATCGCTGCACCACCAGTGCGCGGTTCATCCCGAGGTCGAACGCGGTGAGGCACCGGCCGGTCAGGGTCGTCGCCACTCAAGCGTCAAAGAGGAAAGACGGGTAGCGGCAAGACCTAACGCGGATTTGAAACCGATGACGCTGATGTTCGCGGATTTGCTCCGCGGGCAATGACGCCTCCGACGGCAAGTCCGGTCTCTCATCTCCCTTTGTTCAAAGACCTCGGGAAGCTCGTGCGTCCCGAGGTCTTTTCATTCACAAAACCCGGCTCGTTGCGAGCGGAGGTCTCAGGGCCGAGGAGCGATCCGAGTGATCCGCTGTTTCCGTCGCATCCGTTCCCCTTTTTGTCTGTGGGGCTGGCCCTCTCAGGTCCATTAACGTCGCGGTGCCGCCACCCGCGTTACATCCAGACCCGCCTTACGCACCAGAGCCGCGAAGCGCGGGCTCTGCCGCACCAGATCATACGCGGGATCTCGCACCGACATGAGCTGCGTCCACATCGAGCCGGTCCTGCTCGCCGAGCGTTCGAGGGCACTGAGCGCCGCGGCGCTGTCGCCGATCGCGAGCATGACACTGGCCCGCTGCACATCCGTCGACCAGGGTCGCGGAAGAGTCGACTCCGCCTGCCTAACGATCTGCATAGCGGTCGCCGTGTCTCCCAGCTTCGCATATCCGTACGGGGCCGTCGCGACGGGGTTCGTCCGCACCTGCGCCGCGATCAGCCGCCGCGCCTCGTCGGTGCGTCCCGTCCCGAGACTCACCAGGGCTCCGAGATTCGTCGTCGCGCTCAACGTGGAATCGAGTCGAGCCGCCCGCGCGCTTTCCTTGAGCGCCGAATCCAATTCGCCGTTCAGGAAATACACGTACGAGGTCCACGCCGACACCAGCGCGGACACCGGCTCGAGTCTCCTCGCCTGTTTGAGCTGGTGGAGCGCCTCGGGAAGGTCACCGCGAAACGTCAGGATCCGCCCGTAGTCGAGGTGCACGTCGAAGTTGTCCGGCTCCGCCGCCAGTGCACGCCCGAATTCCGTCACCGCCTTATCCCACTCCCCACTGGTCGCGTAGACCAGGGCGATTGCAGCGTAGGCGTCCGCCAGTGCGGAGTCGAGAGCGAGCGCCCGCTGCGCCGCGTGGATAATGGTGTCCCGCACCTCGCTCTGCGGGACTCCGTAGAACCACGGGAAGAACGTGAGAGCCTTCGCGAGCGCGGCGTGCGCCTGGGCGAAGTTGGAGTCGAGCCGAACGGCGGCCTCGAAGCTCTTCACACTCTCCTTCACTCCGGATCCTCGACGCCTCAGGAGCGCCTGGCCTTCCAGGTAGGCCTCGTACGCCTCGGGGTTCGTCGTCCGGGCGCTCGGCGCTCCGCGTTTCGTCTCGCCAACACGATCGGGATACCGCGCGTGCAACGCGCTGGCCAGGACGCGCGCCAAGCGATCGGGAATCGAACGAAAATCCTCCGGCGCACTTTCGAATGAACCAGCCCAGAGCCCGGCGCGGGTCAGCGAGTCACCGAGTCGCGCCGAGACGATGATCCGCGCTCCGCGCTCCTCGTACGTACCGGTCATCAGAAATTCGGCACCCAGCTCTCGCAGGACGGCGCGCTCGTCGATGTCATGGTCCCTGTACCGGCCAGCCGCATTTCTGCTGACGATCCGAATCCCCGGCACTTTGCCCATCGCCGTCAGGATCTCGTCGCTGATGCCTCCAGCGCGGTATGCGAGCGCCGAGTCGCGCGAAACGTTCTTGAACGGGATGGCCGCAAGCGTCAGCGGCTCCGCCGCGTGAGTTGCAGGCGCGTGCGCACCGGGGTACGCGATGTATGCCACGCCGGCGACGGCCATCGCAACTGCCACCACCGCGCCGCGAATCGCGGTGACTGGCGAGCGTCGACGAACAGGCTCGGGAGGCCCACCGGATACCGCATCGAGCGTCTCGAGTAGCTCCGTCGCGCTTTGTGGTCGGTGCCGAGGATCCTTCTCCAGACACCGCGCGATCAATGCGTCGATCGCCAGTGGTACGTCGCCCCGCCCTTCGGTCACCCGGCGCGGCGTGTCGTGAAGATGGGCAGCGATGATCAGATGTGCCGCTTCGCCTTGAAACGGCGGCTTGCCTGTGAACACCTCGTACGCAAGGCACCCGAAGGCGTAGATGTCGGCACGATGATCCACGGTCGGGGAACCTCCTGCCTGCTCCGGCGCCATGTACGGCGGAGTGCCGACTCCGGATCCCGCGTTCGTTAGGGCGTCGGACGACGAGTTCTGGCCTTCGTCGCTGACGCTCCTCTGGGCAAGCCGTTCGTCGCTGATGCTACTCTGGACGGGCACGCCGCCGCCCTCGGGCGAACCGGCTCGCTGCGCGGAGGCAATCGCCTTGGCGATTCCAAAGTCCGTGACGACTGCAGTCCGACCCGACAAAAGCACGTTCCCGGGTTTGATGTCACGATGCACCACTCCCTGCGCATGCGCGTACGCGAGAGCGCGAGCGACATCGCGCAGAAGATTCACACCTTCCCCAACTGGCAGAACGCCTTCGCGCGCGAGGCGGTCGCGCAGCGAGCGTCCCTCGACGAACGGCATCGTATAGTAGGGGTATCCCGCAGCGCGGCCGGTCGCGAGCAGTGGGACGATGTTCGCCTGCTGCAACGTTGCGGCGAGCTTGATCTCGCGGTCGAACCGTTCCGCGTTGATGCCAGCAGCCAGCTCCGGCGTCAGCACCTTGATGACAACGCGTCTGCCCAGTCCCACCTCGCGGGCGAGGAACACGCGCGACATTCCACCGCCGCCAAGCTCTCGCTCCACCGTATACGCCGTGTCGAGCGATGCCTGAAGCTGGGGTAGGACATCGACCGCGAGCCTCGGTACCGGCTCGCCGTCCAACAGGGCCGCGAACCGCTCCGCCGCCGCCGAGTCGAATAGCTCATCCTCGTCCTCGACCCGCCGGAGGAAACTCTCGAGGTGCGCAAGGAGCTCCGGACGGTTCGACGCGACCTCAGCGTAGAACGCCGGACGTTGATCGGGTGCGAGGTCGAGCGCGGCGTCGACGAGCGGCTCG
>DATCGG010000237.1:0-2257 GCA_036509075.1 Gemmatimonadaceae bacterium
CCGCGCCGATCTGGGACAAGCGCACGGGCGTGATCGACCACCAGGTCGCCGAGTACTGGAAGCAGCACTACGATCTGATGGAGCTCCTGCGCCGCGACTGGGAGCGCGGGCTCGGCGAAAAGCTCCGCGGCAAACTGCACATATATGTAGGCACGATGGACAACTACTTCCTCGACGGCGCGGTACGCCTTGCCGATGAGTTCCTCGCGAACACGAAAAACCCACCCTATGAAGGTGAGATTGCGTATGGACACGGCTTCGAGCATTGCTGGAACGGCGATCCGACTCAGCCAAACGCGATCTCGCGCCTGCGTTATCACGAGATGTTCCTGCCAAGGATCGTGGAGCGCATCCGCAAATCCGCACCTCCGGGTGCGGATCTGACGAGCTGGAAATATTAGAGCGAGCCTGAGGTTGCATTGACTTCTTATCCGATCGGAACTCCGGGCGTGGCCTGGGGTGCGAGTGAACGCGCGCAGTGGCTGTCGCAACAACGCAAGCGGCGGAGTTATGCCGACGAGGTCGTGACTCGTGTCGAGCGACTCGCCGCACGCTTCGACATCGAGGAATACGGACAGCTCGACTATCCACCGGATCACTATCGTCTGCTTGCGCTGCGCAGTCGAGAGGCGCTCGAGAATCGCCCATGGGTGCTCGTCACGGGCGGTGTGCACGGCTACGAAACGAGCGGCGTGCACGGCGCACTGCAGTTCCTCGAAGACCGCGCGGCCGACTACACGCAGAGAATCAACTTGCTGGTGGCCCCCTGCGTGAGCCCCTGGGCTTACGAGCGCATTCATCGCTGGAACGCGAATGCCGTCGACCCCAATCGCTCCTTCAAGGAAGGCAGTGCGGCCGCGGAGTCGGCGGCGTTGCTGCGCCTGGTCTCACCGCTGCGCGGACGCTTCCTGCTCCATGTTGACCTCCACGAGACGACCGATTCCGATGAAAGCGAATACCGCCCCGCACTCGCCGCGCGCGACGGCAAGCCGTCCGAACCCGGTGTGATTCCGGATGGCTTCTATCTCGTCGACGACCGCGAGAATCCGCAGCCGGAATTCCAGCGCGCGATCATTGAGGCAGTCGCCCGAATCACGCACATCGCGCCAGCGGACGACAGGAACGAGATCATCGGCTCTCCGCTCGTCGCGCCGGGCGTGATCAACTATCCGCTGCGCGAGCTCGGACTGTGCGCGGGCATCTCAGGCGCGCGCTACACGACCACGACCGAGGTCTATCCAGACAGCCCGCGTGCGACGCCCGAGCAGTGCAATGCGGCCCAGGTCGCCGCGTGCTGCGCAGCGATCGAGTTCGTATTGCGGAAGACAGGCTGACCTTCGCTAACCCAGGACGTCTTCGATGTCCGTCACCGTAAATGGCTTCTGCAGGCGGGCACTCAAGCCATGCTCGCGATAGTTGGCCATGACCAGCTCCGTTGAATAGCCGCTCATCACGATGAGCTTCGCTCCCGTCTTGCGTTCGACGAGCCTCGCGATCACCTCCGTGCCACTGAGATCCCCCGGCATCGTCAGGTCGACAAATATGGCGTCGAACGGCACGCGGTCGCGCAGCGCAGCGTCGACGGCCTCGAACGCGCTGCTGCTGTGACCGACGATCACACAGTCGTGACCAAGCATGGAAAGCGCCCTCTCCATGACGCGACGAACATCTGCGTCGTCGTCGATCACAAGGACCCGCTGCCTCCGTCCACTGAACTCGCGCGCCGGAGCATCCTCGCTTAGGTTCGGCTTGCTCTCCAAAGCTGGCAAGTACACGGAGAACTCCGTTCCACTCCCGAGCGTCGAGCTGACACCGACGTAGCCGCCGTGCTGTTTGACTATCGAGTGGACGGACGTCAGACCGATTCCGCTGCCCGTGGGCTTCGTTGTGAAGTACGGATCGAAGATGCGTGGCAGGTGCTCCGGCGCAATGCCGCTGCCCTGATCGCGCACACTGATCCGCACGTACGAGCCTGGCGCGAGCGGTAGCTCGTCCCTGCTCACCGCGGCGTTGTCGATGTGAATCGAGACCTGCCCCCCGCGCGCCATGGCCTGCTTCGCGTTCAACACGAGATTGGCGATGGCCTGCACGAGTTGCCCTTCGTCGGCAGAGACCGGCGCGACGTCGGGAGCGACTTTCAGCACGAGAAAACACTGCGAGCCTCGCAGCGTGAGTTCCGCAGCCTCTCTCACCGGCTTCGCCACCGCGAGTGTCGTCTTGACTGGAGCTCCGCCGCGCGCAAACGTGAGCAGCTGGG
>DATCGG010000238.1:0-10568 GCA_036509075.1 Gemmatimonadaceae bacterium
ACGCTCCGCCTCCTGCCGCGCTAGGAGCTGACCGTCAGTAGCGAGCAGCTAGCGCTCGGCCCGCATGGATGCACCCCGCTGCCTTGTTAGGCGCGAGCTTGCTGCTCGCTGGGCGCGGAGATTCATGCGAGCGTGACGAGCAGCGTCCGGGTCGCGATAGGTGCCGTCAAGCGCGGGGGCGCGGCCAGAGGAGGTGCTCGCGCGGCGCCGCAGCGATCGCCGGACCTGACGGAGCCGTAGTCCGAGCCGCCGCTCTGGTCCGGCGGCGCCGGCTGCGAGCGCGCCGCACCGACGAGGCCGCGCCCCCGCGTCCCGGCGCGATGAACCAATCGAGCCCCGCTGCGCGATGACCCGAACGCCACCTCCGTAAAACTGCGGAGGCGACTCTCCGTGTCACTCCGGGTGCATCCGCTTCGACACGATATGTATCGTACGCAAGCCGACACGCCGCCGATGGCGGCTCCCTACTGCCCACAACGCGAGCGAAACGGTGCAGCTCGTCGTCGTAGGAACCAGTCACCACACCGCCTCCGTCAGCCTTCGTGAAGGGCTGACCATTCCGGCCGACTCACTCCCCCAGGTGCTCGCTGAGCTCCGCGAGAACGTAGGGGAGGTGCTCGTGTTGTCGACGTGCAACCGCGTCGAGCTCTACGCGCTCTGCGGCCACGAGTCGTCGGGGGCGGAGTTGCTCCGGCAATTCCTCGCAACCCGGGCCGGTCTCTCGCTCCGCACCGTGCGCGACGCCACCTACGCGTACGGCCACCAGGCCGCCGTGCGTCATCTACTCCGCGTCGCCGCCGGGCTCGACTCCATGGTGCTCGGCGAGAGCGAGGTTCTTGGCCAGGTTCGCCGCGCGCTTCTTGCCGCCCGCCAGGCCGACGCGCTCGGTCCGGTGCTCGACCGGCTCGGCGACTCGGCCCTGGCGTGCGGGAAGCGCGCGCGCGCAATGACCTCGTTAGGCGAGGCGGAGTCGGTGGCGTCGGTGGCGATCCGGCTCGCGGCGCGTGACGGCGGCGGTCTCGACGGCGCGAACGTGGTCGTTCTCGGAGCCGGCGAGACGGCGAAGTCGGCTGTCACACATCTCGCCTCGATCCCGAATGTCCGCATCACGGTCCTGAGTCGCACGTTCGAGCGAGCGCTCGAGGTCGCAGACGCCCATCACGCGGCCGCGCGCCCGTGGGAGCAGCTTTCGGAAGCGCTCGCCACCGCGGATTTCGTTGTCGGATGCACCGGCTCGCGCACACCGGTCATCGATGCCGCGACGCTGTCGAGCGCTCGCGGTGCCAACGCCGGTCCACTCATGTGTGTCGATCTCGGTCTCCCGCGCGACATCGACCCTGCTGTCACGGCGATTCCAGGCGTCAGGCTCATCGACCTCGAGCGCGTTGGCGCCGAGACGTCGGCACGACGGGTCGGTCGAGCACGTGCGCTCGATGAGGCAGAGCTGATCGTGGAGCAGGAGACCGAGCGTTACATGGAGTGGTGGCGCGGCCGTGGCGTGGCGTCGACCATCGCGCAGCTGCACGCTCGCGCCAACGCCATTCGAGAAGCTGAGCTCGCGCGCGCGCTGGCGCGTCTCCCGGATCTCGACGGCCCGGCTCGTGCGGTCGTTCGCGATCTCGCGGCACGCATGACGGCCAAGCTGCTGCACGAGCCCACGCTCGCGCTCAAGCGCGATCCGGAAGGCGTCAACATGGCGGTCGTCGTCGAGCGGTTGTTCGCGCTCGGGCCCGCAACCGACTTTCCATCGGCGGCGTGCGCGCACGGCGAGAGCGTCGCCGAGCGGACCACTTCTCAGGAGTCCAACGTCGCATGACTGTCGTTGCCGCCGCACCCACGTCGGCGCCCGAAGCGCGTGTCGAGGAGACCGCACCGGTCGCTTCCCAGTTCGTGCAGTACCTGTTTCTCAAAGTGGATTCCGAGTGGCGGCGCCTCGACTCGGCCACGCGAGCGCGAGGTCTGGGAGAGTTCGAGAACGTCGTTGCTGACGCGGCACCCGGCGTGACCACGCACGCATACAGCACGCTGGGACTCAAGGCGGACGCGCAGCTCATGCTCTGGTGGAAGAGCGCCAACGCCGTCACGGTTCAGGACACGCTCGGCGCCCTGCTCGCGACGGGGCTGGGCAAGTATTGCGAGATCGCGCATTCGCTCTGGGGGCTCACTCGGCCCTCGATCTACACGAAGCGCCGCACGACGCAGGAGCAGGCCGTCGACGAGACGACTCGCCTTCAGTACCTCGTCGTCTACCCGTTCTCGAAGACCATCGAGTGGTACCTGATGAGCCGCGACGCGCGACAGGGCATGATGAACGAGCACATGCGCATCGGGCACGACTTCGGTGATGTGCGGCAGGTGCTGCTCTATACGACGGGCCTCGATGACCAGGAGTTCATCGTCGCGTACGAGACCGATTCGCTGGAGCGTCATCAGGATCTCGTGATCGCGCTGCGCTCGACGGAGGCGCGTCGCTACACGCTGCGCGACACGCCGATCTTCACCGCGGTGCACCGCCCGCTGCGGGATGCGCTCGCGCTGCTCGGGCCGCGCTGACGCGATGCCACGCGCTCCCCTGCTCGTCCAGGCCGCCCGGCGGGAGCCCGTGGAACGGACTCCGGTGTGGTTCATGCGTCAAGCGGGGCGGATTCTTCCCGAATACCGGGCGATCCGGGAGCGCCTAACGCTGATCGAGATCTCGCAGCACCCCGACGTTGCCGCCGAGGTGACGCTGCAGCCACTCCGCCGCATGCCGCTCGACGCGGCGATCGTGTTCGCCGACATCATGACGCCACTGATTGGCGCAGGCGTCGCGCTGGACATCGTGGAGGGAGTCGGCCCCGTCATCGAGCGCCCGATCCGCGATGATGCCGGGGTGCGCTCCATTCGCGCGCTTCAACCAGATGAGGACGTTCCGTATGTCCTCCAGACGCTGCGCCTCGTGCGAGCGGAGCTCGACCCGGCGCAGGCGCTGATCGGCTTCGCCGGCGCGCCGTTCACCCTTGCCGCGTACCTCGTGGAGGGTCGCCCGTCGCGCGACTTCGTGCGGACGAAGTCGCTCATGTACGGCGCACCGGCGACCTGGCACATGCTGATGGGTCGGCTGGCCGAGTTGACGGTGGCGTATCTGCGCGCGCAGATCGGCGCTGGCGTCGACGCGGTGCAGCTGTTCGACAGCTGGGTTGGCGCGCTCAGCCCGGACGACTACGCGCAGTTCGTCCAGCCGTACATGCGCCGCATCTTCACATCGTTAGGCTCCGCCGGCGTCCCGATGATCCACTTCGGCGTCGCGACGTCGACGCTGCTGGAAGCGATGGCGACGGACGGCGCCAGCGTTATCGGGCTCGATTGGCGCGTGCCGCTCGACGAAGGGTGGTCGCGCATTGGCCATGATCTCGCGGTGCAGGGCAATCTCGACCCGGTGGCGCTGTTCGCGCCGCCCGATGTGCTCGCGGCGAAGGCGAGAGACGTGCTCCAGCGTGCCGGCGGTCGCCCGGGCCACATCTTCAACCTGGGTCACGGGTTCCTGCCGGGGACGCCGCTCGACAACGCCATCCGGCTCGCCGAGCTCGTGCGCCACGAAAGCGCTCGGCCGCGCGACGATCGCCGGCCGCTCGCCATCTCTGCCTAACGTTCCCATGCCGACTGCACCGACGGGCATCCTGCTGCTCGCCTACGGTAGCCCCGACACGCCCGACGACGTCGAGCCGTACTTCCGCCACATTCGCGGCGGCCGCACGCCGTCGCCTGAGGCGGTGGCCGACCTGCGTCGTCGCTACGCGCTGATTGGCGGCCGAACACCGCTGCGCGCCATCACGGCGGAAACTGCCGAGGCACTTCAGGCCAAGCTCGACGCCCGCGCGCCAGGCGAGTACCGGACGTATGTCGCGATGAAGCACTGGCACCCGTACATCGGCGACGTCATTCCGCGCATGGCGGCGGACGGCGTGCGGCGTGTCGTGGCGATCGTGCTCGCGCCACACTACTCGCGCATGAGCGTCGGCAGCTATCGGCAGTACGTCGAGGAAGCGATCGCGAAGCTCGATGCGCCGATGGACCTCGCGTTCGTCGAAAGCTGGCACCTCGAGCCAGCGTTTCTCGCCCTCATGGCCGGCCGCGTTCGGGAAGGACTGGCGGCCTTTCCGGAGGGCGACCGCAGTGAGACCTGCGTCCTCTTCAGCGCCCACAGCCTGCCGGTGCGCATCAGAACGTGGGGCGATCCCTACGAGGCGCAGCTACTCGCGAGCTCTGAAGCGGTCGCGCGTGAAACCGGGCTCCCGACCTGGCGCTTCGCCTGGCAGAGCGCGGGTCACACCGGCGAGCCGTGGCTCGGGCCGGATATCGTAGACTACCTCGAGACGCTGCACGCCGAAGGCATACGCCACGTGCTCTCGGTGCCGATCGGATTCGTGTGCGATCACCTCGAGGTGCTGTACGACATCGACCACGAGGCGGCCGCCAAGGCGGCGGCGTTAGGTATGACCCTGCGCCGGACGCGCATGCCGAACGCGACTCCGGAGCTCATCGCCGTGCTCGATCGTCTGGTCGCTGGTGTCGACCACGCCGCAACGGTCCGCTCCGCCGCGGCACTCGCCTGACGGCTCCATGAGTACGCGGACGATCACCGTCGGCACGCGCGGCAGCGCCCTCGCGATGACACAGACCGAGTCGGTCGTCTCGGCCCTTCGCGCGCTCCATCCCGCGCTCGCAGTGCGTGTGCAGCGGATCACGACGACGGGCGACGTGATGCGCGACGTGCCGCTCGCCACGATCGGCGGACGCGGCGTATTCGTCGACGCGATCGAGAATGCGCTTCGCGAGCACGAGATCGATGTGGCGGTGCACAGTGCGAAGGATCTCCCGTCTCGCATCCCCGCCGATCTCGCGATCGCCGCGTTTCTCGAGCGTGCCGACGCGCGCGACGTGCTCGTGTCGCGCGCCGGAGGCCTCCGCGAGCTGCCGCCTGGCGCACGCGTCGGCACGAGCAGCCTCCGTCGTGTGTCGCTGATTCACGCGGTGCGGCCCGACATTCACACGCTCGATCTCCGCGGCAACGTCGATACCCGACTCCGCAAGCTCGACGCGGGCGACTACGACGCCATCATGCTCGCCGGGGCCGGCCTCCTCCGGCTTGGCCTAACGAGCCGAGTCACGGAGTGGCTTCCGGCCGAGTCGTTCCTCCCATCGCCCGGCCAGGGCGCGCTCGCAATCGAGATCCGGGCGAACGACGCGGACGTCCAGCAGCTGTTCCGCCCGCTCGCGCACGCGCCCACCGAAGCGGCGCTCGCGGCGGAGCGGGCATTCCTCGCGCAGCTTGGGGTCGGGTGTGCGGCGGCCGTCGGCGCGTACGCGAGCGTGGGCCACGATGACTCGTTGACACTCCGGGCGATGATTGGCGCACCCGACGGACGGTCGGTCAGCGGAGACGCGACGGACCGCGCGGACCGCGGCACGGAGCTCGGCGAATCACTCGCCGCGCGGCTCCTCGCGACCGGCGGGCGTGCGCTGGTCGACGAATGCGAACGTGGGAGCGTCGTATGACTCGGCCGACCGTCCTCGTCCCCGGGGCCGTGCAAGCTCGCCCGCTTCGCGGGCGACGCATCGTCCTCACACGGCCTCTTGCCCAGTCCGGAGACTTCGCGGAGCGCGTTCACGCGTTAGGCGGCGAGCCGGTCGCAACGGCCGCCATCGAGATCGTCGGACCGGAGTCGTGGACCATCGCCGATGCGGCGCTTCGCCGCGTCGGCACCTACGACTGGCTCGCGTTCACCAGCGCCAACGCGGTGCGCATGCTGGTCGATCGAGCCGATGCTATCGGCGTGCCTCGTGACGAACTTCGGTCGCGGCGGCTGGCTGTCGTCGGACCGGCTACCGCGTCCGTGGTTCGCACGACGCTCCGGCCGCCTGATTTCGCGCCGACAGTCAACACCGCGGAGATGCTCGGCGAGGAGATCACGGACGTCGACAACACTCGCGTCCTCCTGCCGCGCGGTAACCTGGCTGACGATACGCTGCCTGCCGCCCTTCGGGCGCGAGGTGCGTTCGTAGACGAAGTCGTTGTATACCGGACCGTGCCCGGGCCAGGCATCACCGCAATTGTCGCGGGCGTACGCGAATCTGCCGTCGACGCCTTGCTGTTCGCCAGCGCGTCGGCCGTCCGATTCGTCGCCGATGCGCTCGTCGCCGATACGGCGAGCACGGGCCTCCGGCGTCAGCGATGGCCGGTCGCCGCGTGCCTTGGCCCGGTCACGGCGAGCGCCGCTCAGGCATGCGGGTTCCAATCCGTCATCGTGGCCGACGACGCGACGCAGAACGAGTTGATCGACGCCGTGGCCCGGTGGTTCGGGGCCGAGACAGGAAAGGGAGCTTGATCCGATGGAAGCGCTCACCGTTACTACTGCCCAAACACCTCGTGCCCGGCCTCGGCGGCTCCGCCGAACCGCCGCGCTCCGGGACGCGTTAGGCGAGACGACGCTCCGCGCGGCGCAGCTCGTGCACCCGCTGTTCGTGCGCGACGGGTTCGCCGCCGAGCAGCCGATCGCGAGCATGCCGGGTCACGCGCAGCGCACGGTCGATCGGCTCGACAGCGAGGTCGCCGGCCTCGCCGAGCTTGGAGTCCGGTCGGTGCTGCTGTTCGGGATTCCCGACGAGAAGGATGAGCACGGGAGTGGCGCCTGGGATCCTGCGGGCCCGGTACCACGCGCCATCACGGAGATCAAGCGACGCGATTCGACCGTCACCGTCATCGCTGACGTCTGCCTCTGCGAGTACACCTCTCACGGCCACTGTGGCGTGCTCGATGAGCGTCACGCGGTCGTCAACGATGCCACGCTGGCGCTTCTCGCTCGTGCGGCTGTGACGTATGCGGATGCCGGCGCGGACATCGTGGCGCCGAGCGCCATGATGGATGGTCAGGTCGCGGCGATCCGCTCGGCACTCGATGACGCCGGGCACACCGACGTCGCCATTCTCGCGTACGCGGTGAAGTACGCGTCGGCGTTCTACGGCCCGTTTCGCGACGCCGCCCAGTCGGCGCCGGCTTTCGGGGATCGGCGTGCCTATCAGATGGCGCCGCCTAACGCTCGCGAGGCATTGCGCGAGGCAAAGCTGGACGAGGACGAAGGCGCCGACATGCTCATGGTGAAGCCGGCGGGCCCGTATCTCGACATCATCCATCGCGTGCGCGAATCGACTGACCTCCCGCTTGCCGCGTATCAGGTGAGCGGCGAATACGCGATGCTCAAGGCGGCGGCGGAGCGCGGTTGGATCGACGAACCGCGGGCAGCGATGGAGAGTCTGCTGGGCATCCGTCGCGCCGGCGCCGATCTCGTGATCACTTATTACGCCAAGGCGGCGGCACGCTGGCTGAAGGACGGAGTCGCCGTATGACGCGCACCACCGTCGCCGCGACGCCGCTGGCGACCGCGAAGTCAGCCGCGGCGTTCGAGGACGCGCTCCGTGTGATTCCGGGAGGGGTCAACAGTCCGGTGCGGGCGTTCCGCAGCGTGGGTGGTACGCCGCGGTTCATCGTGCGCGGCGCCGGCCCGCGGGTGACCGACGTCGACGGCAACGAGTACATCGACTACGTGCTGTCGTGGGGCGCGCTCGCGCTCGGGCACGCGCACCCCGCGGTCGTGGAGGCGGTGTCGCGACGTACGGCGTTAGGCACCTCGTTCGGTGCGCCAACCGAGGCCGAGACGCTGCTCGCCGAGCGGATCGCATTGGCGATGCCGGCGGTCGAGATGGTCCGCTTCGTCTCGTCCGGGACGGAGGCGGTCATGAGCGCCATTCGACTGGCGCGTGCGGTAACGGGTCGCCGCAAGTTCATCAAGCTCGCCGGATGTTATCACGGGCATGCCGACGCGCTGCTCGTCCAGGCCGGGTCAGGCGTGGCGACGCTCGCGCTTCCCGACAGTCCCGGTGTGACGCCAGGCGCCGTCACCGACACTCTCGTCGCTCCGTTCAACGATGCAGCCGCAGTGGAGCGCCTGCTTGTCGAGCACCGCGCTGAGGTCGCCGCGGTGCTGCTGGAGCCAGTGGCCGGGAACATGGGCCTCGTGCTCCCTGCCCCGGGTTACCTGGCCGAGCTGCGACGGCTGACAATCGAGCACGACGCGCTGCTCGTGCTCGACGAGGTCATGACCGGCTTTCGCGTGGCGTACGGCGGCGCGCAGGCGCTGTATGGCATAACACCTGACCTGACCTGCCTCGGCAAAGTCATCGGCGGAGGGCTGCCAGTCGCTGCGTATGGCGGTCGCGCGGACATCATGCGACTGCTCGCTCCGTCGGGCGCGGTGTATCAGGCGGGTACGTTGTCGGGCAATCCACTCGCGATGGCTGCCGGCCTCGCGACGCTGCACGAGCTGGAAGCACCGGGCATTTACGAGCAGCTGGCCGACGCAAGTCGAGCACTGGCTCGCGGTGTCGAACGCGCGGGCGAAACGGCCGGCGTGCCCGTGCAGACCGCCTCGGTCGGCGGCATGTGGGGATTCTTTCTCACGCCGACGCCGGTCACCGATTACGCGACCGCGAAGACCGCTGACACCGCGCTGTTCGCGCGGGTCTTCCACGCCCTTCTGAACGAGGGCGTGTACATCGCGCCGTCGCAGTTCGAGGCGTGTTTCACGTCGACGGCTCACGACAGGGAATCGCTCGACCTAACGATCGACGCGTTCGCGCATGCGTTCGACGCCGCGTCGCGCACGAGCGGCGATGCCTGACGAGCACGCATCGGGCGCCACCGTCGCCCCGCCACCACGCGCCATCGTTCCGCTGAGTGACGTCGAGTGTCGCGCTGTGCTCGAGCGGCAGCGTCTGTGCGTGGTGTCGGTGGTCGACGATGGGGAGCCGTACGCGGTGCCGGTCTTCTACGGCTTCGATGGACACACGCTATTTCTCGGCGTTGCCGAGGGTCGGAAGACGCGCGCGCTCGACGTCAGTGCGCGCGTGTACATCGTGGTGACCGAGGTGGGTCCCGGCGACGCGTGGCGGTCGGTGGCGATCGCTGGCCGAGCCCGGACGCTGGTCGATGCCGCCGAGCGGCAGGCGGCGATCGATGTGCTGGTCGCGCACAATCGACGGGTTCGGTCGTCGGACCCGCCGCGCGACGGCGCCCCACCGCGACGCACCGGCGGTCGCGTATTGCGGATCGAGGATGCGGTGGTGACGGGGAGGGCGTTTGGCTGAGGGCAGGCGACAGGCGACTGGCGACTGGCGACTGGCGACTGGCGACTGGCGACTGGCGACTGGCGCGTTGCGGTAATAGCAGCAGCTCGTAGCACGCGGCAGTAGCGCGCAGCCGTCGGCTACCAGCTTGCAGCCGCACGCAGCTCGCAGCTGCACGTAGCCAGCAGCACCCTAGCCAACTCCCTTTGCAATCCACGAGAGCAGCACGATAAGCGTGACGTATGTCGCCAACACGCGCCGGTCACCGGGGCCAACCTCGCGTTGCGAGGCGCGCCAGACGGCGACGCCACCGACGATGAACAACAGCCGCTGTCCGGTGAGCCACAGCATCACGCCGGTCGCCGCGACCACGATCCAACGCTCCGTACGCGACAACGCGTGAAAGCCGCGCGAGCCGTCGAGCTGCCAGACCGGGATGAGGTTGAACAGGTTGAGGAACCCGGTGAGGTGCGCGATCGCGAACCAGATCTGCGCGTTCGTCGCCGCGTAGACACCTAACGCGGCGAGCGCGGCGCCGAGTCCCCATACCGGACCGGCGAGCCCGATCTTGGCGTCCGTCACCGGATCGTCGACGTGCTGCTTGAGCATCACGAACGCGCCGACGCCGGGAATGAACAGCGGCGCGCCCGCCGCGATCCCGAGACGCCGCAGCATCGCCACGTGACCCATCTCATGGATGTAGATCGAGACCACGATACCTAACGCCAACGGCCAGCCGTACACCGACCAGTAGACGCCGAAAAAGGCGAACATCGAAATGAACGTCGTCGCCTTCGTGAGCCCGAGCAGCAGGAACTTGAGCTTACCGATGAGGAGAACCGCGATGCTCACGATCGCCGCACCGCCGCGCCGCCACCATCCGCTCTGCGCCGGAGCGGTGGGCTTGGCGGATGGCGTCGCTTCGATCCGCTGCGTCAGCCCAGTGACCGTCGTCCGAATTCGCTCGTGCTGCCGCGACTCGACGGGTAGGAATCGTAACGCGCTCTCCCAAAGGTCGCGCGCTTTCGCCAGGTCGCCAGCCGCACTCGCCTCGTGCGCGCTTGCCGCGATCTGCTTCAGCCTTTCCGCGTGAACGAGCGCGCCGCACGCGGGACACGCGAGCGCGTGCGGCGCGAGCTCCGTACCGCACTGCTCGCACCGCCCTCTGTCACCTGCGAATCGCACAGCGCTCGACGACATGCCTAACCAGATGCGGAAGCCGGACCCGTGCCGACGTTGTACGGACCGGAGATCGCGAGCCCGGGCGCCGCGGTCAGCTGCCACGCCTGGCGCATCCCGATGAAGATGATCAGCGCGCTGATCAACCCGAACGGCAGCGACCGGAAGATCGCGACCACCGGCAGGGCGAACACGAGGAGCAGAAGTGGGCCGACCATCTTTACCAC
>DATCGG010000239.1:0-4599 GCA_036509075.1 Gemmatimonadaceae bacterium
CGATAGAGCGCGCCCGCCGATCACCCGCGCGACGTGGGCTCAACGAAGGCCAGTGAGCCAACCCGGAGGCACCTCGAGCATCGGGTAAGGCAAGCCGGGGGGGGCGGCACACGCCCTGACAGGGCCCTGCGAAGTCGTAACCGCGTTAGGCAACACCAGTCCGCCAGAATGCTCTTGCCTGATCATTTTCTTTAGTGGCAGGACGTCCCGCGTTTGCACAGAAACGCACCGAGCTCGGGCAGGCCGCGCCGACGCAACCGGGCTGGACGGTGGGAAAGCCTAATGCGATGCCTCGCGGCGGAAGACAAACACGGCACCGGGCACGATTCGTGTACTGATTGTTCACGCGTCGGGAGCTAGCGGTTGGTGGCGGTCGTGTCCGTATCGACTGAGACGGACACGACCGCTATTACGTCGCTCCCAGTAACAATCGTGACGCGAGTTGTACCCAACGCTGGTGGAGGATGTACCCATGGCACGTGTCACTGCAGTCTTCGACGATCGTACGCAGGCCGAGCGCGCGATCGCAGAACTTCGACGGGGCGCTATCTCCGAAAAGGAGATATCGATCGTCTCGCGGCGTCCCGATGACGTCGAGGTCAAGGGCGGCTCGGGCGATGACAAGGCTGGCGAGCGGATCGGGAAAGGCGCCCTGGCGGGTGCAGGTGTGGGAACGCTCTTCGGTCTGGCCGCGCTCGCCATTCCGGGCGTGGGGCCGTTCATTACAGCGGGCGTCCTCGCCTCCGCCTTGGGTGCCACCGGTGGCGCAGTGGCCGCCGGAGCAATCGTAGGTGGGACCTCGGGCGCACTCGCGGGCGCCTTCGCGAAAGCCGGGTACTCGAAGGAGGAGGCGGAGTATCTGGGATCCACGATCGAACGCGGTGGCGTGCTCGTGGCCGTAGATGCTGACGATGTGTCCGCGGCCCGCCTGCGCTCCGAGTTGACGCGGCTCGGCGGACGCGCGTACAGCGCTGATCGACCCACCGGACGCGTGGAGATCGGGCGAACCGATAACATAACGTAGGACGTACCACGCGGCCCGCTGCCGCCCGGTGACCGATCGGTTCGAGCGATCGGTCACCGAGTACGGTGGTGACGTTAGGCACTATGGCAGACGGGCTTCATAGGGAAGACGTCGCGATCCGCCGCAGTCCGCTCTGCCTCACAATCGCCCGCTTCCGGCATCAACGGACACCGCAACGGAGACCGCCAGCTAGACCTGATCGACGTTGCTGCCGGGCTTCGACCGGTTGTCGAGTTCCTCTTGGAGCTGGAGCGAACGGTCACGGACAGCGTGGAGGACCGTCGCGATGATCTGCAGATGCGCTCGCGGATCCTTCAGCTCCCGTAGGAGATCGAATCCGCGCACGAAGGCGCCGAAGGCCTCGTGGACGGCCGCGGCGTCGGAGGAGATTACCGCCGCGCGGTTCACGGCTTCGTCGAGCTTTCGCTCGGCGTCGAGCTTTCCCTCGCCGTCGTTCTTCACTTCGCCGGCTGGTGACATACGCGCCTCATATCGGCTGAACCGGAAGCGTAGCCCGAAACGAAGCGAGAAACCAACGAGCTCGCGGAGCCTCGCCCCGCTCTCCGCCGCGCCAACCGCAACCCAACTTCGACGCAACGCCACGCCCACGACCCTCGTCGGACCGCCGAGTACCGTGCAGTCCCATCATCTCGTTGGTGGTGACGCGCCTAACGGGGCTGCGGAAAGCACCTCCACGGCCTTCGCGAGCAGAGCCTCGCCGGCAACGTTGGTCATGTAGGTGTGGTCGTCGATCCGCCGGCAGGCGTGGCGTTGACAGCGTCGGTCTCGGTGGCGTTGGTCACGTGGGGTCCCCGCTGGGCTCGTCACGCACGTTGCACGCCGTCGGCACTGGTGCCTTCATCGAACGATCGTGCGAGAAGAGTCCGGGACGAACGACTCGGAGCGGCCTTCAGTCCTGTGACCCGGTCGGCGTGAATGCGATAGATGATCGCGGCAGCTGCCATGTCAATTCCGGCCGGCGCGATCGACGGCACCTTGGCGTAGAGCAAGTCAACGCCACGCGCCGCCGCAGCGTCACCTCTGGGCGACCCGGTGCCGCGAACCGGGTAACACGCGCCTCGGACGACGACGCTCTGCCAGCGACGAACGTCGCGCACTTCGGCGACCTCCACGGCCACCCAGCGATTGCGACGAATCGCCGTGCGCGTGGGCCCATCCGCGCGGGCGTACAGCCATCCCTCCGTGAACACGTAGCTGATCGGGACGATGTCGACATGCGCCCGGTCCGCAAACGCAATGCGACCCACCATGTTCCGCGCCAGCAGCGCCTCGCATTCAGGTCGGCTCAACACCGTGAGGACGGAGACACGTCGTTGTTGCCTGAGCGGACGTCTTGTCATTGGTCGCGTGTCGCGGGGCTGTGCAAGCGGTCGCGGGGCATGACCTGTAACATCGGATGCCGTGTGCACCGGGAACCGCCGTGCGTTTTGAGCGCTTCCCGACCCGCTGCCGGTCACGCGCTCAGAGAGCACACCGCATGCCGACCGGGCTCCGATAGAAGCTCGCCGGGCGGCAGGCGATAGCCCCTCGAAATCGGGCACGGCAGGCACGCCTGGCGCATCGCGCCTCATTGACCACTTGGATGACACGCAATAGGTTTCATTATACGACTGGTTAATACGCGCCGCTGCCACCGCGCCAGGCAACAGCTCGGCGGCGCACCAGTCGGTGCTCGAGCGCCTCGCCTCGAATCAGCGGCGTGCCGAGGCCCTCGGGTGGTCGGAGTTCGTGCTCGAGCGCACCGGCGGCAGCGGCCGCCTCGTGCTCCGAGGCACCCCCCCGATCGGTCCCGACCGCGCGCTCGTTCCCGATGCGATTCCGTACGATGGCACAGAGCCGGCCGATGCGTCGAGCGGCGCGAGGGAGTCGCCCCATGACGCTCAAGGCCGCATCGTCGCCGATGTGACGAACCTGGCATGGCGGTCCCGGATGGGCTGGCTCGACGACGGCGGACGTTAGGCGGGTTGCCCTCACCGTTCACCCGAGTCCCCGCCGTCTTGGACCTGGAACCCGCGTATTGGCGCCTCCTCGTCCTCCACGTGCCCGGAATCGCCCTGGATCGCCTGACGCGAGACATCCGTTCCGGGCGGTTCGGCCGTGAAGGACTGCGCGCCCGCGCGCAGGATCTGCGCGACCATTTGCGCCCTGACATTCGCGAGCGCGCTCGGACCGAGTTGTTCGTGCGCGACATGGCGAACGACGGTCTAGATCCATCAGCGCGCTTCGATTGACCCTGACTGCCTAGCCGCTCGCTCACGCGGTGGCGGCGATCAGTCGGTCATTCGCGAGCCTGCCGAGCATCTGGCCGGCGGCATCGAAGTGCTGCTCGACACTGAAGCCCTTGGGTAGCGGTCTGGGGATCGTCGACGGCATATGCAGCGTCGCGGCGTGGCTGCGCGAGGAGCACCACATCCCGGCCGATGCCGCGCGACCGCCGGCCCAGTGGCGGACGTCGCTGAAGGAGGAGTGGGCGCAGCGAACCGGGAATCGCCGCGCGCGGCCGCATCGCCCGCGGCACGGCGTCGAGGAGTATCGGCGCATCTTCGCCGCGATCAACGACCCCGCGCGTCTACCCACGAAATTCGACCCGCGATCGAGGTCGCGGCGGAATGCAGGACCATACAGGGTGGTCCGGTGCACGCGCCGGATGCTGGTCCTGCCCGACGCGGTGCCTAACGACTATGCGACCGCGCCAACAGGCTCACTCGGTCAGATCGAGATCCCCGGCGCCGGCAACAAGCACGGTGACGTCGCTGTCTTCATGCGCGAGCAGTGCCGGGCCGTCGACGACGCGCTGGGCAGCTATATCGCCAACTACGACGAGCAGAAGGCCGTGTTGGCGGCGAAAATCAACCCTCGACTGGATCCTGCAATGGGCCCGAAAACCGCATATGCCTTTCGTCGATGTACCACTTGGCCTAATGGCGACCGTCGGGCCGAGCGCAGTCGTGATAGGATTCTGAAGCAGTTCTTTTCGCGAATAGACGCGCGGACTCGACCGCGTCTCGGTTCACAAGTCAGCAGCTTGCCGACTGGAGGAATCCGTGACGACCGAAACTCATGCCCTTCCACTCCTGACGTCATCGCGTGCCGAACACGTTTGGCCGACGTTGACGTCGGCGCAGATCGCACGCGTCGCAGCGCGAGGCCGACGACGACCAGTCGAGCGCGGTGAAGTCCTGATCGAGCCAGGCGAGCCGTCCACGCGCATGTTCCTCGTCACTGCGGGGACGATCGAGATCATTCGAACGACGGATGGCATCGAACAACTCGTCGTCACGTTCGGCCCGGGGATGTTCTCGGGTGAGGGAGCCATGCTCACCGGTCGGCCCGTCGTCGTTCGAATTCGCGCGGCAGAGCCGGGCGAAGTCATCGAGCTCGATCGCGAGACGTTGCTGTCGATCATTCAGACTGACAGCGAGCTGAGCGAGATCTTGATGCGTGCGTTCATACTGCGCCGGCTCGAGCTCATCGCGCGCGGCTACGGAGATGTCGTGCTCGTCGGCTCCACGCACTGCGCGGGCACGTTGCGCATCAAGGAATTCCTGACGCGT
>DATCGG010000240.1:0-13527 GCA_036509075.1 Gemmatimonadaceae bacterium
CAACCCGCCCGCCTGGCGACGCCGGCGGAGGCGATCGCGTTAGGCATCGGGTTGGTGCCGGAGGACCGGAAACGCCAGGGGCTCGTGCCGCAGGAGAGCGGCGTGCACAACCTCTCGCTCGCGATCCTGCGGCGCCTCGCACGGTTGAGCTGGCTGAGACGGCGTGAGGAGCGACGCGTGGCGACGGAGTTCTTCGAGCGCCTCCGCGTTCGCGCACCGTCCCTCGATACCGTCGTCGCCGGGCTGTCCGGGGGGAACCAGCAGAAGATCGTGCTCGCGCGCTGGCTCGCCGCGGCTTCGCGGGTGCTCATTCTCGACGAGCCGACGCGCGGCGTCGACGTCGGCGCGAAGGCGGAGATCCACGCGCTGATCGGCGAGCTCGCGAACCAGGGCGCCGCGATCCTGCTCATCTCGAGCGAGCTGCCCGAAGTCCTGACGCTCTCGCAGCGCATCCTGGTGCTCAGAGCCGGCCGAATCGTCGGCGAGGTGCCGCAGGCCCAGGCGACCCAGGACAACCTCCTGCGACTCATGGCCGGACTCGGCGAGGCCGTCCCCAAACATGATACCCAACCTCGCACCGCCTAACGCCCCCGCCTACCGCGATGCGTCGCTCCCCGCCGAGCAGCGCGTCGCAGACCTTCTCGCGCGCATGACGCTCGAGGAGAAGGCGGCGCAGATGATGTGCGTCTGGCAGCGCAAGGCAGAAACACTGGTCGACGCGAACGGCGCCTTCGATCTCGCGAAGGCGCGTCGAGCGTTCGGGCACGGAAACGGGATCGGCCAGGTCGGGCGTCCGAGCGACGCGGGCTCGAGCGGCCACGAGCCGGAAAAAGGTCGCAACCCGCGCGCGATGGCGGAGCTCACGAACGCCATCCAGCGATTCTTCGTCGAGGAGAGCCGGTTAGGCATCCCGGTCATCTTCCACGAGGAGTGCCTCCACGGCCATGCCGCCGTCGGCGGCACGAGCTTTCCGCAGCCCATCGGTCTCGCGGGCACGTTCAACCCGGCACTCGTCGAGTCGCTGTATACGATGACGGCCGAGGAGGCGCGAGTCCGGGGGACGCATCAGGCCCTGACGCCCGTGGTGGACGTCGCTCGCGACGCGCGTTGGGGGCGCGTCGAAGAGACCTTCGGTGAGGATCCCTATCTCGTGTCGCGCATGGGGGTCGCCGCGGTGAGGGGCTTCCAGGGCGATCGTTCGTTCGCGGACAAATCCCGCGTCATCGCCACCCTCAAGCACTTCGTTGCGCACGGCCAACCGGAGGCGGGACAAAACTGCGCACCCGCGAACGTCTCGATGCGTGAGCTGCGCGAGGTGTTCCTCCGGCCGTTCCAGGCCGCGGTACGAGACGCCGGCGCGATCAGCGTCATGCCGTCGTACAACGAGGTGGACGGCGTCCCATCGCACGCGAACCGGTGGCTGCTGCGCGACGTGCTGCGGCGCGACTGGGCTTTCGACGGGTTCGCGATCTCCGACTACTACGCGATCTGGGAGCTGGGTTATCGACCCGACACGCACGGCCACTTCCTCGCGCACGACACGAAGGAATCGTGTGCGCTCGCCGTGCGTGCGGGCGTGAACGTCGAGGCGCCCGAGCCTAACGCGTATCTCCACCTGGCGGAGCTCGTACGCGATGGCGTTCTCAGGGAGAACGAGCTCGACGAGCTCGTTACCCCGATCCTGTACTGGAAGTTCCGTCTTGGACTGTTCGACGATCCGTACGTCGACCCCGATCGAGTGGAGCGAGTAGTCGGGTCGGATCGCAACCGCGACCTGGCACTGCAGGCGGCGCGCGAGACGATCACGCTGCTCAGGAACGACGCGAACGTTCTGCCACTCGATCTCGCGCGGCTCGCGACCATCGCCGTAATCGGACCGAACGCCGATCGAAGTCTCCTGGGTGGTTACAGCGGTGTGCCGCCGCACGACATTACGGTGCTCGACGGCATCAAGGCTCGCGTCGGCGGCGCCGCGGAAATTCTCTACAGCGAAGGCTGCAAGATCACGATCGGCGGGTCGTGGACCGAGGACACGGTGACGCCGAGCGACCCGGATGAAGACCGTCGTCAGATCGCCGAGGCGGTGCGGGTGGCGTCGCGGGCAGACGTCATCGTGCTCGCGATTGGCGGCAACGAGCAGACATCGCGCGAGGCGTGGTCGCTCCGGCACATGGGCGATGTCACCAATCTCGATCTCGTCGGGCGTCAGAATGAGCTCGTCGCGGCGATGCTGGCGACCGGGAGGCCCGTCATCGCGCTCCTGTTCAATGGGCGTCCGCTCTCCGCCACGTTCGTGAGCGAAAACGTTCCAGCGATTCTCGAATGCTGGTATCTGGGTCAGGAAACCGGGCGAGCCGTGGCCGAGGTGCTGTTCGGGGACTTCAATCCGGGCGGGAAGCTGCCGATCACCGTTCCCCGGTCGGCAGGTCATGTGCCGGCGTTCTACAACCACAAGCCGTCGGCACGACGCGGGTACCTGTTCGATGACGTGTCGCCGCTCTACCCATTCGGCTTCGGGTTGAGCTACACGACGTTCCGGATCGCAGACGTTAGGCTCGAGCAGCCGTCGATCCGACGCTCGGAGTCGACGCGCGTGACGGCGACGGTGACGAACACCGGCCAGCGCCGCGGTACCGAGGTCGTTCAGATGTACATCCGCGACCGTGTGAGCTCGGTAACGCGACCGGTCAAAGAGCTCAAGGGATTCGTGAAGGTGTGGCTGGAGGCCGGTGCGTCGACCACGGTATCGATCGACATCACGCCGGAGTCGCTGGCGTTCTACGACATTGACATGAACAACGTCGTCGAGCCGGGTGAGTTCGAGATCATGGTTGGCACGTCGTCACGGAGGGAAGATCTCCAGATAGTCACGTTGGAAGTCACCTAACGGCGCAACCCAGCAGCCAGCCGCAGTACGAGAAGAGGTCCCAATGAAGATCTCAGTCACGGAGAAGATCGGTTACAGCCTCGGCGACGCCGCGGCGAACTTCATCTTCCAGACGATGCTGGTGTTCCAGCTCGCCTTCTACACCGACACGTTCGGCATCACGGCCGCGGCAGCCGGTACGCTCTTCCTGGTCGTGCGCGTGTGGGACGCCATTTTCGACCCGTTCATGGGTGTCGTCGCGGACCGCACGAACACGAAGTGGGGGAAGTTCCGCCCGTGGATCCTGTGGACGGCCGTGCCGTTCGGCATCATAGGCTTCCTGACGTTCACCACGCCGCCATTCGACGCGCAGGGGAAGCTCATCTACGCCTACGTGACCTACATCGTCCTGATGATGGTCTACTCGGCGAACAATCTCCCGTACTCCGCGTTGAGCGGTGTGATCACGGGCGATCTCGCCGAGCGCACGAGTCTCTCGGCGTACCGGTTCGTCGCGGCGATGAGTGCGGCGCTGGTCATTCAGGGGCTGGCGCTGCCCATGGTGAACTACTTCGGGGGCGGTAACAGTGCGAAGGGCTACCAGATCACGATGGGCGTGTTCTCCGCGCTCGCCATCGTCTTCTTCATCATCACCTTTGCGACGACGCGCGAGCGTGTGCAGCCGGATCCGACGCAGCGCAACTCGGTGCGGCGCGACCTCGCCGACCTCACGAGCAACGGGCCGTGGGTCGCGATGTTCGTGCTCACGATCGTCGTGTTCATCACGCTCGCCATGCGCGGCGGCGTGATGCTGTACTACTTCAAGTACTACCTCGGCCGCGAGGACCTGTTCAGCATCTTCAACGTCTTCGGGACCGGATCGACCATCGTAGGGGTGGTTGCCTCCACGCCCCTCGCGAAGCGATTCGGCAAGCGTGATGTGTTCATTGTCGGCCTCGTCCTGACGGTCGTGTTCACGGCGGCGTTCGTCCTGCTGCCGCGGACGGCGATTGCCTTGATTTTCGGCACCGAGATGCTGCGACAGCTCGCGTACGGATTCACGATCCCGCTTTTGTGGGCAATGATGGCGGATGTCGCCGACTTTTCGGAGTGGAAGAATCACCGGCGTGCGACAGCAGTCGTCTTCTCGGCCATCGTGTTCGCGCTCAAGGCGGGTCTCGGATTCGGCGGCGCGATCGGTGGATGGCTCCTGGCCGCGTACGGCTACGTACCTAACGTGGCGCAGACGGAGCGGGCGCTGCAGGGCATCAAGCTGACGACGAGCATCTTCCCGGCGATCACGTTCGCGTTGGCCCTAGTGTGCCTGTTCTTCTACCGCATCGACAAGCGTCTCGAGATTCAGATCACGGACGACTTGGCAGAGCGTCGGCGCATGTATGCGCCGCCCGGCGAGGTCCCTGTTCCTGTGCCGGCACCGTGACTCGTTATGCGGCGGCGATTGGATTGGCAGTGATCACGGCGTGCGCGCGACCGGCGCCGTCGACACGGCCCGAGCCGGCCCCCGAGCACGCTCACGATCGGGCGCTCAAGACCGCGTTGGCCGGCAGCTTTCTCGTGGGCGCGGCGCTCAATCAGAACCAGTTCACGGAACAGGACCAGCGCGGTGCCGCGATCGTGAAAGCGCAGTTCAACACGATCACATCCGAGAACGTCCTCAAGTGGGAGCAGGTGCATCCCCGGCTCGGACAGTACGACTTTGCGCTGCCTGACAAGTACGTGGAGTTCGGCGAGCGGAACGCCATGTTCGTCGTGGGGCACACGCTGGTGTGGCATCAGCAGACACCGCGATGGGTGTTCGAGGATGTGGCTGGGGCTCCAGTGAGCCGGGATACCCTGCTCGCCCGGCTGCGCGATCATATCCAGACGGTCGTCGGCCGGTATCGCGGGCGTGTGAAGGGGTGGGATGTGGTGAACGAGGCGGTCGACGAAGACGGGACGCTGCGGAAGACGCCGTGGCTCTCGATCATCGGCGAGGACTACGTCGTGCGGGCGTTCGAGTTCGCCCACGAAGCCGACCCGGCCGCCGAGCTGTATTACAACGACTACTCGGTGGAGAACGCACCGAAGCGGACCGGCGTCATCGCGTTGATCAGGAAGCTTCAGGCGGCCGGTGTTCCCGTCGCGGCGGTTGGGCTTCAGGGCCACAACAAGATGACGTGGCCGACGGTCGCGCAGCAGGACTCGACGCTCGCCGCCTTTGCCGCGCTGGGTGTGAAGGTGAACATCACGGAGCTGGACATCGATGTGCTGCCCGCGGCGACAGGAAACCAGGCGGCCGGGGTGACGCCGAGCGCGGCGCCGGCGGCGGAAGTCAACCCGTATGTGGCTGGGTTGCCGGACTCGGTGCAGCAGGCGCTGGCGCGGCGGTACGCCGAACTGTTCGGTGTCTACATGAAGTACCGCGATGTGATCGAGCGTGTGACGTTCTGGGGCGTGACCGACGGGGATTCGTGGCTCAACGGCTGGCCCGTGCGGGGGCGGACGAGCTATCCGTTGTTATTCGATCGTGCGGGGCAACCAAAGCCGGCGTTCGACGCGGTGATTCGAATGGCTCGTCCCGAGCCTCCCGTGCCGTAGGGCTGACGCGTCGTTGGTATCGCCGGCGGCGCCTAACGAGCGGCGTGACGGGCTTGCGTGCCCGCGGGCTCTATCGAGAGCCCGACCCGTTGCAGCAGCGCGCGGAACCTCGGGCTGTCGCGCACCGGCGCGAACATCGGGTCGTTGACTGCGTCCAGCTCCGGCCACATCTCGCCCGCGTCGGTGGCCTGCTCGAGGGACGTCAGCGCACGAGCTGTGTCCCCCACACCGAGCCAGAGGAAGCCCTCCGTCGATCTCGACGATGAACTGCGCGGCAGTCGAGCGTTCACCTCTCGAATCTGCGCCCAGGCCTTCGCGCTGTCGCCGGTAGCGCCCATGATGTAAGCGCGGGTCGGAACCATGATGCCCAGGCGGCTGACGACGACTCGCGCACTATCGCGAGCTCCGCTCGAGAGCAGGGTTTTTGCGGTGATGAGCACGGACGTGTAGTTCAGAGGGTTGCCTTGCAACGCCTGCGTGCTGACCGTCAACGCACTGTCCGACTGACCTAACAGCCGGAATGCGTTTGCCACCCAGCTGAGCACGAGCGGCGAGGCAGGGTCTTCTCGTCGCGCCACCTGAAACTGCTGTAGCGCCTCGGCGGGTCGCGAGAGATGCAGCAGTTGGCGCCCGTACTGAACGTGTGCTTCGACATCGGTGGGGGAAAGCCGAAGCGCCGTGAGGAATTCCTTGGTTGCCTCGTCCCAGCGATACCGGTGCACCTCTGCCATGCCCAACGCGATGTGCGGCTGGGCCAACGTGGAATCGAAGTGAATCGCCTGGTCGGCCGAGCGGGTCAATTCCTCCAACACATCTGCCGCCGGGGTGAGCTGAAAGTACGGATAGAGCGCCAGGGCCATGCTCAACCCCGCATACGCTCCGGCGTACGAGGAATCGAGACGAATCGCCTGGCGAAACGCGTCGGCACTTTCCTTCACGCTTTGCCCACGCCGGCGGAGGAGCTCTTGCCCGAGCACGTACAGCCGGTACGCTTCGGCATTGCGGGTTTGCTGGCTGGGTGCCAGCACCGGCGCCGTGCCTAACGCCCGTGGGAAGTGCTTTCGCAGCGCACCGGCCGCGGCCGTGCTGATCTCCTCGGCGACTCCGATCTGCTGATTGAGGGAGCGCTGGTAGGTGTCGGTCCAGAGCTCGGCGGCGTCGGCGGTTCGCGTGAGCTCCGTCGACAGGATCCATTGACCGCTCGCCTCCCGCAGGACACCGGTGACGATGTAGTCGACCTTGAGCTTGCGCCCGACTTCAGCCGGATCGACGCTGAGCTGGCCTCGATACGCTCTCGCCCCGTTGCGACTTCGCATCTCGAGGCCAGGGACGCGACCGAGCGCCGTGAAGACCTCGTCCGCCAATCCGTCAGCAAACGGCGCAATCGCCGTGTCGCCGCTGATGTTGTCGAACGGCAGCACCGCAATCGTGATGGGAGCGGCTGCTGCGGTGAAGCGGCGCAGCAACAAGACGGCCCCGACGAGGGCGGCGGCCGCCGCGATCGTGAGCAGCGCCGCGCGGGGCCTAACGAGCCGACGCGCCTTCCGCAGTGGCGCGATGGTTGGTGCGGTGACCGTCGCGCTCCCCTCGAGCACGGCGAGCGCCTCCGCGGCCGTCTGCGGCCGTGCGGCTGGATCCTTGGCCAAGCATTGCGCCACGAGCTCACCCAACGCTTCGGGTACATCGGCCCGCACGTCGGTAACCAATGCCGGCACCGTGGACATGTGCGCCGCCGCGACCTTGTGCAGCGGCATATCGTGAAACGGCGGCCTCCCCGTCAGGACCTCGTACGCCAGGCAGCCTAACGAATAGATATCCGCCCGATGGTCCGACGCAGGATCCCCTACCGCCTGTTCCGGCGCCATATAGGCGACGGTGCCGATCCCCGACCCGGTCAGTGTGAGGTCGGCGGCCGTTCCCGAAGCCTGGGCAGCGCTGACCGCCTTGGCGATCCCGAAATCCGTTACCACCGCAGCCCCGCCGGACATCATCACGTTGTCCGGTTTGATATCCCGGTGGACGACACCGTGCTCGTGCGCGTACTGCAGCGCCCGCGTCACGTCACGCAGCACGTGCAACGCGTCGGGGATGGGCAACGGCCCTTCGCGCGCCAGGCGGCTACGAAGCGACGGCCCGTCCTCGTACGGCATCACGAAGTACAACAACCCGTCAGCGTCGCCCGAGTCATACAGCGGCACGATGTTCGGATGCCGCAGGCGGGCCGCGATCGCGATCTCTCGAAGAAAGCGGTCACGGCCCATCGAGGCGGCCAGCTCGGTCCGGATCACCTTCACGGCCACGTCACGACCGTGCTTGGTGTCGCGCGCGAGGTAAACCCATGCCATACCTCCGCGCCCCAGCTCGCGACTCGTCTCGTAGTGACCGCCAAGGATCGCGGGGAGGCGAGGGGCGTTGTCTTCCGCGGCCAGGGCGCTAAAGCGCTCCGCGGCAGAACGATCGAACAGCGGCGTGCCCTGGTCGCACTGTTCCACGAGCCGCGCCAACGCCGCGCGCCGCGCCGGGTCACCCGCGCTCAACTCGTCGAGTACCGCCTCGCGTCGATCGGGTTCCGCATCGAGCACGCGATCGAGCAACGGCGCGAGCGTCGTCCAATCCGGAGGAAGCGCCTCGATCGGCGGTCTCGGCGGCCCGCGATCGTCCGTCATTCGATAAGCGCTCGTCTCAACGGCATCTTCGCCTTTGCCCAGTCGCGCTTCACTGTGCGCGCGGTGACACCCATCGCGCTTACGCAGCATCGCGGGCGCCAACCGTAACATTGCCTTCGCGTTGGTGATTGTCGAGCTAGGAGCCGACCGGTAGACGCAGATAGGCATCGCGAGCTGGGTCGGCATCGCGGTTCGCATCCGAGAGCCGGAGAAACGATGAAACGATTTTGGCGGAAGCTGCCGGATACTGCCTAACGGGCCTGATTCCTCACGCAACGAGCCGATTTTCTTGGGAACGGCCTCGGGACGCCAAAAGGTGCCCGAGGCCTTTACTCTTGATTCCGGCTCGTTGCGAGAGTCAGCGTGGATGCAAAGTCGGATCCGGCAGTTTCCGCATGATCCGTTTCATCGTTCTTCCGGCTTTCGGATGCGCGATGCCCGGGATGTCAGCGCGTAATCTGGACAACATGATCGAGTCGCAGGTCTGCGGACGATGCTCCGATACGGATCCGCACCTGATCGGCCTCGACGACCCAGCGATGGCCGTTCCCATCCCAGTACGCCAACGAGGATATCGGAAGCGGCAGATGCACGGCCCGTGTCTCGCCCGGTTCGAGCGTTAGGCGACGGTAGCCGCGCAGGTCGCGGATCGGCCGCTCCACCGACGAGCCCACGTGCTCGACGTACATCTGCACCACCTCGTCCCCGCTGCGCTTGCCGGAGTTCGTAACGTCGACGCTCACCAGCACCGTATCGTTCGTGCCGGCCGAGTCCGCGCTCGTCCCGAGGTTCGCGTAGGTGAAGGTCGTGTAGCTGAGCCCATGGCCGAAGGGATAGAGGGGTTGACCCTTGAAGAACCGGTACGTGCGCCCGGCCATGCGGTAGTCGTCGAAGGCGGGAAGGTCGCTCACGCTACCGTAGAACGTGACCGGCAGTCGTCCCGCGGGATTGTAGTCACCGAAGAGGACATCGGCGATCGCGTTGCCTGCCTGGCCGGGATACCACGCCTCGACGATCGCCGGGACGTTCGTCTGCGCCCAGTTCACCGCGAGCGCACTGCCGTTGAGCAGCACGAGGACCGTCGGTTTCCCGACCGCCACGATGCGCTCCAGCAAGCGCTGCTGCGCGCCTGGAAGTTCGATCGACGTGCGGTCGCCGCCCCGGAAGCCATCGAGCGTCACCGACATCTCCTCGCCCTCGAGACGAGCCGTCAGCCCAAGAAACATGACGATGGCATCAGCCTGCTTCGCGGCCGCAACGGCATCCGCCTCCAGGCTCGCAGTCGGCGTCGACCACACGAGCTCCAGCTCCGCCTCGCCGTACGACTCGTGCGCGTCGACCTTGATGCGGTACGCATGACCTGCCTCGAGACGAATCGGCTCGCTCTGCGCCAGCCGAGGATCGGGGAACTCGTCATCGCGCTGCGGATAGCTCGTGTGCACGATGAGACTGTCGTCGAGCCTGACCTCCGCACGCATCGTCGTCGTGACGCCGAGCCGGTACATCCCGGTTGCTGGCGGCCGTAGGGTGCCGGTCCACCGGACGCCAAAATCGTTAGGGTTCATCGTCTGACGCGGCGCGCCCTCGTGCCAGTCGACCTCCACGGTCGTGTCGGTCTTCGTGAAGACCGGACTTCCCTCGAGCGTTCGGCTGCCGAAGTATGATCCCACGAGCCCGCGGCGGCCCGCTGGCGTTCGCAGTGCGAACGACGGAATTGTCTCGAGCAGCGGAAATCCGTCCGCGAGGTCGGAACCCTTTGCATACAGCACTCGCGTGTGTCGAGACACAGCTTCGCGAATCCCGCGAAGTGGCGTGACGGGGTCCGACGGGATGCCGTTGTAATTCCCGAGCAGCATGCGCCACTGGTCAGCGTTGGGTCCGATGACCGCGATCGTTCCCAGATCCTTGCGCAGCGGCAACGTTCCACGCTCGTTCCTGAGCAGCACGATCGACTCCCGTGCGACCTGACGAGCGAGCTCGTGGTGTGCGGGTTGGTCGAGCACGGAGAACGGCGTTCGCGCCCAACGAACGATCTCCGGCGGATCGAACATGCCGAGCCTGAACCGCGCGAGAAAGAGTCGCGTGAGCGACGTGTCGATCTGCGCCTCGGAAATCAGCCCTTGCTTCACAGCCTCGGCGAGATTCGGATAGACGCGCCCGCAATCCAGATCGGTGCCGGTCTTCACGGCCAGCGCGGCCGCCTCGGGCGCGGACTGCACGACCTTGTGGTGCAGGTAGATGTCGTCGATCGCGCCGCAATCCGAAACGATGTAGCCGGGGAACTTCCACTCGCCGCGCAGAATGTCCGCGAGCAACATGTCGCTGGCGCACGCGGGTTTGCCGTCGATGCGGTTGTACGCACACATGAGCGAGTACGCGCCACCTTCGCGAATGCCCATCTCGAAGTGCGGCAGATAGCTCTCTCGCAGGTCGCGCTCACTCACCACCGCGTCGAACGCGTGGCGCTCGGGCTCGGGCCCGCTGTGCACGGCGAAGTGCTTCACGGTCGCGATGGTCTTGAAGTACTTCGGGTCATCGCCCTGCAGCCCGCGGATGAACTGAACCGCCAGCTTCCCCGTGAGAAACGGATCTTCGCCGTACGTCTCCTGTCCGCGCCCCCAGCGGGGATCCCGGAAGAGATTGATGTTCGGTGACCAGAAAGTGAGGCCCTGATATCGGCCGAAGCTGCCATTCCGGACGTACTCGTGATGCTTTGCGCGCGCCTCGTCGGAGATGACGGTCGCCATGCGGAACACGAGACTGTCATCCCACGTCGCTGCGAAGCCGATCGCCTGCGGGAACACCGTCGCCAGCCCGGAGCGCGCGACACCATGCAGCGCCTCGTTCCACCAGTTGTACGCCGGGACACCGAGCCGGTCGATCGCCGGCGCGACGTCTTTCATCTGCTGCACTTTCTCCTCGAGCGTCAGTCGGGAGACGAGGTCGGCGGCGCGCTGCTCGAATGGCAGCGACGTGTTCAGGTAGGCGGGCTGTTGGGCCAGCGCCGGTGTCACCAGACTCGCGCAGAGTGCGGCGATTCGAAGACGCATACCGCTGTTGACGAGTTGATTAACCACAGAGGTTCAATACGAAAGCGTCCTTACCGAGAATCTCTGTACGCGTACAAGCCGAACATCGTCCCAACAAACCCGCCGGCCACCTTGGTGCTGAGTATGGTTCCATCCGCGTCGGCCACGAGAGTTTGCCAGGCGTTAGGCTTCGTGGCGTAGAGAAAGTCGACCCGATCCTGGCGCGCCCTGATCTGGAGATACAGCGGCGTCCTGGGCGACACGGTGATCGGTACCGACGCCACCACGCTGTCGCCCGTCTCGCCGCGCCATGCCCGACGCCGCAGCTCGAGCACCGGAGCCGTACCGTTGTGGACGAGGCCGAGGAAGTAGTAGTGACTCTCGTTGTGGAACGCGACGATGCCCGCCCGATCGCCCGCACGCGCAGGCACATACCACATGGCCGTGGACGCCGTCGCGGATCCGTGCTGCTGCCTTCGTCCCAGGAATGACGGCTGCCCACGTCCGCTCAGCGACTCGGGCCGCGCGCGGAGTGTCAGCGAGCCGCGCACAGACGTGAGGTCGTACCAGCGTTCCCGCGGCGTGCGCAGCATTTCCCAGTACGGCGCGAGCGCTGGCGCGTCGAATTCGTCGCGAACCGAGAAGTTCCCGCTGTGCGGGACCGCGGCCGCCGCCTGACGCGAGAGGTTCGGCCTCGCGTGTACATACGGCACCGTCGCCTGGCCCGTCAGGATTGTGGGCCAGCCATCCACCCACGTGACGGGCAGGAGGAACGTCTCGCGGCCAGTGTTCCAGAGGTCTCGGCCGTAATTTCGCGTCCCGAGGAAGACGGCCCACCAGTCGCCGTTAGGCGTCGCCACGAAGTCTGCGTGACCCGTGGTCTCGACGGGGAACGGCCTCGCGGCATCGAGATGCCGTTGCGTGAGAATCGGGTTGGCGGAATACGGCACGTACGGCCCCATGACCGACTGGCTCCGGAACACAACCTCGGAATGCTGGTCCGCCGTCCCGCCCTCGGCGCAGATCAAATAGTACGTGCCGTCACGCTTGAAGATGTGGGGGGCTTCGATCCAGATAGGCCGCTTCGTGAGATCCACACCGCCGTTCACGATCACCGATCTCGGACCGACGAGCGTCTTCGTGCCGAAGTCGTACTGCTGGATCCAGATGGCACGATGGCCCTCGTAGAGTGCCTCGCCCACCGGCGGGCCGTTGTTCAGGATGTACGACTTGCCGTCGTCGTCGAAGAAGAACGACGGGTCGATGCCGTCGATCGACGAGAGCCACACGGGGTCCGACCACGGGCCGGCCGGATTCTTCGCGGTGACATAAAAGTTCCCGCCGCGATCGATCAACGTCGTGATCATGTAGAACGTGCCGTCGTGATAGCTCAGCGCCGGCGCGAAGATCCCTCGCGACACACCCGCGCTGTCGACGTTCAGCTGCGATGGGCGGTCCAGGATGTGGCCGATCTGCGTCCAGTGGACGAGATCCTTGCTGTGGAAAATCGGGACGCCGGGGAAGTACGCGAAGCTCGACGTGGCGACGTAATAGTCGTCCCCGACGCGGATGATCGTCGGATCGGGATAGAACCCGGCGAGGATCGGATTGTAGTAGTCGTTAGGTCCGGCCCGGTTCAGCTTGTACACGGAGTCGTCGCCACGATACTCGAACCAGTCGAACCGCGGGTTCGAGGTCGAGACCGGCTCCGGCGGCCGCCCGGCGTGGCAGGACATTGCCACGACCACCGACACCAGTGCGCGTGGGCCAACGCTGGACGGTCGAGTCATGGGTAAGGGCTGATGAAAGTTCGGGCTACCACGTGTCCGTTCGGAACGGAGCAACCGGCAAGCCCTCGCGGTTGTACAGCGCCGGAGCCACAGGGCTGTTGGTCCAGAGATACCGCACCGCGGCTGGCTTCGTGACACGCTCGCTCCAGACGACCACACGGGTTCCTTCGAGCTTCGCATTCGCCCACACGAATCGACGATCATCGCCGGCGATGGCGAATCCCGGGATCATGCCGTCGGTGACCCGTGATACGAGACCACCTCCCAGGTTTCCTAGCTCGATGGTCACACGGCTGCCTTGCACGGTGTGCCGACGATACGTCGGACCCGAGGAGATCACACGTTCGCCGTACGCGACCGCACGTGCGACGAGAGCCAGCCGGCGAGCGACATCCTGCTTATTGCGCGGATGAAGCTCCTCGGCCTGGCCAAGGTCGATGGCGACGACCTGCCCGGTATTGGGCAGCGCGAGCGCCGCGGCCTGCGATTCACGCGCGGTGGCCCAGTCACTGTTGGCGGGCGGCAGCGAATCCACCGGTCCGTAGTTAGGCAGCTGCACCCACAGGAACGGGAACTCC
>DATCGG010000241.1:0-9670 GCA_036509075.1 Gemmatimonadaceae bacterium
CGGCACCGGCTGCGAGCGCGTTCCGCCGACGAACCCCGATGCCCCGCCGACTAAGCCGCGATGCCCGACCGTCAGTCAGCCAGCAGCAAGCAGCCTAACGCGGCTACTGCGCAGCGTACCGTGCCGCAAGTGCCGCCAGACCGCTGTCGATCTCGGACTTCGGCACCCAGCGCCCGCGCACCATGACGCCCGCGCGCTTGCCAACGTTGTCGAGCGACTCGAGCGGATTCGCATCGAGGAGCACGAGGTCGGCCCAATTACCCACGGCGACCGTGCCGAACTTGCCGTCCTGCTTGAGATCACGCTCGACGTAGAGACCCACGTTCTTCGTTCCCGACTCGAGCACCTGATATGGCGTCAGGCCGGCTTCGCCCATCAACCGAAGCTCCCGGTGCAACGCGAATCCCGGCACGTTGAACATCTGCGGCGAGTCCGTGCCCATGAGCATCGGCGCGTGGGCATCGGCGAGCGCCTTGAGCAGCTTCCGGCGGTGCGCCAACAGCTGTTGCGCAAGCTCAGGCGTTATGCCCGCCTGCGTGTTGGCCTGGCTCGCGTTCCGTTTCTGGGTAATCCAGCCCGCCACCCACTGCTTCGGGGCGTACTTCATCTCCGGTCTCGTTGCGGCCGACTCGGGCGCGAACGAAGCGAACAGGCTCTCCCACAGGAACATCGTCGGCACGACCCACACGCCCGCGTCCCTCGTGCGGCGCGCGAGCTCGTCGATCTTCTCGTCGGTGACGCCGGCCATCCACTCGCTGAACGGCACCTGCTCGCTGGGCGACATGATCCGGCGCTTGAGCGGATCGGCGACGGCGCCTTCGATGTAGCCATCGAGGTGGTCGACGGTGGACTGCCGCACCTCGAGCGTACGGTCGATTCCGACCTGCTGGGATACGTGCCCGCCAAACGTGATACCCACGGCGCGTGCGACCGAAACGATGCTGTCGTACGTCGCTCTCGAGAGGCCCGGGTGCAACTTGAGCAGATCGTACCCCGCCGCCTTGTGCGCGCGTACGAGCTTCATCGCGGTGTCGGGGTTGGGCGCGCTGTTGCCGTTGAGCGATGGCGCGGCGACGAACATCGTCGGACCGAGGACCTCGCCCTTTTTCAGTTGCTCGCGGAGCACGAGCTGATTCGGGGCGCCGAGCATCGCGCGGATGGTCGTGACGCCGTTCGCGACGTAGAGAAACATGAGGTCGCGATTGAGTTGCTCCGGCTGCTGCGGTCCGAGGACGTGCGCGTGCATCTCGGCGAGTCCGGGCATGAGGAACTTGCCCTTGGCGTCGATGCGCTGCGCATCCGCGGGAACTCGGACGGATGCGCTTGGGCCCACGGCAGCGATTCGTCCGTCGCGCACGAGGACCGTCTGACCGGTGAGAGCCCTCTCACGATCCATTGGCAAGACGGTCACGTCTACGAACGCGTAGGTGCCTGGCGCGGGCGGTCGAGAAGAATGGCCCGCGAGAAGTGGCGCGACGAGCGCGGTGAGCAGCAGCACTGATCGAGTCGGCATAGGCCCCTCTATCGGAAAGTTGGCTGTCATCCCGAGCGAAGCGAGGGATCGCGGTCGTCCCGACCGAGGCCCTTTACCGGTATGATCGCGATTCCTCGCTGCGCTCGGAATGACCATAACACAACGCTTCGTCACAACGGAGCGTACCACTATGCTGCGCCGGTCCGTCGACGGACCGGTGAGGCTCACGCTCTGTGATCCGGCTGCCGGTCCGCGACGTCCCCTTCCCGTTCCTATGCGACCTATCTCGGTTCTCTCGGCTCTCGCTGCGACTGTCGTGAGCGGCGCCGCCGCGTTCGCCCAGGCCTCGAAGCCCGCGCTCGACTCCGCCACCCTCGCCGGGTTCCGCTGGCGCACTGTCGGCCCCGCCAACTTCGAAGGACGTGTCGCCGACGTCGTCGGCATACCCAGTCCGTCGAAGACGTTCTTCGTCGCCGCAGCCGGCGGCGGAATCTGGAAGACCACGAACGCCGGCACGACGTTCCGGCCGGTGTTCGATGACT
The DNA here is from genome assembly GCA_036509075.1 of Gemmatimonadaceae bacterium. GTDB lineage: Bacteria > Gemmatimonadota > Gemmatimonadetes > Gemmatimonadales > Gemmatimonadaceae > JAJKIV01. The sequence goes on from DATCGG010000241.1 coordinate 2,017, forward strand.
ACCCGGTCGTAGCGATGGGCGCGCTCGCGATCGCGCCGTCCGACACGCAGCAGGTGTGGGCCGGCACCGGCGAGCAGAACTCGCGCAACACGATCGAGCCCGGTCAGGGGATTTACAAGTCGACCGATGGGGGCCTGACGTGGAAGCTCATGGGTCTGGAGAAGACGCAGCACATCGGACGCATCGCGGTGCATCCGACCAATCCGAACATCGTCTACGTTGCCGCGCTCGGCGCAGCGTGGAAATCGAATCCCGAGCGCGGCCTCTACAAGACCGAGGACGGCGGGCAGACCTGGAAGCTCATAAAGTCCGTGAGCGACAAGGCCGGGTTCATCGATGTCGGTCTCGACCCCAAGAACCCGAACGTCATCTGGGCATCCAGCTACGAGCGCGTGCGCGGACCGTACTTCCTGAAGTCGGGCGGACCCGGCTCGGCGCTCTGGAAATCGACGGACGCCGGCGCGACGTGGACGGAGATCAAGGGCGGAGGCTTCCCCGAGACCGCGAAGGGGCGCATCAGCTTCTCCATCTACCCACAGGACCCGAACATCGTCTACGCGATGGTGGAGGCCGACTCGATCCGCGGACGCAAGGCCGCGCCGGGAACGCCCAAGCAGAAGCTCGCGAACGGGCTCTATCGCACGAAGGATGGCGGAAAGACCTGGGAGAAGATGAACGACGCGAACACGCGACCGTTCTATTACTCGCAGGTTCGCGTGCATCCGCGGAATCCGGATCGCGTGTGGTTCTCGTCGACGTCCGTGCTCGTGTCGAACGACGGCGGGAAGACCGCACGGCTCGCGACGCAGGGGATTCACGTCGACCACCACGCGATGTGGATCGATCCTAACGATCCCGACCACTTCGTCGTCGGGGACGACGGTGGCATCTCGATAACGTGGGATGGCGGCGGCACCTACGACTTCGCCGCCACGCTCCCGATTGCGCAGTTCTACTCGTTGAGCTTCGACTTCGAGACCCCGTACAACGTGTGCGCGGGCGCGCAGGACAACGGGTCGTGGTGCGGGCCGAGCCGCCGCAAGCAGGGTCCGGTGACGAACGCGTACTGGTTCACGTACTCGGGCGGCGATGGCTTCTGGACCGCGCAGCATCCCACCGAGCCACAGATCATCTTCGGCGAGTCGCAGGGTGGCAACATTCAGCGCTGGGACCTGAAGAACGGGACGACGACGTCACTCGTGAAGCCGACGTGGCGCCCGCGTTATGCGATGTACGAGGACTCGATCCTCACGCTGCACAGCGATACGACACAGCCGGTGTCGAAGGACGCTCAGGCCCGCATCACGCAGTTCCGCTCGCGTCAGAAGGCCGACTCGGCCGACCTCGACCTCCGCTTCAACTGGGAGACGCCGTACTTCCTGTCGCCGCATAACGCGGACGTCGTGTACATCGGCGGCAACCGTGTGCTCAAGTCGACGCAGCGCGGTGACAACCTGTATCCGATCTCGCCCGATCTGTCCAAGAAGCAGATGGCCAAGATCGATACGAGCATGAATAAAACCGGCGGCATCACGCTCGACGCCACGGGCGCCGAGACGTACGGCACGGTCGTGGCGCTCGCGGAGTCGTACGTGCGGCCGGGCTTCCTCGCCGCTGGCACGGACGACGGCAACGTGTGGGTGACCAAGAACGACGGTGCGGCGTGGGAGCAGATTCCGGCGAATCGATTCCCCGGCCTCGCGCCAGGCGACGTGTATGTCAGCCGCATCGAGCCGTCGCACTTCGACTCGCTGACGTTCTACATCACGTTCGATAACCATCGCTGGAACGACTTCACGCCGTACCTCTACGTGACCACGGACTACGGCAAGACGTTCAAGTCCCTGGCGAACAATCTGCCAAAGGAGAGCGTCGCTGATTTCGTCCACACGGTGCGCGAGGACCCGTACAACCGCGACCTCCTCTTCGTGGGCACATCGCGCGCGGTGTATACGTCGCTCGATCGCGGCCAGCGCTGGCAGCGCCTGATGGCCGGCATGCCGACGGTGCCGGTGTACGATCTCAAGATCCATCCGCGGGACCGCGAGCTCATTGCCGCGACGCACGGACGCGGGATCTGGATCGTGGACATTACGCCGCTCGAGCAGATGGCGGGCGACAAGGGCACGAAGGTGGTTGCCGACGCGGCGTACCTCTTCCAGCCGAAGACGGCGTACGAGTACGGCCAGGGGCCGGCACTCGGTGCGTCGTCCAACGGCGAAGGGCACAAGGTGTTCAACGCTCCGAGCCCGGCGTACGGCGCCGAGATCGCCTATCGCGTCGCCGTGGGCGCAGTCCCGACGACGTCGGCGTCCGGTGGCGACACCGACAACGGCCCCGCGCAGCCTAACGCGGGCAGTCAGCCGGCGGGGCGCGGTCAGGGGCGCGGACAGCGCGGGCCGCAGGCGAGTATTCTCATCACCGACGCGAGGGGTGACACGGTTCGCACGTTGACGGGACCGGCCACCGCCGGGCTGCATCGCGTCACGTGGGACTTCCGTGGTCGCGCGGCGCCGCGGGCTCCGCTCTCGCCGTCGCAGCTTCGCGACAGCGTGGTCGCGGCGCGGCGCATGACGTTCGTGTTCGACTCACTCGAGAAGGCGGGCGCCATGCCGAAGCCGGCGCTCGACCGCATTCGCCAATTGGTGATGAGCGGTGACGTCGCCGGGCTGTTCCGCGGCGGTGGTCGCGGAGGCGCTGGCGGCGGTGCGTGGAATCCGCGTCCGGGTGAAGGCGCGGTCGTTGGCGCCGCGGGCGCTCGCGCTGCCGAAGGCGCCGCCGGCGGCGCGGGCGCCAGCGACAATCCCGCGGACGCGCTGAATGCTTTCCCCGGCGGGGCACAGGAGCTTCAGCAGCTGTTGCGGCCGCCCGGCCAGCAGGGACGTGGGGGCGGCGGTTTTGGCGGCTTCGGCGGGCGCGGCGCGCAGGCGCCGGTGGTCGCGAGCGGTGACTACCTCGTGACACTTACGGTCGGCGGCAAAACGTTCAAGCAGCTGCTGCGCGTGGAGCGCGTGAGTGGCGGGGACGACACGAGCGCGTTCGGCTTCGACGAGGACGAGCCGCGGGACCCGTAGGCCCCCTATCGGGACGATCGCGATCCCTCGCTCCGCTCGAGATGACAGCCACGAAGGGCCGCCTTGTTAGGCGGCCCTTCTGCATTGCCGTACACTGGTCCCGGTCAAAGGGACCGGCGTTAGGGTGAGCGGCGTCACTCGATCGGTGTCGGTGCCGATGATGATCGGGTTCGACGCTCGGGATCACCGGCCTTGGCCTCTGCCATACCGATGGCGATCTGCACTAGGTCGTGTTTGCCGGGCTTCATCGTTGGGTGCTTGGAATCCGAAACAACTGCGGAAAAGGCCGAGGCACGTGTATTGACTTGTGCTCACGTCGAGTACGCCCGCACAGACGCCGTTGTCTCGGGCTGACGAACGCCAACCAGGATGGAGTCGAAAGCCTGATGACGAACCCTCGCCTTTGCTTCGTCGACTCGTTGGGAACGGACTGGCGCATCTACGAAGTCGCGTCGGCCAACGTCCCAGCCCCGCGTGGTAGCAATTGTCTGATCTTCGAGTCGACCCAGGCAGTGCGACGCGTGTGGAACTACCCTGCCAACTGGCACAAGCTGTCGTCCGACGAGCTCACTGCGCTCAGCTGGAATACCTGATCTCTTCGTGATCCACCCGACACGACCGCGTGACGATGCTGTCGCGCGTCCACGTACCGCCACCGTGTACCTCCTCGACACCACTCGGTAAACGCTGCTCTTCTCTCACTACACGGTGGCGGTGCTTCTTCCCCCGGAACGCGCCATTCGGTTCCGGGGGATTTTTTCGGCCTGTCGCGAGATGCGAGCGTGAGCTCGGCCGTTTCGGAATATCCGACCGGAGTACCGTCTCTCACCAAAGGCAGGGACAACTAGGTCAGTTGACGGATGTCGGACGGTTATCCGCACCGCTATGCTGAAAATGAGTCAGCCGGCCGGCACGGAGCCGGTGTGGCGGTGTAGGACCCTTCAACAGCCGTGTTTTGCGACGACGTGAGACGGTCAAATGACAGCAGGATATAGACTTCGAATCAATCATGGGGATCGAGCCGAGCCGCCCGCGAGCCGCAATGCCACGGTCCGCCGCTCGCCGATCGTCCGGTGGATCGCGCTCATGCTCGCTCTCATCACCGCTCACGTGAGTGCAGAGCGGGCGTGGGCGCAGGGCATCGCGGCGTTTTCCGCGAGCTGGCCAAGGCTTCAGCCGCGAATGGCCGTGCCGTTCGATACCGGCGAGAAGCTGACGTTCGATGTCCGTTTTGGCGCCATCAAGGTCGGCACCGGCCGAATGGAAGTGGTTGGCATGCAGGACGTCCGCGGCCGCGAAGCATGGCACACGCGGTTCACCGTGAAGGGCGGAATTCCCTTCTACAAGGTGAACGACCGGATGGAGAGCTGGATCGACACGCGCACGTTCGAGTCGCTGCAGTTCCTGCAGGACCTCCAGGAGGGACGGCGCGACAAAGAGCGATTCTACGAGATCTATCCAGACCTGGCGACGTATTCCGAGAAGGGTGAGGTGGAACACGCGCCGAGCGTTGCCGACCCGCTCGACGATGCGGCGTTCCTGTACTTCGTGCGCACGATTCCGCTCGAGGTGGGAAAGACGTACGAGTTCAATCGCTACTTCCGGCCCGATCGCAATCCGGTTCAGATCCGCGTGTTGCGAAAGGAAACCATCAAGGTGCCTGCCGGCTCGTATCAGACGATCGTGATTCAGCCGATCATCAAGTCGAAGGGGATCTTCTCGGAGAAGGGACACGCCGAGATGTGGCTCACCGACGACTCACGGCGATTGCTGGTCCAGATGAAATCGGATCTCTCGATCGGGTCGCTCAACCTCTATCTGCGTGGCTACGTGCCGGGCAACGTCCCGATGGCCGCGGACGAGGACTCGACGCAACAGAAGTAGGCACCCATACTGAAGCGTCGCTTCGGTATGGTGCCCTCTCGTGTCTCGAGCTCGATCGACAACCCCGCGGCGCACCTTCGTCGCGCGCGTGACCGGCGTGATCGCTGCCTGGCCGCTGCTCGGACGAATCCGAGGGCTGCGCGCGATGGCGGCTGCCGCCTCGCCACCCCGGCTACGGCCTAACGCGACGATTCTCGACGCCCTCGGCGACGCGGTGCTGCCCGCGGAGCTCGGTGCCGATGGGGTGTCGCGCGCCGTCGTCGAGTTCCAGCGGTGGATGGACGGCTACCGCCCCGGCGCCGAAGCGAACCACGGATACGGCACAGGCAAGATCGAGCACCTGCCGGCGGATCCACGCCCGCGGTGGCGCTCGCAGCTTGCCGCGCTCGACGCGGACGCGCGCCGCAATGGACCGTCATTCAGCGCACTCCCGCGCGACCGGCGCCAGGCGCTCGTTCGTGCCGCGCTCCAGAACGAACGCGGCGATGCGCTGCCCAACCCGCTCCTGGCGCGACACGTTGCCCTCGCGCTGCTTGCTCATTTCTACGACTCGCCCGCCGCGACGGATCTGTGCTACGACGCGCAGATCGGCCGCCAGCAATGCCGGCCGTTGGCCGCTCAGCGACAACAACCGGTGGCGCTCGGGAGGAAGGGACGATGACGTTCGTCAGCCACCAGGGACGCGCCGAGGTCATCGAGAGCGACATCTGCATCATCGGGTCGGGAATCACCGCGGCCGTCATCGCCGAAAAGCTCGCCGAGGAGCGTGAGACGCGCATCGTCGTCGTGGAAGCCGGTGACGACACGGTACCGCTGGCCGACCGTGCGGCACATCGCGGGCGGTTCGTCGCGTATGGCGAGAGCCCATGGGGTCGCGACCACATAGATGGCATGACGGCGGACGGCATCCAGTCGCGCTCGATGCAGGTCGGCGGCCTCGCGATGCACTGGGGCGGCGTGACGCCACGCTTCTCGCCGGAGGACTTTCGCGTGAAGTCGCTCTTCGGCGTCGGGCACGACTGGCCGGTGACGTACGAGGAGCTCGACCCGTTCTACGACGAAGCGGAACGACGGATCGGCGTCGCGGGCGAGCAGGGGCCGCCGGAGCTCGATCCGCGCAGCGGCCCGTTCCCCATGCCGCCGCTCCCGCTGACGTACAACCTCGACCTCCTCAAGCGGTGGACGGATTCCGCCGGCATCGCGATGTGGAGTCAGCCCTCGGCCAAGAATTCCGTGGCGTACGGCGGGCGCGCGGTCTGTTGTCGCAACGACACGTGCGCGCCCGTGTGTCCGGTTGGCGCCAAGTACTCGCCGGACTTCACGTGGAACGCGCTGCGCGCATCCAGGCGTGTGGAGCTGGTGCCGCGAACGCTCGTCAGGCGGCTCGTAGTGGAGGACGGATCCAACCGGATCGCGAGAGCGGAGGCGGTTCGTCGTGACCGGGGCGGTGCGAACGGGTCGCGTGTGGATTTCCGTGCACGCACATTCGTCGTTGCCGCGGGGTACGCGTGGAGCCCGCATCTGCTGCTGTTGTCGCGCAGCGAGCGGTTCCCGAATGGAATTGCGAACCGGTCCGGCATGGTCGGGAAGTACATGACCGGTCACCGCAACGTGTTCGCGTTCGTGAAGCTTCCGCTGCGCCTCTATCCCGGGATGAACGAGCAGCACAGTCTCGTGACGAAGCAGTTCATGCGTCCCGCCAAGCTCGATCGCTATGTGCGACACGACCTGCGTGTGTGGGAATCGAGCGTTGGCAGGCGGCCGCGGCTCAGGGGCGATGACGGGGCGGTGCTGCTCGGCGACGAGCTGATGGCGGATTGGCGGCGGCGCAGCGCCGAGGGGACGGCGCGCGTTCGCGCGTATTACGACGTGATCCCGGATCGCGAGAGCGCGCTCACACTCAACGAGTCCGCGAAGAACGCGTACGGCGATCCACAGCCCAAGCTGACGTTCCGCGACAGTCCGGAGTCTCTTGCGTTGCGCGCGCACACGGAGGAGTCGATCAAGTCACTCTTCCAGCGCATGGCGCGGGCGGGGAACGGAGAGATCCTGCGTTCGGGTGTGGATGATTTTCAGGATCATCCCGCTGGTGGGTGTCGCATGGGCGACGATCCGGCGAGCAGCGTGGTGGACAGCCATGGGCGCGCGCACGATCACGAAAATCTGTTCGTGGTTGGGGCACCGACGAGCGTGAGCGGTGGGTGCGCGAACGCGACGCTGACGTTTCTGGCGGTCGCGTTGCGTCAGGCGGCGGAGATTGGTCGGGAATGGGGAATCGGGAATCGGGAATCGAAGGGAACTGGGAACCGGGACCAGTGACTTCGATGAGACCACGCGCCATCGGCGCGGCTGGAGTGATCGCGGCCCACCTCGCGTTGGGTTGTGCGCCGTCGAGTGGCGCGGGGAACGCGTCGCCGTTTCTGTCGGCCGAAGGGGCGCGGAAGCCTAACGAGTGGCCGGTCTATGGCGGCGACGCCGGGGGGCTCAAGTATTCGCCGCTCACGACCATCGATCGCTCCGATGTCTCCCGGTTGACGGTTGCGTGGACGTGGAAGACCGGCGAGCAGCCGGTCACGCCGCCGGGCGCCACGATCCCGGCGCGGCCGGGTCAGTTCCAGGTGACGCCGCTCGCCATCGGCGACACCCTGTTTCTGAGCACCCCGTTCAACCGCGTCGTGGCGCTCGACGCCGCGACC
>DATCGG010000242.1:0-12135 GCA_036509075.1 Gemmatimonadaceae bacterium
CTAGGAAAGCTCCTCGGCGCTAATAGCCTCCCGGCCGAGTCCCTAATCCCGATGTCCCTAGTCCCTGTAGTTCAGTAGACCTAACGCGGACTCCGTCATCGCCTTTTGCGCGGCGCGTGCGCCGGGCGTGCTCCGTGCTGCCGTCGTGTTGAACCCCACCAGCACCGCCGTGTGCTTCACCGGATCGAAGTACATGAACGCGCGGAACCCCGCCTGGCTGCCGGTGTGCCCGAGAATCGTCGCACCGTCCCGCTGCATGCCGAAGAACGACAAACCCATCCAGTCGTTCTCCGAGCCGTAACCGTTGCCGTTCGTATTGACCACGGGCCGCCACATCTCCTCGAGCGTCGAGCGCTTGAGAATCACGTCGTATCGCTCCTTCGGGAGCCGACCGCCGGGAGAGTTGGTCAGAAAAACGAGATACGTCGCGAGGTCATCGAGCGGCGCGTTCCAGCCGCCGTTCGGAATCGTGATCCCCGGATCGAAGTCCGCGCCGTTGTCGATCACGCTGTCCCGGCCGGTCACCGAGTCGCGCTGGATGTAATAGTTGTGCGACCGGTCCGCGGCGAGATAGTACGGCGTTCCGCCGAAGTAGCTCCGGTCCAGCCCCAACGGCGACAGGATGTTCTTCTGCACGTACGACTGCCACGGGTCGCCGCTCAGCTTTTCGATGATCCGTGCAAGGTAGATGAACCCGGGGTTGGAGTAGCTGTACTTCGACCCCGGTTTGAAGAGCAGCTGCTCGTACGGCATCATCGCGACGAGCTGGTTCCACGTCGTCGGCTCGAACGGTTCCCACGGCTCGCCGTTGCCCCACGGCCACGTCGGGTTCTGAAAGCCCGACGAGTGTGACAGCAGCATGCGGATAGTGATGCTGTCGATCATGCCGTACGGATCGTGGATCTCGCGCAGCTCCGGCACCCACCGCGTGACCTTGTCATCGAGCGAGAGCAAGCCTCGATCTCGCAGCTGCATGATCGAGATCGCGGTCAGCGTCTTCGTGATCGAGCCCCAGTGGAAGATCGAGCGGTCATCGATGCGCTTGCCGCCGCGCTTGTCAGCAAATCCGTAGCCGTGACGGGCGAGCACCTTGCCGTCCCGCATGACGAGCGCGCTGGTGCCGATCACCTTGTCGCTGTCGGCATACGTGTCGAGCAGTCGGGTGAACGCCGCCCAACCCGCAGGAGGCATGGCGTTCTGCGCGAGGACGGACGAAGGCTGGCCGGTAAAGACTGCCGCGAGCAATGTGGTGACGACAGCGGATCGGGCTCGACTCACGTGAGGTCCGGGACGGAGGCTCGGCGATGATGCGGCCCGCGTCCCGGATTTGCCAGCCTTCGCGTCGTTGATGCCCCGACCGAGCTGTTTTTTACCGTCCGACGACGCGTTGCTGCGGCATCTCGGGCAGCGACGTCGGGATCAGCCAATCGGTGCCGATCGCCGCAGGAATTTGCGGGGCGTCCGCCGGCTGCGTCAGGCGGACAGTGCCGAGCGAGGCGACAACCTCCATCTGCTCGCGCGACCGCCGAACCGCTGCCTCCAACACCCACTCCCAACCGGCGCGCTCGCGGTACTCGTCTTCGGTGGCCCCGAGCAGATCGCGCATCGCGTTCACCGCCTGCGTCGACGCGGGATTCCGGCGAACGAGGAGTCGCCCCATCGCTTCGCGATTGGCGGCGAGGTCTGCCAGGCGCGCGACTTCCTGCCATTTGCTGGCGGACCAGGTGCCGAGCGTCTGGATTGGCGTGTCCGACCACGATGAACCGAGCGGCGCGCGATCCGTTCCCGCGAGGGCGCGGGCGAACACCGTCGCGAGTGGCGTCCTGATTCCCGGCGCGCGCACGCGGTCCGCCAGCCACTCCGCGAGCTCCATCGGTGCGGGGCGAGGTCTGTCGCGCACCGCCTCCAGAATCGATGCCGCACCGCCACCGCCCGCGAGCGTGCTGACTGAGCACATGCGCGGCGACCGCGGAACACGCCTCCGCTCGTGAGTTGCGTGAAGCAGCACACAGACCGGGCACCACGGCGCAAGCGTGAAGAGATCGCGCAGTTCCTCCGCCGTCGCCGGACGGTCGGCGACATCGGCGAGAAGGATCGACCCCAGTGGCGGACGCCCGTCGCCAAGCCGTCGGACGTGCATGAACGGGGGCGCGGTCACGTACAGCGCGAGGCGATTCATGGCCCCTAAGGTACGACTCGAGACTCTCATTTGCACCACTCGGAGATGTACTCGCCGGTTCGTCTGAATCCAGACGGGCGACTGAGCACGTCAAGAATCAAACGGATAGACCGTGTGCGATTCTCTCACTAGACGGACGCATGCCTATCGTTTCCCGGATCTCGCGGATGGACTATTGGACGTCAGGGCTATATGGGATGTTACGTCTTTAGTAGCGATTCCCCGACATGGCCGCGTAACGATGGAGCCTCTTTCTCGATTCGTCGCACAGGGGTTGCGGGCTGTTGGGTGTGCGAACAGGGTTTGGCGCTGTACGCCCGCCCACTGTTAGATGTCATCAGCCATCAACCATTCTCGAACGTGAACGGTTTAACTCGCGTGGTCGCGTGCCCATTCGCCGCGACGACCGTGGCCTGGTTTGCGGCAGCGGGTCAGAGCACCGGCAAGGCTCCACGGCCGGATACGCTGCCGCCGGTCGAAGTGACCGTCACGCGTGATGCTGCCCGCCCGGCGCTCGAACTTCCGTACGCGCTTTCCCGTGTGCAACCGGACAGTGTGCGACCGGGGCTGCGCCACGTCTCCTTCGACGAGATGCTGCTCGCGCTCCCCGGCGTGACGGTCGCGAACCGCAATAACCCGACACAAGACCCGCGCATCTCGATTCGTGGCTTCGGCGCCCGGTCGGCGTTTGGCGTGCGCGGCGTGCGCGTCATTCGCGACGGCATTCCGCTGACGCTTCCGGATGGGCAAACTCCCATCGACTACCTCGACCTCGAGTCGATCGGACGGATCGAGGTGATTCGTGGGAGTGCGGGGTCGCTGTATGGAAACGCCGCGGGTGGTGTCGTCGAGGTGCGGACCGCTGATCCGCCCCTCGACCCGGTGGCCGGACGCATCACGGGGTACGGTGGATCGTACGGGCTCAAGCGCTGGTCGGCGGCAGCAGGAGGAACGGCGGGCACCGTCCGGTATCAGGGCGACTTGTCGCGCACCGATCAGGATGGGTTCCGCAGCAACGCGCGGCAGCAGTCGACGAGTGGAACCGCGCGCGCGATGCTCTCCGGGCCGCGGGGGGAGCTCGCGCTGACGTATACGGGGTACGACTCACCGACCGCTGAAAATCCCGGCGCACTGACGAAAGCCGAGATGTCGGCGGATCCTCGTCAGGCCGACCCAGCGCAGATCAGGAAGGGTGCGCGGAAGTCGGTCGACCAGTCGCAGCTCGGGCTCACCGGCACGCGGCGGACGGCGGGAGGCGTCGAGTGGTCGGCGTCGGCGAGCCTTGGCTGGCGAACGCTCGACAATCCGCTGACCTTCGCCGTGGTCGCGGTCGACCGCACCACGTCAGGTGGTACCGCGCGCGTGACGGCACCCGCGCGGCTGTTTGGGCTCGATCATCGGTTCAGTGCCGGGATCGACGCCCAGTTTCAGGACGACGACCGGCTCAACTTCACGAACTGCAACAACGTCCCGCCGCTCACGCAGCCGACGCCGACCTGTCCGACCGTGGGGGAGGAGCGCGGAACGCGGACGCTCGACCAGCGGGAGCGGGTGTCTGGCTTCGGCCCCTACGTGCGCGACGAGATGGCGTTCGCTGCCGATCGCTACCGCCTGACGTTAGGCGCCCGGGCCGATTATGTGCGGTTCCGGGTGGATGATCATCTCATCACGGCGACCAATCCGGACGACTCGGGCGAACGGAAGCTCCACGCGATCAGCCCGCTCGTGGGGTTCGTCGCGCGGCTCAACGCCACGCACTCCGCCTACGCGAATCTCTCGACGGCGTTCGAAACGCCTACCGCCACCGAGTTGGCCAACAAGCCTGACGGGTCGGCCGGCATCAACCCCAACCTCGACCCGCAGTACGCGACCACGGGCGAGGTGGGCTTCAAGGGCATCGTGTCGGGGCGCGTGCGCTACGACGCCGCCGTCTTCACGACGCGCGTGAAGGACGAGCTGGTTCCATTCGAGGTGCCGGGTGGCGGCGGACGGCGGTACTACCGGAACGCCGGGTCCACGCGCCGGCGCGGCGGCGAGCTCGGGCTGGCTGCGTCGTTAGGCATGACGACGCTGGGGGCGTCCTACAGCTACTCCGATTTCAACTTCCACGACTATGTCGTGGGCACGAACGACTACGGCGGCAACCGCATACCGGGCGTGCCCATCCAGCAGCTCCAGGGGTACGCGACATACACGTGGCGCGGGTGGTTTGCGACGGTGGAGGGTCAGACCCAGGGCGGGATGTACATGGATGATGCGAACTCGCTTCGCTCGTCGAGCTGGGAGATCATGAACACACGGGTTGGTGGGCGGTTCGTCTGGGGCGATGTGGCGCTCTCGCCAGTGTTCGCGGTGTCGAACCTGTTCGACCGGACGTACGCGGGCTCGATCGTGGTGAACGCGGCGGCGGGGCGCTACTTCGAACCGGCGCCCGGGCGGACGATATACGGAGGGCTCTCCATCGCGGCGGGACGTTAGGCATCCCTTGTCTATTTCTTTCTCAACTCCACATCGCCATTCCCCGATCGCATCGTGAGGCGCCGGCCCCCGCGGCCGATCTTCGCGCGCACATGCTGGGGATCGATCCGGCCCTGAAGCGTCATCGGGAAGTCGCTGTAAAACTTGCCTGAGCCGGTCGACGCATCGAGCTCGCCCGCGAAGTCGGCCGGCACGGTAACGGTGATCGTACCGTTCCCGCTCGAGAGCTCCATGTCGTCCGTGACGTCGGCGATTGCGTCCATCGTGACTTCGACGTCGCCGTTGCCGCTCGACGCGTTCACCGGGCCACGAGTCGTCGCGACCGTGACGCGGCCGTTGCCGCTCGATGCCTTCACGGGGCCGCCCGCGCGATCGACGTTCACGTCGCCATTGCCGCTCGACGCGTTGACCGGGCCACCGGCACTCACGCGAACCTTGCCATTGCCGCTGCCTGCGCGCACCTCCGCGGTCGCACCGCTGACCGAGATGTCGCCGTTGCCTGAGCCGACTCCGAGCTTCACGCCCTTTGGAACACGAATCGTGAAGTTGACCCGACGGCCGTTGTAGTCATCGTTCCAGCGGCCGTGGTGCCGGACGCCGTCATCATCGCAGTCCTCATCGGCGATGATGGCGCAGATCGTGACGCCGTCGCTCGTCTTGCGAACCTCGAAGGCGATATCCTCCGGTTTTCCTCGGCGCAGCTCCTTTTCTCCGACGACCTCGGCCGCGTCACCCGTGGCTTCTGTCACCTGGATGCGCCCGTTGTTGCCGTAGACACGCAGCCACTGGCCGGCTGCGACGCGCTCGGACCAGGTGAATCGCGTGCCTTCGCGGCCCTGCAGGTCCTGGGCGGCGAGCGGCGAGGCGAGCACGCACGCGGCGACAAGCGCTGGTGCGAATCGAAGAGTCATGGACGGTTGGCTCCGGAAGTGGACTGCTGGATATGACAGGCAGGAGCAGGCCAGGGTTTGAGCCTCAAACAGGCTGTAACCATCGGTTTTCACTGCTTTGGGATAACGTCGAGCGGCACCCGCGCCCCATACGGCGTGGACCGCGCCAACACGTGAAAGTACCCGTACGCCGCGTCCGCAATCCGGCGCAGCGCCTTCATCCCCTCATCGGCATCGCTGTAGTTCACCATCCCCACCACGACATATGGCCGCCCCGGGAGGTCCACGAGCCCCCACGCCGTGTTCACGCCTTCGATGTCACCGGGCTTCCAGGCGACCCGCACGCCTTCGGGGACCGACGCCTCGATTGGGCCACCCTTCGGGATCTCGAGCAGCTGGCGCAGCTCGCCACAACGCTGCTTCGACATGGGCAGCTCGCACTTCGCGATCTTCGCCATGATCGTCGCCGCTGACGCAGGCGTAGCGATGTTCTCGTTGCCGGCGACGCTGTCGCGCGGCCGGATCATCTTCCGCTGCAGCTTCACGTCCGGTACACCGAGGGCGCGCGTCGTCGCGTTCACCTTGTCGATGCCGACGCGATCGATGAGCATGTTCGTGGCCGTGTTGTCGGACACGGTGATCATGAACATCGCGAGGTCGCCTAACGACAGCTCGCTCGTGCCGTCGCCGAGGTTCTGGAGCAGGCCGCTGCCGCCGGTCCGATCCGCCAGACGAACGGGCACACGCGTCGAGAGCTTGAGCGCGCCGGTCTCGTCCTGGCGGTAGAGCTCGATGAGCAGCGGGATCTTGATCGCGCTCCCCTGCGGGAACGTGAGCGTGTCGTTGACCCCGATCCGTTCACCGGTCGCCAGGTCGATCACCTGTGCGCCGACGACGCCCTTGGTCTCGTCGGCAATCTGGCGAAGCTCCGTGCGAAGCTTCGCGGCGAGAATCGCGCGCTGCGCCGGTTGGGCAACCGAGACGCTCGGCGCCGCGGAGAGCATCAGGGCTGCACCACACGTCGCGATGAGGCAGCGCCTAACGCCGATCCGGCGACGCATCGCGCTGGTCACCAGTTGAACCCCACCGCGGACCGCAGGACGTAGCCGTTGCGTGCCGGCAGCGGACGATCGGCCGCACTCGCGAAGTTGCTTCGGGTCGCCCGAAGGATCGGCCCGCCGCCAACGGTGAGCTGCCAGCGGGCTGCCGGCGGCGCGATGGCGAGCGTCGGCCCGGCCATGAGTCGGGCGCCGCCGTCCTTCTCGGTCGGGTCCCAGAAGCCTTCCAGATCCTGGCCGACCGCCTCGATGCTGAGCGTCACGCTGGACCCGAGCTTCCGGCCGGCACCGACGGTGGTGATGAGATCGACCGCGTCTCGCTCGCCGGACATCGGCTTCTCGAGCATCAGGTTCCCGTTGATGAGCGACCGCGATGTCGTTCGCCCCACGCCGAATCGCGCGAGCATCACGTCGGTTCGGCTGTATTCGCGCGCATAGCCGAGACCTCCCGCGATTCGAACCGACGAGCCAACCGACCGACTGTAGAGGACCTCGGCGCGAGGCGAGACCCGCATGTCGCTGCCGACCGTCGATACACCGGTTCGCGCGAGCAGCATGAGCGACGAGCCGATCGTGGCACGCACCCCGATCGCCTGCTCCAGTCGATCGCCGGCGACGGGTTCGAACGTGCGCTCGCCGTATCCCAATTCGTAGTAGCCGTACGCCGCGGCCGACTTCGACGGTCCGGCGGACGGCGTGACGCTGAAGAGGAGTGGAGTCGCCTGTGCGCCCAGCGCGCCGGAAAGCATGACCAGGCTTACCACAAGTGATGAAGTCCGGATGAAATCCATGATGCCGACCTCTCCGCGTGAGCCTTCCCGATGCCACGGTGGGTGCAGATTTTCGGGTTGGCGGGTGTCCTACCTTATACCGTAGTCCCGCAGATGAGGGTAGACTGACCTCGGCAACAGATTCTTCAGCGATTCAAGGAGACGTCGTGAGCGCTACACAGGAACGCGCCGCGGTTTCGAGTGAGAGACGGGAGGCACCGGCCGAGATCGACTCGGCGCAATTCCGGGCCGCGGGACACGCGCTCGTCGATCGGCTTGCCGATCTGCTCGGCTCCATATCTGACCGACCCGTCACGCCGCACACGACACCGAGCGCCATTCGTGCGCGTCTGGGCGATGGGCGGCTGCCGGAACAGGGAAGCGATCCGGCCGCGCTGCTCGAGGAAGCCACGTCGATCCTGGTCGATAACTCGACGTTCAACGGTCACCCTCGCTTCCTGGGCTACATCACGGCATCCGCCACTCCGATCGGTATCCTGGGGGACCTCCTCGCCGCTGGAATCAACGCGAACGTCGGTGCATGGCAGCTCGCGCCCGCGGCCAGCGAGATCGAGCGCCTCGCGATTCGTTGGATTGCCGACTTTATCGGGTTCCCGACGTCGTGCGCGGGACTGTTCGTGAGCGGCGGCAACATGGCGAACATGGTCTGCTTTCTCGCGGCGCGAACCGAATACGCGAGACGCGCAGGATGGGATCTCCGCACGAAAGGGATGAGTGTGGATGGAGCGGCCAGGCTCACGGTGTACACGTCTGCCGAGACCCATACCTGGATTCAGAAGGCGTCCGAGCTGTTCGGGCTCGGCGCTGACGCCGTTCGCTGGATCGAGGTCGACGACGAGCAGCGCATGCGCATGGACCGACTTCGCGAGCGCATTGCCGAAGACCGCCGTGCTGGGTATCGGCCGTTCATGGTGATCGGGACAGGTGGCACCGTCGGGACCGGCGCGGTCGATCCGCTGCCGGAGATCGCCGCGCTGTGCCGGGCCGAAGGGGTCTGGTTTCACGTCGACGGCGCGTACGGCGCGCCGGCGGCGCGCGTGCCTGGTGTGCCGCCGGAGCTTGCCGCGTTAGGCGAGGCCGACTCGGTGGCGGTGGACCCGCACAAGTGGCTTTACGCGCCGCTGGAGGCCGGTTGTGCGCTCGTGCGCGAACCCGAGACACTGCGTGCGCCGTTCTTCCACAAGCCGACGTACTTTCACTTCGAGGGCCTCGCGGAGGATCCACCGATCAACTTCTACGAGTGGGGCCTGCAGAATTCCCGCGGCTTCCGCGCGCTCAAGGTGTGGCTCGCATTCCGACAGATGGGCCGTGCGGGCTACACGAAGATGATCGGGGACGACATCGCGCTCGCACGCCGGATGTTCGAGCGAGTAGACGCGCATCCGGACCTCGAAGCCCTCACGTGTCGGCTGAGCATCACCACCTTCCGCTACGTGCCACCGGACCTGCCGGCGTCGCTGTCGCCTGACGAGCGCGCACAGTATCTGAACGACGTGAATGAGGCGCTGCTCACGCGCCTTCAGGAAGGCGGGGCCGTGTACATGTCGAACGTGGTGATCGACGGCGTGTTTGCGTTACGCTCGTGCATCGTGAATTTCCGAACGTCCGCAGCCGACGTGGACGCCATACCGGAGATAGTGGCGCGTGAGGGGCGGCTGGTGGCTGCAGGCATGCGCTCCTAGCCGGTTTTGCGGATCTCGAACCGCCCCGCCGCGCCTCCCGGATCCGAGGTGTACCGCCACGTCCCCACGATCGTATTTCCGCGGAATACACCGTGGACCTCGACGAGCCCATGATCGACCGTCGGATTGAGCGTCGCGCGCATCGAGTCGTCGCTTACCGACCAACCGAGTGCTTCCTGCGTGGAAAGCGTGAACCCGAACCGGCCGAAGTCGATCTCGAACGTGCCGGGATGCACTGACCGCGCACTGGAGGTCGTCGGCGACGCGTCACCGACCGGATTGAAGTGAAGCCGCGCCGCCACGGCGCGCGCCGAAGGCCGCTCCGGGAGCCTCCACGTCGAATCGAGAGTGAACGTCCCCTCCCATGTCCCGGAGATGTCCCGCGCGACGGCGAGGCTGTCGCGTAGCTCCAGGTCGGGCGAGGTCTGAGCCCTGAGGCCGAGCCCGGTGAAATCGGCTACCAAGCCGAGCGCAATCAGTCGAATGAGCCTTCTTCGGGTCCGCACCATGGCGGACGCTAACGCAAGGGATGGGCTCGCGTCCCAACGTCAACCCCTATAGCAGGATGAGACCCTGACGAGCGCCGATCGCCACGGCCTCGGCCCGCGAGAAGGCGTCGAGCTTGGTGAGAATGGACGCCACGTGCGTCTTCACCGTGTGCTCCGAGATCCCGAGTCGCGCCGCGATGTTCTTGTTCGCGAGCCCCTCGGCCAGCATCCCCAGCACCTCGATCTCGCGCCGCGTGAGGGGCTGCGTTGGCGGACCGACCGATCGTGTCGCCGGGCCGCGCGTTCCGGACACGAGATCCACCGCGAGATCCACGGGCAGCGTCACGAGCCCCGCGGCAGCCGCCTCCACCGCGGCCAAGATCTCGTCCGGCGTCGCGTCGCGCGGGAGGACGCTCCGCGCGCCGGCGCGCAGCGCCTCCGCGGTCCATGCGAGCGATGGAGCGTCGGCCAGGAGGACGAACGACGGGGTGCGTGGGACGGCATCCGGCGACAGCGCGATTCGGGTCATCACGTTAGGCACCGCATCGGCGCTCGGCTCGACGGCGAGCAGCACGACCTGTGGCTCGTGCGTCTCGATGTCGTCGGCGAGCGTGTCGCCGGATGTCGCGGCAACAATGGCGAGGGAGGCGCTCCTGGCCAGGAGCGCCTCGAGCCCCGCTCGCACGACCGGCGACCCGGCCGCGATCAGCGCCCGGATCACGCGGCGCGATACCCGGACCTGGTGCGTCGCGCCTCGACCTGATCGAGAAAGCGCGAGACGGTCGTGGTCGGGACGGCGACGCCGAGCCCGCCGGCGATCAGGGTGTTGACTCCCACCACCCGACCGCGCGCGTCGGCGAGTGGCCCCCCCGAGTTGCCTGGCGCGAGCCGAATGTCGGCGCGGATCCAGCGGGGCGCGCCGCGCCGCGTTTCGACCGCGTGGACGATGCCTAACGCGAGCGCGCCGGTGATGCCCCACGGGTGTCCGAGCGCGACCACGACGTCGCCGGTGCGGAGGTCGGTGGGGTGGCCGATCGCCGCCGCGGTGAGTGTGACCTTGCCGGGATCGATCGCGATCGTCGCCAGGTCGCGCCGCGGGTCGTGCGCCGTGACGGTGCCGTCGAGCTCGCGCCCATCCCACAGCACGACCGTGGCGTGCTCGGTGCGGGCAACGTGCGCGTTGGTGACGATCAGCCCGGTCGCCGACCAGATAATGCCCGAGCCGGCACCGGCACCACGCGTCCGAACCTCGACGACGCTGCGCCGAAGTGTCGACGCCAGCGCCTCGAGCTCACTGCCTAACGGCCCGATCGGTGCATCGATCATCGGCCCCTCCTGGCGCCGCGCGCGTCACGCGGCTCGCGCGGCCGCTCGCCGATCGTGATCGAGACGTTCTTGGACTCACCCGCTCGGATGATGCCCGTAGCCAGCGTCTTGCCGATCTGATCGCCTCCGAGGAGGCTGAGGACGTCCGCCGCGTCGCCGACGGGCTTCTCGGCAACGGCGATGAGTACGTCGCCGATCAGGATGCCTGCCTTGTCGCCGGGCCCGCCCGGTTCGGCGCTCACGACCATGAGGCCGATGTCGTTAGGCAGCGAGAGCTTCTCGACGAGGGAGGCCGGCAGACGGACGGCCTGCATGCCGAGCCCGAGGTACCCGCGCGCGACGCGCCCCGTCTTCACGAGTTGATCGACGACGCGGTTCACGGTGGCGACAGGAATCGCCAGAGCGGCGCCACGAGAGAGGCCGGACGTGTTGACACCGAGCACACGGCCGCCGGCGTCGACGAGCGGACCGCCGGAGAAGCCGTCATAGATGGACAGGTCGAGTCGCACGAACTGATCGATGGTGCCGCCGTGCCACGTGCGCCACTCGCCACCAACCGTGCTGATGACGCCGAGGCTCGCCGTGACGGCGGTGCCGGGGCGTCCAAGGGCGAGGACGAGTGCGCCAACCCTGATCGCCGACGCGTCGGCGAGCGAGGCGACCGGCACCTTGGCTTCGTCGACCTTGAGGACGGCCAGATCGGTGCTCGGATCGCGGCCGGCGAGAGTCGCGGCGACCGTCGAGCCGTCGGCGAGCGCGATGGTGATGTCTTCCTCGCGCTGGATCGTGTGATGCGCCGCGACGATGATGCCGGGCCGCCAGTGGACGCCGGACGCGGGGATACGTCGCCGGGCCTGAATCGCGACGACGGACTGGCCTGCGCGGTCGACGGCGCCGGCGAGGTCGTTTGAGAGGGATTCGAGAACGCCGCCGGTGGGTGGCGTGGTGGTCGATGGTCCAGCCATGGGATCTCCCGTGTTCGAGGCGTCGTGTTTTCGAACGCCTACCTGAGCGGAAGAATGCGATGGGAGTTTAACGGCGGGGATCGCTCGATTGGCTGAGGCCAGCATCCCGAAAGAGAGTGATTGGCCTCGCGAGAAAGCAGACGGGAGACAACTGAAGACGGTAGACGGCAGGAGGCAGATGGCAGATGGCAGATGGCAGATGGCAGATGGCAGATGGCAGATGGCAAAGAAACGTTGCCTCTTTGGGGGGTGTACGGAATTCTGTGTGTGAGGTCATA
>DATCGG010000243.1:0-19646 GCA_036509075.1 Gemmatimonadaceae bacterium
TCCCTCTGCATACCGCCAGTCGCCAGTCGCCAGTCGCCTGCCGCCTGTTACTCCTCGTATTCGTCCGACCCCTGCACCCAGATGAACGACTGCGCATCGATCATGTCCCGCGGTCCCAGGTCGCGTTGATCTCTCACGACCCGCGCGGCGAAGTCGAGCAGGCTCGCGTACGTCGACCAGTTCGGTCGCGAGGCGTATTGGAAGTCGAAGTCGTACTCGCGCGCCGCCACGCGCGTGACGTTAGGCTTGAGGAACACGTGTCGATCGGGATGTGCCACGAAGCCGAACACCGTGACGATCGGCCAGGTCAGCACCCGCGTCTGACGGCGGGGCAGCGCGGCTACCGTCTCGCACCACCGCTCGAAGCGCCGTTCCTCGCTCGCGCGCCCGTGGAGGAGCTCATAAAGCCCCTCGGCGAACGCCTGCGCGCCGTCGGGCGGCTTCACGGCGTCGCGAAGCGCCATTTTCTCGAACGAGAACAAAAGGTTCGTCCGCGACTCGATGGTTACCGCATGCGACGCGATTTGCGCGAACTGGCGCTGCCGCAGCAGCGTGCGAAAGGCGGCGGGCGCGAGCGCGGCCATCCAGCGCTCGTGAGCCTCGCATTTGTAGGCGCGCTCCCAGTCGATGTAGGTCTCGTCGGCGAAGCCGTCCGGGAAGAATCGCAGGAACTTGCGACGGCACTTGAGCGCCGACGCGGCCAGCGCGGACTTCGGTCGTATCGATCGGCGACCACGGCTGATAGGCTGCCAGAGCGTCCCTCGTTTCTTTGCGCGCGTCGCCACGTTCCGCCTCCCGGTTGGTTGCTGCCCAGTCGGAAAAGGCAGCAATCAGGCCGGGCGGTCGGAATAACTCCTAACGTCGATAGTGTCCTTCGGCGTCTCGCGCCTTCAACTCGACCGGCTCGGCTGCCCCGGCGCCGATTGCCCGGAGGGATCCGTCCTCGCCGAACAGGCGCGCCATGTAGCGCTGGCCTTCGCCGATCCGCTCGACTTCGACGGCGACCGCGTCCATACCCTGCTCGAGCCGCGTCAGGCGCTCCGTAAGCTCAGCCGGCAGGCTCGTGATCGTGGCCACGCCCCGCCGCCAGATCCGACGTGCCATGGCGATGCTCAAGGGCAGAAGCACCACGAAGATGAACATGCCGCCGAGCACGAACGCTTCTTCAGGCGGGCCGTTACGCGGCTCCGGCTTGGGCGGCACGACAGCACCTGGCACTCCCGCCGCGCGTGCGATCTGCGCTTCACTTTCCGCAATCGCCTTGTCGATCGAAGAGATTCGCCCGTCGATCTCGGTGATGCGCTGTTCCAGCCCCTTCCGATCTGCGCCACCCACCATCGGCTCCTCGAGGCGCTGCGACAAGTCTCGACGCTTGTCCTCGAGATTCTCGAGCTGGTTGCCGAGCTCGGTCCGCTGTGCCTTGAGCGCCTCGTAGGTGGCGGCCGCGCTCGCTCCCGGAGCGCCCGGGATCTGGACGATCACCTGGCCAGGCGGTGCTTGTACAATGGCGGGAGCAACGTCTGGAGTTGGAGTGCGTTCCTGCATCGGCGTGAGCCTCGTAGATGAACGACCTGCGTTCCGAGAGCAGGCTACAGACACGAAGGGTGTTCAGCCCGTACGTCGGTCTGACTATACCCGTTTCAGGCGCGAAAGGTCAGACCATGACCCTCAACTTATTTTGCCCCTGACGTTTGCGACCGGGTGACCTTGAGCGTGACATCCTGTTGAGAGCTGTCCGGAATCGCGATTGAGAAAAGCGTTCCACTCCACGGCCGGCCCTGATCGTCGTTCTTCCGGTAGGTGCGTGCTGCGAGAATTTTCAGCGATCCATCCCCGACCGATGCCCAACCCTGTTCGCGCATCTGCTTGTCGTAGTGGTCGACCAGCTCGCCAGGCGTGAGCCGTGTGGTGAGGCGTGTGGACAGCGAGAACGAGTTGTTGCTCGACGCGCTCATGTTGCCGCCGTCGGTGGTGATCGAGCCAGCTGGCGCGCGGAGCAGCGGAACCGGTGCCTCGTCGTACGGAGACTTGTAAGTCGTTACGTCCTGTCGAGCTTTGCACATCGAATATCGATTACCGCGGGAGTACGTGACTTTTACCAGGCTTCCGCCATTTCGGCGATAGGTTCCGGAATACGTCACGAACTCCTCGCCCCGGCACGCCACGTCCGGGCGGTCGTAAGTGACCTGCCCGACGTCCGCCGAGACGAAGCCGCGCATCGGTCGAGCCTGAGGTGCTGGCGGTTTGGTCCACCCGGCGCCGAGCAGATGCGCCTCGTATCGCGAAACAGCGGAATCCGGCTGCTCTCGCGCGGCCAGCACGATCACCGAGCTTTCGAACTGTGTTGTGCTCCCAAGTATTTCGAGACCAGGCGGCAGCAGGTCGGAGGGGACATCGTCGGGCGCTTTCCCCACCCGAATGTCCGCGCCGCCTATTCCAGGACCCAGATTCAGAAGCGCGAGGACGAGCTCGCGCGGGATGGGCTCTTGTGACTCGGGCGGCTTCGCGGCTGACTGCCCGAAGGTGATGGCCGGCGTCACGGATAGTATGATCACGGCGAGCGAGCGGCTGATTGTCGGGTGCATCGTCCGACCCTCGAGTGAAATCCGTGACTCCCGGCGCGGCCTGCACCGGTCTGGTTCAATATGTGTGCGGGACCGCGGTGGGACATACGGATCGCCATTCGGAATCGCCCGAGCGGCTCGCGTCGAGAAACCGTCTGTCGAGGTTCGATGAGTTCGCGCAACGCACCAACCAGGTCCGGGCCGCAAACGCCGCGGGGCGTCCGGCGCGCACTCTCCATCGAATGGAAGCTGCCGCTGTTGATCACCGCCGTGCTCGCGGCGGGACTCGCCGCGTTTCTGGCATTTACCTATTTCACGCTGGCTCGGCGCTCAGAGATGATCGTGCGCGACCGCTTCACGCACGCGTCCGGTCTTCTCGCGTCGGAGATCGCGGACGCGATCGCCCAGCGCAAGGCGGCGTTCGATAGCGTGGCCCGCAGCCCCGAGATCGTTGACTTCCTGAAGTCCGCCGGGAGGAGCCCGTCACGACCGAAGACGGACAGCGCTGCCGTGACCGCGCTCCTCGCGCGCGTCGTCGGCGGGCGTGATTCGCTCGCCGTGTTGCTGGTCGACACGACGAGGCGCGTCCTCGCATCCGCCGGAAGGCCGATTCCTCCGGAGATCCACGTGATCGCCCCGGAGGCCGTCGCCCCGACGAGCTCCGACGACGATCCCGGCGCGGTTCGTGTGAGCCAGCTCGTGAGCGTCGGCGATCGAATGCTGTTCTGGATCGTCGCGCCAGTCGTTGCTCAGAACCGGCGACTCGGCTACGTCCTGGAAGCGCGCTGGCTGCTCGGCGCGCCTAACGCGCTGAGAAACCTACGGGAGACGACGCGCGAAGATCTCATGCTGTTTTCGCGGAACATCGACGGGACCGGGTGGAACTACGCGCCCGGCGTGGCGATCCAGGCGCCGACGAATCGTGAGGTGACCCCCCTCGGCGTGACGCACGAGCGGCCGGGGACGGGACGGCTCATCGTCGAAGAGGCACCGATTGTAGGGACGCCGTGGCTCATCGTGATCGACTCGCCGGTGCAGACGCTGCTCGCGCGGCTCAAGGCCACGGTGGAGCGCCTCGCCTGGTGGTCGCTGCTCCTGCTCGCGGCTGGTGCTGCGCTGTCGTGGGCGATTGGGCGACGCATCACGACGCCCATTATTGCCCTAACGACGGCGGCGGATCAGGTCGCGATGGGAACCTATGAGCGACTGATACCGGTGGCGGGGAACGACGAGGTTGGCCGACTGACAGCTCGCTTTCACGAGATGGCCGGGCAGGTGAGCGAAGCACGACGCGAGCTCGAGCAGCGGGCGTCGGACGCTCAGCAGGTGGCAGACGAGCTGGCTGGAGCGAATCGTCGGCTGCAGCAAGCGATGACGGAGGCCGAGTCGGCCCGAGCGGAGGCGGAGCGTGCGCGGGGGGAATCGGAGGCGGCCAATCGTGCGAAGAGCGACTTCCTGGCGATGATGAGTCACGAGCTGCGCACGCCGCTCAACGCGATCGCGGGGTACGCGCAGCTGCTCGAGATGGGAATTCATGGTCCCGTCACCGAACAGCAGCGCGATGCGCTCAGTCGGATCGCCCGCAGTCAGGCGCACCTGCTCACGCTCATCAACGACGTCCTCAACTTCGCGCGGATCGACGCGGGCCAGCTGCGCTACGTCGTGCAGGACGTGCCGATGCACGACACGCTCGCGGGGCTCGAGCCGCTGGTGGCGCCGCAGATTGCCGCCCGCCGCCTCACCTACACGTACGACGCCTGCGGACCCGACATCGTGGCCGCCGCCGACGGTGACAAGGTGCGCCAGGTCGTGGTGAATCTTCTGTCGAACGCGGTGAAGTACACGCCCGTGGGCGGAACGGTCCGGCTGGCCTGCGACGGAGACGGGCCGACGGTTCGCGTCCATGTGACCGACACGGGCCCCGGAATCGACCCGGAGCAGCTCCCGGTCATCTTCGAGCCGTTCGTGCAGGGCCACCGGGCACTGAACCGGCCTAACGAGGGAGTCGGCCTGGGCCTGGCGATCAGCCGGGACCTCGCGCGAGGGATGGCCGGCGACGTGACCGTGACCACCGAGCTCGGGGTAGGATCGACGTTCACGTTGGTGCTGCCGCGTGCGGCGCTATCAGGCCACCCGGATGCTTCGGACGTCCGATCCGGAACGCGTGCCGGCGATCAGGGCCGCGTAGGCGGCCGCGACAGCGTGGGGTTCGCGCCCCAGGTCGTATAGCCCGATCGGATCGACGTCGCCGCGCTTCTCGCGGAGCGCATACCGCCAATCGATCACGTCGCCTAACGGGAACCAGGAGAATCCTCGCACGGGTAGGCTCGCGGCAGCAAGACACGCTGCCGCACCCCACTGTTCCGAGAGCCAATCGGTGGCGTGCGATGCCGCACGGCTCGTCTCGGAGATGAAGAGGGGCAGCCGATAGCGGGCATGATATTCCCGGGCGAGTGCCGCGAGCCCAACGCGACTCGGCGACCGTGCCTTCTGCCCGTCGACACGCACGAGCTGCTCGGAGGTGATATAGTAATCCACGCCGATCCATCGCTGTCGGTGCGCACGCTTCTCGCGCAGGAACGCCAAGTCGGCGGTCGTCATCCCGGATCGCACGAGCAACTCGCTCACGGTGGGCGTTGGCGCCCGGCCAAGCGTCAGATCGAGGGCAGTGAAGCGGGCTTCGTTCCAGAACTGCGCTTGCTCCATGGCCGCCGGGCTCGAATCGGCCGGCGTGAACCGCTCGAATGACTCCGCCTGCACGATGATCGCCGACGGACGCTCGGCGAGGATGGCCGCCACGGCGCGCTCGTGGGCCACGCTCACGTTGCCTAACGTGCCAGCGAACGACTCGGCGCCGGTCTCACACTCGTTCCACCATCCGACCATCGACGAGAAGTTCGCCGCGACGAATATCTCGTTCACCGGCGTGAAGTGCCGCACCCACGGATACCGCCGCGTGAATTCGCGCGCGTAGGCGGCAAGGTGGACGGGAAGTGCGGGATCCCGGAACCCATCGATCCAGTCCGGAACGCCGAAGTGACAGAGATCGGCAATCACGTGCAGGCCGGCCTCGCGTAGCCACGCCATCTGATCGTCGACGCTCGACCAGTCGTAGCGACCAGGAGCCGGATTGGTGCGATACCAGGCCGGCCCATAGCGCAGCGCATCGATGCCGAGCGACTGCGCCAGGCTGAAATCTTCACGCCAGCGATGGTAATGCCCGCACTGTTCCAGCTGATCGTGTCGACTGCCATCGGGAAGCAGCGGATAGCTGTTCTCGATTCCGGTCGCGAAGAGGAACCGGGGATGAACGCGCTCTGACTGCCGAACGATCGGTGTGATCAGCGGCACGTGCCGTGCGCAACCCACCAAGACCGCTCCAAGGCCTACGCCGGCCTCTCGGAGAAACGCGCGACGGTGCACGCTGCAATGACGCAGCGATCCGCGCGGCGGCAACGTGCACCAAGCAACGACGGTGCCGCCGGTTTCGATCTGCCTCAGCGCGGACTGGTACGCGCGTTACCATACCAGCCCGATGGCTCACCGTGATTCGAGCACCTGCCGATCGCTGTTCAGATATGCAACGAGCGATGTGACCTCGCGCTGCTGCAGTCCAAGGTTCGGCATCGGCGAACCGCCCTGCCGCGATGGCGTGGATGGCGGGTTGGCGATGAACGCGGAGATGTAAGCGACGTCGAACCGCTTGCCGGTGAGGTTGGGACCGACGCCAATCTGCTCGTGGCAGGTGACGCACCCCTTCGCGACGAACAGACGCCGCCCGCGTTCGACGTCGTCCAGAACGCGCGTTAGGCTCGTGCCGTGTTCGACGGCCGCGAGCGGGACGAGCGTGATGTCGCTTTTGCCGAAGCCACTCCGAATCGTGATCGACCACTCCCCCGCGCTCGGCAGCGTGATCGACGCGGCGTACCGACCCAGCTGGCCACCCGGAGACACCGTGCCGGTGACGCTGAGGCGGCCGGAGGTCGCCTGGATGCTGCCACGCAGCTGCTCGACGGGGGCGTGACCGTGCTGCCGCACCATGTATGACAGATCGACCTGCTTGCCCGCCTCGACGTAGTCGGGCAGGTCCTGCACCGTGATGACTGCCCATCCGCCGGTGTGCGCCATGAGCGCAGGGAGGAGACCGGGTATCAGGACGTGCAGCATTCTGCTCGCCATCATCGCACCTACCTCCGGATTCGGGTCGCGGAGGTACGATGCCGACCGACCGTTGGGCGTTTATTGACAGGCGGCAGGCGGCAGGCTTGACTTGAAATCAGCATGTAGACATTCTACACCCGAGGGTGTAGACACTCTACAGCCGTGAGGTTAGCAAATGGCCAAGCAGGAACGTGGCCTCAGCCGCATCGAGCTCCTCCAGGGAACGCTCGACCTCATCGTCCTCCAGACACTTCGCTGGGGACCGCGCCACGGCTACGGCATCGCACAGATGATTCGCGCGAGCTCGCGCGACGCCTTGCAGGTCGACACCGGATCGCTTTACCCGGCCCTGCATCGACTCGAGAAGAGCGGCGCGATCGCGGCCGAGTGGGAGACGTCCGAGAACCGACAGCGTGTGCGCGTCTACCGGCTGACCGTGGCCGGTCGAAAGCAGCTCGACGCCGAGCGATCGCGTTGGGAGCAGCTCTCCGAGGCGATGGCGGGAATTCTCGCCCCGCCGGCACGGGAGGCCGGAACATGATCGCGCTCTGGCGCCGCCAGCGTAGAGAGCTCGAGCTCGAGGAGGAGCTGACCGGCCACATACGCATGGCGATTGAGGAGCGTGTCGCTCGTGGCGAGCCCCGCGAGGACGCGGAACGCGCCGCACGGCGCGAGTTCGGGAACCTCGGTGTCGTGAAGGAGGTGACACGCGAGATGTGGGGTGGCGGATGGCTCGAGCGGCTGTCGCAGGATGTTCGCTACGGCGTGCGCACCCTACGCCGGTCGCCCGCGTTCACGATCGTTGCGCTGTCGACGCTTGCACTCGGCATCGGGGCGACGACCGCGATGTTCACCGTGGTCCACGCGGTCCTGCTTCGGCCGCTGCCCTACCCGCGGTCGGACCGTCTCATGCGGCTCGCGTACGACTACCCGAAGAGTCCCTTCATCACCGAGGGCGGGATATCGGATCGCCAGTGGGTCGAACACCGCTCGCGTTACCGCACGTTCGCGCGCGTCGCCGCGATGACACCGGGACTCGTGACGCTCACCAACGCAGGTGACCCGGTCCGGCTCCAGGAGGCCTCGGTCGCCGCCGGGCTGTTCGAAACGTTAGGCATCATGCCGGCGCTTGGTCGCACCTTCGGACTCGACGATGAGCAGATCGGTAGCGAGCCGGTGGTGATACTCGGCGACGCGTTATGGCGCGAACGTTTCGGCGCCGACTCGACGGTGGTAGGACGGGCAATCACCATCGACGGCGTCCGCCACACGGTGCTCGGTGTCATGCCGCAAGGCTTCGCCTACCCGCTCGACGCCCGGATCTGGCGGCCCCTGCGGCTTCAACTGGCACCCAACCGGTTCCAGATCCTGTCCGTCATCGGCCGCCTTCGCGATGGGGCGACGCGCGCACAGGCGGTCGCCGAGCTCGACGCGCTCGCGGCAGCGGATCGCGCGCGGGATTCCTTGATTAGCCGGGTCACGCCGCTCAAGGACACTGTCGTGGGGGATGTCTCGCAATCGCTGCTCGTGTTCGCGGGTGCCGTCGGACTGGTCCTGCTCATCGCCTGCGCGAACGTGGCGAATCTGTTGCTCATGCGCGCCACGACCCGACGACGTGAGATGGCTGTGCGGGCCGCGTTAGGTGCCGGCCGTCGGCGGCTCGTCCGGCAGCTCGTCACGGAGAGCGCGCTGCTCTGGGTCGGTGCGGGCGTCGCGGGCGCAGGCGTCGCGATGGTGGGCGTCCGAGCGCTCCTCGCGCTCGCTCCCGCCGGTCGCATTCCGAGACACGGGGAGATCGGCGTGGATGCGGCGGCGCTCGGGTTCGCGCTCGCCGTCTCGCTCGGTACGGGCCTGATCTTCGGGCTCATCCCGGCGATCCGCGCGACTCGCAGCAGCGTCCGCGACGCGCTCGCCGCGACCGCTCGCACGATGAGCGGTCGCGATGGGCGTCTCCGCGGCGCGCTCGTCGTCGCTGAGATCGCACTCGCGCTCGTGCTGCTGACCGGCGCGGCGCTCATGGTGGAGAGCTTCGTCCGGTTGCGCGGGGTGGAGTTGGGGTTCCGGCCTTCCGGCCTCGCGCTTCTGACCGTCGATCTTCCGGACGCCACGTACCCGTCCGCCCCGGCCATGCAGGCGGCGCACCAGGCGGTGCTGGATCGCCTCGGAAGGATCCCTGGAGTCACTGCCGCTACGGCGGTCAACTTCGTCCCGTTAGGCGGCGCGATGATCCGTGGCGACATCAAGGTTGAAGGTCGGACCATCCCGCCGGGGTATCTCGTGGCAAAACCAGCCGTGAGCCCTGGATATTTCCGAACCATGGGGATCGACCTGCGTCTCGGCCGAGAATTCACGGCGCAAGACGCGGCATCGGCGCCACGCGTGGCCATAGTGAGCCAGTCCGTGGCACGCCAGATCTGGCCCGACATGAACCCCATTGGACAGCGAATTTCGAACAAGGATGTTCCGGGACCGGGGGATTGGCTAACGGTGATTGGCGTCGTGGAGGACGTCGGGCAGACCTCGATCGACACGCATCGCGAGCCGGCCATCTACCAGTCCATTCAACAGCTCACACAGACGTTCCTTCTCGGGCACATGTCGTTCGTCGTCCGCGCCGCTGGTGATCCCGCCCTGCTCTTGCCGGCGATGCGGCGCGCGCTGCGCGACGCGGATCCGAATCAGCCGATCGGATCCATCGGCACCATGGAGTCGGCGATTTCAGCGACGGTCGCGGAGCCGTTGTTTCAGGCACGGCTGATCGGCGCCTTCTCCGTCGTGGCCCTGGTGCTCGCTGCGATCGGCATCTATGGCGTCGTCGCGTACTCGGTAGCGGAGCGCACGCACGAAATCGGCATTCGCGTTGCGCTCGGCGCTGGACGCGCCGACGTGATTGGCATGGTGCTCCGTCGTCTGCTCGTACTGCTGGTGCCCGGGATGGCGTTCGGCGTCATCGGCGCGCTGGCGACGACGCGTGTGCTGTCGTCGCTCCTGTTCGAGATCAGACCTAACGACCCTGCGACGTTCATCACGGTCGCGGTGCTGCTCGCCGCCGTGGCGATCATAGCGGGAATGGTGCCGGCTCGACGAGCCAGCCGAGTCGATCCACTGGTCGCGCTCAGAGAAGGGTAGGTGACCCCAACGAGCCGGAAACGCGGCCTGTCCCTCGCTCGTTCGGCGTGTCCCAATTCCGGCTTCGTCTTCGATGGATGGTTTTAGCCTGGAGCGTGATCGACAACCGGGACTCGTTGGGGATTCTTTCGGCTGACCGGCGTTTGTTCCGCCCGGCGACGATCGTGGGCGTCTGGGCCGTCGTCGCCATAGCGGCGGCGCTGCAGGCAGTTGCCCTCGTCTGGCTCGACGGGCGCGCCGACATGACGGGCGCCGTTCTCGGGCGACTCTCGATCATTCCGCTCTGGGCAATCGCAACGCCGTTGATCCTGCGGTCTGCTGCCCGATTTCCGGTCGTTGGCGCGGGACGTCGCGTCGACATCGCGTCAGCCGCGGCACACGTCGCGCTCGGTTCGGCCTTCATCGTCATCTCGAATCTTGCGATCAGAGTCCCGATCGCGTTCTCGGAGCGCGGTGGACTTCTCGTGCTCGTGCGATCGACCTCTCAAGGTGTGGCCGAGTATTTCCCGGCGGCGCTGGTGGTGTATGGCGTGATCGTGGCGATCGGGCACTTCGTGTTCCGCCCGCCGGCTGCCGATCCGCCTGCGACCAACCCTGCAAGCCGTCCGCCACCCTCGACGGAGCGTGTGGAAGACGCCGTGGTTTCGAGTAGCGCGATGGGCACCGAAGCTTCCGCGGCCACAACCACAGCCGCCGCCCTGATGGATGGTCACATCGCCGTCCGGCAGTGGAACCGGGTTCACTTCGTGCGTGTGGAGGACATCGACTTCGTCGAGGCCGAAGACAACTACGTGGTGGTGCACGCGGCGTCGCGGGCATACAAGGGCCGCGACCGCATCAGCGATGTCGCGTCGCAGCTCGACACCCGTCGATTCGTGCGCATCCATCGGTCGACGATCGTGCACATCGCGAAGATTCGCGAAGTGCAGCCGCTCACACACGGCGACCATGCGGTTATTCTGCGCGACGGCAAGGTGCTTCGCGTGGCGCGGAGCCGACGGCAGGCGCTGGAGCTGGCGTTAGGCCTCGAGCTGTAAGACCCGTTCTCATCGGCCCGGTCTGTATTCCGCGGCGAGGAACACCGTCATCGGATCTTCCGGCGGCACCCTCACGAACCCGGTTCCCTCCGGCCCTCCGTACCGTTTGACCCACGCCGATGCGAGGCCGAACTCGTCGAGACCCAGCACGGTGATCGACTTGTCGCGCTCGATGCCCCAGCCGCCGCGCCAGCGCTGTTGAAGACCCCACTGTCTGCCCGCATCCGTTGCGTGGACGCCGCGCTGGTCGAACATCGCCGCCTCGTGCGGAACGCCCAGCAGCTTCGTCGCGTTTCCCCACTTGAGCGCCGATAGTCCGCCGGGGTTGCCCGTCTTTGGATCACGCGGAAAGAGCACCGGCGGAATCCCCGGCCACACGACCTTGCCACCCGCATCCAGGTAGCGACGCAGCGGCGAGCGCTCGAACGCCGTCGTGTCCACCGCTGGCGGCGGCAGGTGATCGACCGCGAACACGAGCACGCTCGGCTCCCGGTCGGAGATTCGTGCCTGTAGGAACTCACCTAACGCTTTCTCATCCAGGACCTGGTAGCCGCGGTTGCCGAAGTACCGCGAGAGGAGTACCGGGTCGGGAACCGATGCCGACTTGATGTACGTGGAGTCGAAGAACACCGCGCGGTGCACCGGCGTCGGCGACACGCGCAACGCGTAGACGCCGGCGTCCGTGCTTCCCACGAACACCAGGTCGCCGGATGGTGTCGGCGACGAGTAGACGGTGCTTGCGGTTCGGAAGCTCCACAGGAGGTTCCCGGACTTCCGGTCGATCGCGTTCACGCGCCCTGCGCCATCGCCGACATAGATCACGGTCCCGGCGACCGCGGGCGACGACCAGGTCACGCCGGTCTTCGTGCGCCAGAGCTCCTTGCCCGTAGCGGCATCGAGCGCCTGGACGAACTGCGCGTCGGAGCTTCCCGCGTACACCACGCCGTCGACGACCGCGGGAGATGTGTTGATCCACGAGACCTTGTGATCGAAGCGCCACTTCTCCTTTCCATTCTCGGCATCGATCGCGTAGATCCATCCGTCGCGCGCGCCCACGAACACCGTGCCATTCACCACAGCGGGCGACGACTGCACGGTTCGGCGGTCGAATCCAAAATCGCCTGAGTTCAGCTTCACGCCCTCGGTCTCGAACTTCCATTTCGCGGCGCCAGTGGCGCGGTCGAATGCGTAGACGCGCCCGTCGGCCGATCCGACGTACACGCGTGAAGCGTCGACCGCAGGGGACGCCCGGACGCGACCCTCGGTCTGCGCATGCCATTTCTCTTTCCCTGTCGCGCCATTCACGGCGTACACGCGTCCGTCGCCGGCGCCAAAGAACACCGTACCCTGATCGAATGCCGGCGACGAGGTATAGACGTCGCCACTCTCGTGGCCCCACGGCCACGCCATGAGGCGACCGGTCGTGAAAGTCCAGCGCTGTTTTCCCGTCGCGGCGTCGACCGCGAACAGCTCACCATCCCGCGTGCCGAAGTACACGGCGCCGCCACCAACGGCAGGTGAGGAAAAGATCGGATTGTGCGCGTCGAACGCCCATTTTCGCGTCCCCGTTGAGCGATCGAGCGCGTAGAGGTGGCCGTCACCGCTCCCCACGTAGACGGTTTGGCCAAGCACCGCGGGCGACGACACGACGTCGCCTTCGGTCATGAACCTCCACTGCAGCCCCGCGAGCGATTGTCCTGACGAGGCCGCATACACGCCGCTGCGTGCGGCATCGCCCCGGAACATCGCCGCGGCGACAGACCGCGACTGCGCGGCACTCGTGTCGGTGCATCCGCATAGTGAAACGACGAGCCCGAACGCGAGCGTCCGAACGCGCTGGGCTTCGAGGTAACCTGCGATCATCGGTCAGCTCTCCATGCTGGCGAATTCGCGGGTATGACTTGCAGAGCGCCAGCGGAACGACAAGTGGGTGGTGACCGCGCCGAGCGCGAGCGGGGGCGAGCCGGTCGAACTTTGTGGCGAAGTGGCGGAGTTGGTCCGGCTCGCCAGGGCCAGTTTGACGCCGATGTTTGTCGACGCGGCCTATTGGTACGGCACGAGCTGCGGTGATGCATCCTGGCTGTTGCCTCGTATTTCGAGGCGGTACCACGGTCGATCACCAAAGCGAGCTCGCAACACCTCGTTGTGCTCGGCGAGATCGGCCACAACCACGACTGGTCCCGCGATGCGTCCGTCGGGACCTATTCGGTTCAGAAGGAGGGCCGGCCCATACGCCAGTGCGCCTCCACGCGCGTCATCGCTCAATATTTCCGCGCGGCAGCGCGGTGTGATGGATTCCCGGTCGCTCGTCCGGAAGGCAGCGTCAGCGACCCGCAACGTCCAGCCTTCGGGGGGCGCATAGCTCTTCGCGCCTTCCAACCGTGCCAGCCGATCGCGCGGTGACGCGGCCTCTTGCTGCTCTTCATCGAGCACGACGTCGAGCAGCGCACAATTGTCCTTGGTTGCGACAAGGCGCGCCGCGTCCGGCCGCGAGATGCCAAGACCCCACATCCGTCGCATCAGCCGAGACGAGGCCGTTTCGGTGACGAAGACGAGCGCCTTCGCCCCCTGGAGTGACTCCAAGGCCGCATCAAGGTCTCGTTTAAACGCCAATCGTGTGGGACGCACAACCTCTGCTGCGCCGCGAGCGCCGACCGGAGGCATCTGAATCAACCACGAGGCGACTATCGACGCGGTCACGGCAGCGACCGTGCCTCGGCGGGCGGCGGGGGATGCGTTGCGCTCGGCAATGGCCAGCCCTCGCCCCACTATCAGAAGGAGCGCCGGTACGACGGTAAACAGGTAGCGCGGCCCGAACATCGCTCCCGCATGCCAGTATGCCGCATACCCGGCGAGCTGGACCCCCACCCAGGCGAGGAGCACGGCCTCCCACTGTCCGAGCTTCCCGATGACGACGACGGCGGCCGCCACCACGAGGAGCCCGGCCAGCGGCCACTCGAAGAGCGACCAGTTCAGCTGCATGAAGTAGACGGTCGCAAGCGCGAGCGCGCGAGCTGGCGTATGCGGGTTTCCCGCGGGGTCGTTGTGGAAGCCGAGTGAGTGATTCGCTCCCCATAGCACCTCGTAGCCAAAAAGCAGCGGACGTCCTGTGGTGAGCAGGTTGGTGACAAGAAGCCCCGCAACCGGCAGTGCGCCGGCCGCCACCACCACAAGGAGCATCGCGACCTGCGCCCGTTTCAGCGCGGCGAAGACCATGAAGCAGCCTAACGTGACGGCTGCAATCGCACCGTCGAGCGGACGGACGGCAATGGCCAACCCTAACGCCAGTCCGATCACGATCGACGCGGTGGCGCGCCGGCGGGCGGTGCCACCCACCCACGCCGGTAGCTCGGCCAGCGCCAGCGTGGTCAGGAACACTACCAGCGTGTGGTTCATGTACGACCCGCTCATCAACATGAGAAACGGGCACGTGGCACAGAGGATGGCGCTCGCGCGCGCGGCCGCCGTTCCGTATACAGAGGATGCGAAGCGGTACACGTTCACCACCGTCAGCCCGGCGAGCAAAGGATTCAGCAGCCATGCCGCGTGCACCATCATCGCGAGCGCAAACACTGCCGGCCCGGCGATCGGGAACTGGGAATACCAACGTCCCCGATCGATGACGTTGTCGATGGCAAAGAACTCGGGGTTCGCATCCGCCGGGAGCGATAGGTGCCCGGACAACAGGATCCGCGCGTGCCACAGCTGGGCGATTTCGTCGGACGTCGTCGGCTTACGTGACAGCGCGTAGACCGACGCGGCAGCCGCGGCGAGCATCGCGAAGCCCGCGACGCCAAGGACGAACCAGCGGTCGCGAATGGATCCCGCGCGATCTCGCAGCGCGTTCCAGATCCGGTCGAAGCGATTCGGGACCAGGCTCGCGAGAACGACCGCTGGTCCGACGATCACGAGCAGGCCGGCCGTCCAGAAGGCTCGTTCGTCGGCGAAGCGGCTGACGACAGCATCCGTACGCCACGCCGGACTGTCGAGAACCACGAGCGCCGGGCCAGGGTACAACCCGAAGAGCAGGAATGCGGCAGCAAGGATTATCGACACCGGCTTGAGTGGCACGGTGGCCCGGAACCAGCGCCCAATCGATCGTGCGTTCGGCTGCGTCATCCCGTTCTCAGTGCAGTTGGTACACTTCCGCCGATGGATATCTCCCCACGAGCCGGGCCTTGGTGTACTTCTGCAGCAGCCGTTCGCGGAGCGACGTATTGAGCGCGAAACCTTCGTCGGTGTTGACGACCACATAGACGCGCGATGAGTCGGTCGGAACTGACGAGAGGTAGGCCGGGTCGAGTCCTGCCTGGGCGAAGTAGAACGCCAGTGGTGCATTGGAGGGGATGGGGGCGAAAACCCGATCACCTGGTCGGAGCGAGCCCGAAAGCCCTTCGGTGATCTGCTTCGCATCCCGCAGCGTACCTGTGTCGCGGGACCTGTCGACACCGTGCGTCAGCATGACGACAAGCGCGAGTGCAATGGCCAACGTGACAGCGAGCCCGCCATCGTATGCGGTAACGCGCCGCGGAATGGCCGGGAGGCGCGACCCGATGCGCATCATGCCATGGCCAGCGAGTAATGCAACGGGCGCGACGAGAAACAGCCAAACCCGAAAGAACGGCGTACGGTGCGTCACGAGCAGCACGAGCCCGCACCAGACGTACATGCTTCCAGCCATCGAGACCCGCAGGCCACTGGTCTTCCGCTCCTCCACCAGACCGACGACAGCACAAATGGCGATGAGCACAGAGATAACGATCGGGTAGCCCATCGTCGAAGCCGCGAACGTCGGTTTGATCGACAACGAGATCTCACGAAAAAACACCCACCATGCGCTGGCGCGAACGAACGAGTTACCGGTAAGCGGAGCCAGGCCATCCTTCGCAAGGATCGGCGAATAGAGCAGTACCGTCAGGATCGTCGCGGCCAGGCCGGCGAGCACAAGGCGAGCAAGATCCGAACGGGGTTGGCTCGTGTCCTCACGGAGGGCCGACAGAACGAACCAGAGCGCGAGACCGCCCGCCGGATAGAGCATCACCGGGACGGTCCACATGCCTAACGCCGTCACCACCACGACGACACTCCATTGGGCCATCGACGATCGCTCGCGAAGCGTCAGCAGTGCGTTGGCCAGGAGCAGCGAGGCCAGGCAGATCATCGTGTACCCGCGCGCGTTCGTCGAGTAGAACGCGAGCGCACCGGAAGCCGACACGAGGGCAGCACCGATGAGTGCCGCGTCGGATCCGAACAACCGGCGACCGACCGCGTAGGTGGCTGGAATCATCGCGACGCCGGCAATGAACGCCGGGAGTCGCAGCACCCAGGGGTCGTCGCCGAGTACGGTGGCGAACGCCTTCACCAACAGCGAGTGAAAGACGTGATTGTTCGGGTACGTGTACGAGCTGACGACGGTCGTCCACGATTGCGATGCGAAATACAGATACGTGACCGACTCGTCGTACCGCATCGGCTGTGTG
The DNA here is from genome assembly GCA_036509075.1 of Gemmatimonadaceae bacterium. Lineage (GTDB taxonomy): Bacteria > Gemmatimonadota > Gemmatimonadetes > Gemmatimonadales > Gemmatimonadaceae > JAJKIV01. Next base: position 16,372 of record DATCGG010000243.1, read on the forward strand.
AGGTAATACCCACGAAGGAGGGCGCCGATGACGACAATGGCGATCAGTGGGCGCGTCCATAGCGACGGCGTCGGGGCTACCGCCGTCGTCGTCTCACGGGGAGTGCGCGGTCGCTCGTCGCGGGTAGGCTTGCGGCGGCGGGCCTTGCGGGCGGAGGTCACGCGTGAAGAAAACGCCTCGCTCGCTCGACGGCAACCGCGCGCTCAGCGCTTGGCGATCCAGGCGGGGATCGTGATGAAGACCAGCTTGAGCCCAAACCAGACGACGAGCATCAGTATCTCCATCATCATGAGGCTCAGCATCGTCAGCATCACGAGCACAACGAGCGACAGACCGAACGCCACCGCGAGCAGGGGCCCGATGAGGAGACCGAGAACCAGGCTGGCGATCACGGTCCCCTTCGTCCAGAAGTCGCTTCTGGTCTGCGCGTCCGACACGTTCGTTGCGCCAAGCGCGCGGAGCCTGCGCTGTCGCTTGTGAAGCTTCGGGTGCATGCGGCCGAACTGTCCGATCACCGCATTCTTGTCACTCGTGCTGCCCGGCCATACGACGAAGAGGAACTCGAGGCCGCCGGCACCCTTCACCATTGCCGTGCGCGACGTACTGAGCTTGTGGAGCGCGCTGACCAGCCCGTTCGGGTATCGCGTGAGCTGCACGGCCATCGCGTCTGCCAGGTGTCGCCGAGTGCGCCACATGAACGAGACGATCGGTCCGATCAGCACGACCGACGAGATGAAGATCGCGAACCGCACCACCTGCGCGCCCAGGATGAGCGGCAGCATCGCCATGACATAGGCCTTCTCGAAGATGTTCGGTTGACGCTGGCCACGCCCGGACGACGCGGACATCACCCGCTCGCCGATGTCGGTGGGGTCGGCGTCTTCGTTCTGCGAGCCGCGGAGCAGCGCTTCGCTCGCGAACTCGGCTTCCCAGACATCGACTTCGCGCCGCTGTGGCCGGAAAGCAACCTTGAACGCGCGCCAGATAGCCTTGCGCGCGTGTCGCTGCACCGGTGCGTCGAGCGCGAGAGCGAGCGCCCCCCACGTCTGGTAGATCGAGAAGATGATCGACGCGATCTTGAGGTCGCCGTTCCCCACCGACCCGATGAGATGCGCAATCACGGCCTGCGTCTCGTCTCGATCGAGTGTGTCGAGCAGCCCGCGCGTGACGAGGATGGTCGAATCGTCGACGTGGAGCCCGGTGATCGCCGCGTTCGTCTCGGGGGTGTCGATGAGGAGCACTCTTGGCGGCTTCACGCCCGCGGCCACGGCCATCTCCTCGACGAGGTTGCCGAGCTGCTGCTCTTCCAGGTCGCGCGTTTTCAGCGGCCGGGCGCCGATGCGGTCGAGCGACCAGCCGACGCCGACTCGTCCGAGGAGGCCACGGACGGCGATCCAGGTGGCGAACGTGGCGACCGCGCCCGGGACGACGAGGACGGAGATGCCGAGGACGATCCGCAACACGTCTCGCGCGGCGCCGCCCTTGTCGATTGCGTCGACGGCACGCGGGATTGCTTCGGCGAGCGTCTGCAACCCCGTCCAGGTGCTCGGGTGGAGCGGGACGAAGGCGTTGATGATGTAGGCGACGAGGAGCGCGAACGAATAGACGAGCGGCGTAACGACGATGCAGGCCGGGATACCGGTAAGGACCGCGGCGAGTGCGGCAAAGGCGGAGAAGCGCCAGCTTTTCCGCCGATACCGCCGCTGCTCGTCCTCGAAGTGGACCCGGTTGGCCGGGCCCGGAATCGAGGTTTGGGGCGAGGCCGTGAGCGTCACGGGACTCCCGCGCCGTCCGCGCTCACCGTCGCCGCGTTAGGCGCTACCCGCCGCGGCTGCCGCGGGCACGCGACTGCTGTCACCCACATGATCGCGCACGAATGTCAGCCAGTCGTGGCGGTCGGGGACGCGTCCGTGGACGACGTCGAGGAAGTGGCGCTGGATCTGTTCGGTGACCGGCCCCCGGCGGCCGCGGCCGATGGTGATCCGGTCGACGCTCCGCACCGGCGTGACCTCGGAGGCGGTCCCGGTGAGGAAGACTTCGTCGGCCCCGTACAGCGCCTCGCGCGGGACCGGCTGCTCGCGCACGGGGATGCCGAGGTCGCTGGCGAGACTCAGAATGGCGTCGCGGGTGATGCCGGCGAGGAGTGTCCCGTTGATCGGCGGCGTGATGACCGTCCCGCCAGAGACGACGAAGACGTTCTGCCCCGACCCTTCGCTCAGCAGCCCGTCGGTGCCTAACGCGATCGCTTCCTGAAAGCCGTTCGCCAGCGCCTCGATCTTGATCAGCTGGCTGCTCAGGTAATTGCCAGCGATCTTGGCAATGGCGGGAATGGTGTTTGGCGCTACGCGCTGCCAGGAGGAGACGCAGGCGTCGACGCCGTTCTCGAGGGCGCCCTCGCCCAGGTACGCGCCCCATGGCCAACATGGGAGGTAGACGTGGATGGGGCTCGCGAACGGCACCATGCTCGAGGCGCCGTAGCCGCGCAGCACCATGGGGCGGATGTAGCAGGCCTCGAGTCCGTTCTTCTCGACCAGCTGGCAGCACGCCGCGACGAGGTCGTCGACCGCGTACGTGATGTCCATGCGGTAGATGCGGCACGACACGATCAGCCGCTGGAGGTGTGCGTCCAGTCGGAAGATGGCGGGGCCGCGCGGGGTGTCGTAGCACCGGATGCCTTCGAACACGGCGGAGCCGTACTGCATGGAGTGGGAGAGGACGTGCACGTTGGCGTCGTCCCAGCGGACGAACGTTCCGTCGCGCCAGATCCAGTCGGTGGCGGTCAGTTTGCTCATGTCAGCCCTTGGTAAGCGGGGTGGGTTGAACATTATCCGCATCACGGGGCTCGTCGAGGTCACCGCGCCGCCGCCCGGCGCGTTTGCTTCATCGCGCCTCGGGCACGGGCTGCTTCATCGCGCCGGGCGCGGGGGCGGGCCCTCGTCGGTGCGGCGCGCTCGCAGCCGGCGCCGCCAGACCCGGGTTGGCGGCTATGGATACGGCTCCGTCAGGTCCGGCGATCGCTGCGGCGCCGCGCGAGCACCTCCTCTGGCCGCGCCCCCGCGCTTGACGGCACCCAGCCCGACCGGGACGGCGCTCGTCGCCACGACGCATTTGCGCCGCCCAGCGAGCAGTAAGCGCGCGCCTAACAAGTTGGCGCGGCGCACGCGCTCGGTGGGAGGGACGCGCCCTTGCTGCTGGCTCCTGACGGTTCAGCCCTAGCGTGGCAGGAGGCGGGGCGTCGGGCCGTAGGCGGCATTAGCGCGCAGGCCCGAGACAAC
>DATCGG010000244.1:0-6510 GCA_036509075.1 Gemmatimonadaceae bacterium
ACCATCCCCGTTGTCGTCGAGCGCGGTGTCCTGTATCGCGAGTTCGCGGCCAAGATCACGCTCAAGCGGCTGCGCTTCCTGCTCGACGCCCCGCAGGGGCCCGCGCCGGATGCCGCCGGCTACCACGGCTTCTTCTATCATTTTCTGGACATCGAGACCGGGCGCCGCGTGTGGCAGTGCGAGCTCTCGACCATCGACTCGGCCTTCCTGTTCGCGGGCGCGCTGACGGTGGGTGCCTACTTCGACCGCGACTTGCCTAACGAAATCGAGATTCGTCGGCTGGCCGACGCGCTGTACCGGCGTGCCGACTGGGGCTGGGCCCGAAACGGCGAAGCGACACTCACGCACGGCTGGCGCCCTGAGAGCGGATTCATTCCGCACCGCTACCGCGGCTACGACGAAGGGCTGCTCCTGTACATCCTCGGGCTCGGCTCGCCCACGCATCCGCTGCCGCCGGAGAGCTATCGCGCCTACTGCGCGACATACGACTGGAAGACGATCTACGATCGCGAGCTGCTCTACTCCGGTCCGCTCTTCACGCATCAGCTCTCGCACATGTGGATCGACTTCCGGGGGATTCGCGACGAGTTCATGCGCGCCCACGACAGCGACTACTTCGAGAACACCCGTCGGGCGACGTTCGTGCAGCAGGAGTACGCGATCCGCAACCCTAACGAGTTCGCCGGGTACGGCGAGCACTGTTGGGGATTCACGGCGAGCGACGGACCCGGGTGGTGCAGGCAGGTGGTGAACGGCGTGGAGCGCGAGTTCTTCGACTACGTCGCTCGCGGCGCCCCATTCGGGCCCGACGACGGGACGGTCGCCCCGTGGGTGGTCGTCGCATCGCTGCCGTTCGCGCCCGAGATCGTCATTCCGACCATCCGACACTTCGCGGACATGGATCTCGGCATGACGCGGAAATACGGCTTCAAGCCGTCATTCAACCAGTCCTTCGCAAAGCCCGACAGCCCGACGGGCTGGTGGGTCACCCCGTATCACTTCGGCATCGATCAGGGACCCGTGGTGCTGATGATCGAGAACTACCGAACGGGCTTGATGTGGGACCTCATGCGCCGCTGCCCGGCGATCGTCTCGGGCCTGCGGCGCGCGGGGTTCGCTGGGGGGTGGCTGGACTGATAATCTGGCGACTGGCGACTGGCGACTGCCGCGGACGGGGGACGGACGACGGGCGACGGGGAAAAAGCGAAACCCTCGCGAGGCTCATCTTTCAACAGCCGGCGTCAGCCAGTCGCCAGTCGCCAGTCGCCTGCCGCCTGCCGCCTAGACCGCACACGGTTTCGCGTTCCATATCTCCTTCGCGTACTCCGCGATCGTGCGGTCGCTCGAGAATTTCCCCGACGCCGCCACGTTGAGAATCGACATTCGCGCCCACGCCTCCTTATCCCGGTAAAGCTCGACCAGACGTCCGTCCGCCTCGAGATAGGACGTGAGGTCCGCGAGGTGCATGTACCGATCGTTGGTGAGCAGCGTGTCGCGCAACGGAGAGAACACGCCGGGTTCATCGCGGCTGAAGTGGTCATCGAAGATCAGATCCAGCGCCGCGCGCGTCTCCGGCTCGTTCTCGTAATGCCACCGCGGATTGTACCAGCCGCGACTCTCGGCCACCTGCTGCGCCGTCAGGCCGAACATGAAGAAGTTTTCCTCGCCTCCTTCCTCCGCCATCTCGATCGTCGCGCCGTCGCGAGTCCCGATCGTGAGCGCACCGTTCATCATGAACTTCATATTGCTGGTGCCACTCGCCTCGTAGCCGGCGGTGGAGATCTGGTTGGAGACGTCCGTTGCCGGGATGAGGCGCTCTGCCATCGTCACACGGTACTCGGGCAGGAATAGCACCTTGAGACGGTTCTGCATCGCACGGTCGCTGTCGATCGTGGACGCAACGTTGTTCACCAGCTTGATGATCAGCTTGGCCAGCTGATATGCCGGCGCGGCCTTGCCGGCGAAGATGAACGTGCGCGGCGGAACTGCGAGATTGGGATTCTCACGCAGCCTGTTGTAGAGCACCACCACACGCAGCGCATTCAGCAGTTGCCGCTTGTACTCGTGGATGCGCTTGACTTGCGCATCGATGATCGTCTCCGGGTCGATCTTCTCCCCCGACGCGGCCTCGAGCCATCCGGCGAACTTCATCTTCGCCTCCAGCTTCGCCTTGCGGAACGCCTCGCGAAATCCTGCATCGTCGGCGAACGGCGCGAGCTTCCTGAGCAGGTTGAGGTCCGTGATCCAGCCCCTGCCGATCGCATCGGTCACGGTGCGAGCGAGCGCGGGATTCGAGAGCAGCAGCCACCGCCGCGGAGTCACGCCGTTGGTCTTGTTGTTGAACCGTTCGGGGAAGATCTCGGCGAGATCCTTGACCGTGGTACGGCGCAACAGGTCCGAGTGGATTGCGGCAACGCCGTTCGTGCTGTGCGAGCCCACGATGGCGAGGTTGGCCATCCGGATGTTCCTGGCCTCGCCTTCCTCGACGAGGCTCACGTGCCGAACCCGTTCCTCGTCGCCCGGGAAGCGGGCCTGGACGTCATCGAGCAGTCGACGGTTGATCTCGAGCACGATCTCGAGGTGCCTCGGCAGAATTTGCTTGAACCACGCGTGCGGCCATTTCTCGAGCGCCTCGGGCAGAAGCGTGTGGTTCGTGTAGGCGAGCGTCTGCTGCGTGATGTTCCACGCGTCGTCCCAGCCGAGGTGCGCGTCGTCGAGCAGGATTCGCATCAGCTCGGGGACGGCGAGCGCCGGGTGCGTGTCGTTGAGCTGAATGGCGACCTTCTCGGGGAATGCTCGCCAATCGGTATTGGCGCTGCGGAATCGTCGCACGAGGTCCCCCAGCGAGCACGCGACGAGGAAGTACTCCTGCACGAATCGGAGTGCCTGACCGCTTACGGTGGAGTCGTCCGGATAGAGCACGCGGGTGAGCGACTCCGCCGCGATCTTGTCCGTCAGCGCCTCGACGAACTCGCCGCGACTGAAGCGCTGGAAGTCGAAGTAGTCCGGCGCGGCCGCGGCCCAGAGCCTGAGCGTATTGATGTTCTCCCCGCCGTAGCCCACCACAGGTCGGTCGAATGGTATGCCAAGAAGCGTCGAAGGCGATCCCGCTACGGGACGCAGGCGGCCATCGTGCATCTCGAACGAACAGCCAAGATGAACCTCCACCGACTCGTTAGGCCGAGGGACTTCCCAGGGATCCTGGCGGCGCAGCCAGTTGTCGGGTTGCTCCTGCTGCCAGCCATTCTGAATCGATTGGCGGAAGATCCCGTATTCGTAGCGGAGCCCGTAGCCCATCGCGGGGAGTCGCATGGTGGCCATCGAGTCCAGGAAGCACGCGGCCAGGCGGCCCAAACCGCCGTTGCCCAACCCGGCGTCGGGTTCCTGCTCCAGGATGCCGACCCAGTCCAAGTGTTTCTTGAAGACCAAGGGCGCGATGTGCGTCTCCAGCGTCATGTTCTCGACGTTGTTCGCGAGTGACCGGCCGATCAGGAACTCCATGGACAGGTAGTAGACCCGCTTCGGGTTCTGGCGATCGTAGGTCTTTGTGGTCTTGATCCACCGCTGCGAGACGACGTCGCGGATGGTGCGGGCGACGGCCTCGTAGCTCTCGCGAGGGCCGGCGTCCTCGAGGGCGACGACGTCGTCGAACGTGAGGTGCCGCTCGTAGAGCCCGTTGTCGCCGCCGGTCAGCTGAACCGGCCCGATCGAATACAGCGCGAGTAGCCTCGAGGCTTCGTCCGACTCCGATGCCGCAGGCGCCGCGGTCTTCGTCGCCCGTTTCACCCTCGGCTTCGTCGACCGGGGTGCGTCGGGCGTGCTCGGTTTCTCAGCCATTATCCCATCCTCCTGACGCGTGGCATTGCCGCTGCGTGAGCTGGTTTCTCGTTCGTAGCCATCATCAGACCTACATCTCGTTAGGCAGCGTCACCGGCGCATTCCAGCGCTTCACCGCCGGCACGCCCTGGTAGTAACCGAGCACGCCCACCGTGGACGTGTCGAGCAGAAAGTGCTGGCCGGCGGACGGTGGGAATCCGATCCAGCGTGCCACGAATACCCGGAGCAGGTGGCCGTGAGCGAAGAGCGCCATACGCCCCGCGACGGGCCGAATCCGGCGGATCAGTCGATCGACCCGCGCTCCGACCTGCTTCGGCGTTTCACCGCCAGGACACCCATCCGTGAACACCATCCAGTTCGGCGCGGCGCGTTTGATCTCCTTGGACGTGATCCCCTCGTACTCACCGTAATCCCACTCCATCAGGTCCGGCTCGATCTCCATCTGGGACCCCAGTCCCGCCAGCTCGCACGTTTCGCGAGCGCGCTGGAGCGGGCTCGAAAGCACGAGCGCGAAATTGGCAGTGGAGAGCAGCGGCTGGAGGAGTCGGGCTTGCTTCCGTCCTCGCTCCGTCAACGGAATGTCCGTGCGTCCGGTGTGCTGTCCCGAGAGCGTCCATTCCGTCTCGCCGTGGCGGACGAGCACCACCTCTCCAGGGGATTTTCCGCCGGCCATCGGCTCACGCGCTCCCCGTCGCGAGCGGCTCGACGACGAACGCGATCGATCGGGGCTGGACGACATAGCTGGTGTCGGGAAGAGCCAGCGCGTGCTCCCAGTCCACGATGTCGTTGGGCGCGGGGCGCGACGTGTCGATCCACCGCCGCCATCCTCTGAGAGTCTCCGTGTCCGCGGGCGGGAGTTGGAAGCGAAGCGGCTCCCAGTACGCGTTGAGCATTCCGTGGAGTCGGAAACGGCCGCCAACACTCGTTAGGGTGAACGCCAGCGCGTGCGACCGGTCACTCCAATCGGGGCTGCCGAGCTCCACGCCGTGCCAATCGAGCCGCGCGACGGCAAGCAACTGGTTGAGCGTGAGCTGTGTCCGGGCGACCAGAATGTCGCGTTGGTGGCGGAAGGCGATCAGCGCTTTTACGAACCGGTGCAGTCCGCGATGCTGTTCGAGCAGAGTCCAGTCGAACCAGCTGATCTCGTTATCCTGGCAATACGCGTTGTTGTTACCGTGCTGCGTGCGACGCACCTCATCGCCCATCGTGAGCATTGGCGTTCCGACGGCGAGCAAGAGCATGGTGAGGAAGTTCTTGACCTGACGGCTGCGCAGCTCCTCGACGCCGGGATCCGCGGTCGGACCCTCCACCCCGCAGTTCCAGCTCGCGTTATCGTTGGCGCCGTCGCGGTTGTCCTCGCCGTTGGCCTCGTTGTGCTTTTCGTTGTACGAGACCACATCGTTCAACGTGAACCCGTCGTGGCAGGTGATGAAGTTGATGCTCTGTTCCGGCTCTCGCTCCTCGTGCCCATAGATGTCGGGGCTGCCCAGAAAACGCGCCCTGAGGTTGGACACCATGCCGGTGTCGCCCTTCATGAAGCGGCGGAGGTCATCGCGGAACCGGCCGTTCCATTCCTGCCAGCTATCGCCGACGAAGGTACCGACCTGGTAGAGTCCCGCCGCGTCCCAGGCTTCCGCGATCAGCTTCGTTCCCGCCAGCACCGGGTCGGACTCGATATCCCAGATGATCGGGGGCTGGGGAACCGGACGCCCTGACTCATCCCGGGTCAGGATCGACGCGAGGTCGAAGCGGAAGCCGTCCACGTGCATGCACTCGACCCAGTGGCGGAGACTGTCGCGGATCATGCGCCGAACGACCGTGTGATTGGCGTTCAGCGTATTGCCCGTCCCCGTGTAGTTCGCATACCGGCTGCGATCCTCCTCCAGGGTGTAGTACACCGCGTTCTCGAGCCCGCGGAACGAGGCGGTGGGCCCGTCAGCACCACCCTCCGCGGTGTGGTTGAAGACCACGTCGAGAATGACCTCGAGCCCCGCACGGTGGAACACCTTGACCATGTCGCGAAACTCATCCATCGCGCCTAACGCGCCAGGTCGCGAGCTGTACGCCGCGTGCGGCGCGAACAGCGAGATCGGTGCGTAGCCCCAATAGTTGCGTCGCCCGGGCGGCGCATCTTCCTCGTCGAACTGGAACACGGGGAGCAGCTCGACGGCCGTGACGCCCAGGTCCTTGAGGTATGGGATCTTCTCGACGAGACCCGCGTACGTCCCGGCCTTGTCCGGCGACACCCCTGAGCTCCTGTGCTTCGTGAACCCGCGCACGTGCAACTCGTAGATGATCGTCTCGCTGTACGGGCGCCGGAGCGGACAGTCGCCTTCCCAGTCATATCGGGACGGGTCCGCGACCACGCTCTTCATGGCGACCGCGGTGTTGTCTCCAGGTTGTTGCGCGGCCGCGCGGCTGTAGTCCTCGGGGACGGCCACCGCGAGCCCGTACGGATCCAGCAGCAGCTTCTCCGGGTCGAACCGCAGTCCGCGGTCAGGCGCGAACGGCCCATGTGCCCTGAACCCGTAGACCTGGCCGGCCCCGATCTCCGGGACGAAGACGTGCCAGTAGTGGTAGGTCCGATGGTCCTTGCGCTCCAATGGAATGACGCGGCTCGGTTGACGCGCATGCTCGCCATCGAAGAGCACGAGGTCGATTCGAGTCGCGCTC
>DATCGG010000245.1:0-4721 GCA_036509075.1 Gemmatimonadaceae bacterium
CTGAGCGGCAGCCTGGAGCTCCGTCGTCGCGACCGCAACCAGGGTCCAGGCGACGAAGTACACGGCACCTCGAGTTGCGGTCGTGCGCAGATCAGGCTTGCTGGCGGTGACGTTGGTGGCCACCCGGGTTCCTCCTGGGGAATCGACTGAGGGTACCGCCCTGGGGCGGCGAAGCAACGCCTCGGATGATGACCCGGATACACCGGGGACGTCCAGCGGATACGTGGGACGTGATGCCTAGGCCTCGCAAATTACCACGAACGCTGAGGACGCTGACCGCGCTGCGCGCGGGCGCTGGAGTTGCTGAAGGGCTTGTGCCTGCTCCGAGAACGCTTCAGCGTTTTCTGCGACGGCGCGAAGCACCGTCTGCGTGTTCAGCGTTCGTAGTTGTTCCCGTTTGCGTGTTCAGCCGTCGCGGTTCCCTCGCGCGATCAGAAACTCACACGCGCACCACTAGGCGTCCCGCAACGCGACCGCCGGATCCACACGTGACGCGCGCCGCGCTGGCAGCCAGCTCGCGAGCGCCGCCACCACGAGGATCACGACAGCCGCGCCGAGGAACGTCGGCAGATCCGTCGCCTCGACACCGAAGAGCAGGGACCCGAGCAGTCGCGACGCCATGAAACCGCCCGCCAGACCGAGTACGATGCCCAGCGATGTCATCCCGAGCGCGCCGCGGATGATCAGTCTGACGACATCTCCCGTGTCAGCCCCGAGCGCTACCCGCACGCCGATCTCCCTCGTGCGCTCGTTGACACCATACGCCATCACGCCGTACACCCCGATCGCCGCCAGCAACAGCGCGACGAACGCGAACACACCGATGAGCGTCGTGCGGTCGCGCGGCTGCTGCACCGACGCCGCGACGATGTCCGACATGGCCTCGGCTGACGATACGGGCTGGTCGGGATCGAGCGCCCGCACCGCCGCTCGAATGGGATTGATCAGCCACACCGGGTTGCCGCCAGTACGCACCGCGAGGGTCAGATTCGAGACCGGCCGCTGCGCGAAGGGCACGTACATCGCGGGGAGCGCCGGATCGGCGATCGCCGAGGCACGCACGTCGGCCACGACGCCGACGATCTCGCGCGCGGCGCCCTCGAAATCCAGTCGCGGCGGCGCGTTGGGGCGATCGAACCGCAGCGCCTCGATGCTGAGCGCCACCCGCTTTCCCACCGGATTCTCGTTAGGCCAGAAGCGCTTCCGCATGGCTTCGTTGATGACCGCCACGCGCGGCGCGCCGGCGCCATCCGACGCGTTCAGCACGCGGCCGGCACGCAGCACGAGCGCCATTGACGAGAAGTAGCCCGGCGTGACGGAGCCGTAGACGACGTCAGGCTCATCGCCCGGCCGCGGGGGCGGTGCTCCCATGATCCGGAAGTCGGTCATCTGCTGCGGCCCAGTAAGCGGTAGCTGCTCGACGCCGCCAGCGCTCCGCACGCCCGGTAACGCGCTCACGCGGTCGATGAGGCCGTCGTAGAACTGCGCCTGTCGCGCGGCCGTTTCGTAGCGCGCGCGCGGCAGATTGAGATCGACCGTGAGCACGTGGTCGGCACGGAACCCGGGGTCGATCGCGCGCAGGTTGGCGAAGCTGCGAAGCAGGAGTCCGGCACCGACGAGCAGTGTGAGCGCCAACGCGACCTCTGCCACCACCAGCACCTGTCGCGTGCGAACGCGGGTCGGGTCGCTCGACGCGTACCCGCGAGTCGCGAGGGCCGAGTAGAGCGATGGGCGCGACGCGCGGAGCGCGGGGACGATGCCGAAGACCAACCCGGTGGCGAGCGACACGCCAAACGTGAACGCCAGCACGACGGCGTCGAGGCCGACGTCGTCCGCACGTGTCGCGTACGGAACGAACACGCTGGGCACGGAAAGCGACACGACGGCGGGCAACTCGACGAGCCAGGCGGCCACCAACAGGCCGGCGGCGCCTCCCGCGACGGACAACACGAGGCTCTCCGCGAGCAGTTGCGCGATGAGTCGCGGTCGACTCGCGCCTAACGCCGCACGGATGGCGATCTCCTGGTATCGCGATGAGGCCCGCGCCAGCAACAGGTTCGCGACGTTCGCGCAGCCGATGAGCAGCACGAGCGCCACAGCGCCGAGGAGAATCAGGAGGCCTGTGCGGATGCCGAGCGTCGCCTGGTCGCGAAGCGAAACGAGCTGCAGCGTGGTCCCGCGGTTGAACTCGGGAAATCGCTGCTCGAGATCGGCAGCGATCGCCGTGAGCTCCCGCTGTGCCTGTGGCGTCTGGACGCCGGGGCGGAGCCGCCCGACGACGCCTAACGCGTTCGCCCCGCGGGCATACACGCGGTCCCGGAACGGGTCGAGTCCGAGCGGCAGCCACACATCGGGCTCGCGCGGTGCGTTGACGAACCGAAACGCCGCGGGCAGAACGCCGACCACGTCAAGCGTATTGCCGTCGAGTGTGATGGTGGCTCCGGTGACGGACCGGCGGCCACCGTATCGACGATCCCAGAGACGTTGGCTGACGATGACCCCGTGCGAGGTCGCCCGATCGTCGTCCCGCACATTGAAGCTCCGGCCGATTTCCGGCCGCACGCCAAGGACGTCGAACAGATTCGAGGATACGATCGCGTACTGGGCCTTCTCCGGCTCGCAATCGGCCGCCGCGCACCCACCGGTCACGCTGAACCGTGAATCGTTGAATGAGGTCCAGACGGCCAGCGACTGGAACGACCGGGCGCCTGCGCGTAGGTCGAGGAAGTTCGGGAGTGACAGCGGAAGCTGCGGTAAGGCGCTCGTCGGGCGGTACGCCCAGACCAGGTAGAGGCTTGCGGGATCCGGAAATGGGAGGGGCCGGAGGAGTGCGGCGTTGACGACGCTGAAGATCGCGGTGTTCGCGCCGATGCCCAGCGCGAGCGTCCCGACGATGACCGCCGTGAACGCGCGATGCTTGAGGAGCGAGCGGATGGCGAAGCGAAGGTCGTTGACGACACTATGCATGGTCGCCCTCGTCCGGGCCGGTCACGTGGTGGGCTCCCGGAAAGGCCAGATCCATGCCGCCGACGGATGGTTGCCTAACCCGTTACGGCGCTGACGATTATCGCGGGTTCGCCTCCGGGCGCGCGATGTCGAGTCGTCCGCGGGTGGGACGGAACGTTCAAAAGCGGACAGCGCAATTTCGGTACGAATGACCCCAAACGGACCAATTCGGCGCTAGTCGGCGCGCATCGCCGCCATCGGATCGGTCCGCGCGGCATCGCGTGCCGGGAGGTAGCTCGCCAGACCCGCCACGACAATCAGAAACGCCGACAACCCGACGAACGTCGCCGGATCCGTCGTGCTCACGCCGAACACCAGCGTGTGCATGAGCCGCGTCACCGCGAACGAACCGGCGAGCCCGATCGCGATACCCACGGCCGCGTAGCGAACCCCCTGCGCCACCACGGACGCGGCCACGCGACCCGGTTCGGCGCCTAACGCGATGCGAACGCCGATCTCCCGCCGCCGCTCGCCCACCGCGTAAGCGATCACGCCGTAAACGCCCACCGCGCCAAGTACGAGGCCGACTCCGGCAAACACGAGCAGCAGCGACATGATCAACCGCGGTCTCGCCACCGACTCCGATATCACCTGCTCCATGGACCGCACGTCCGAGATCGGAACGTTCGCGTCGATCGCGATGATCGCCTGCCGCGCGAGGCCGGCCAATGCGAGCGGATCGCCGGTCGTTCGAAGCGCGAATGTCACCGCGCCCATCGGTGACTGCGCGTGCGGCCGATACAACTCCGGCTCGGGCGGGACGTCGAGCGAAATGTGCCTGACGTCGCCGACAATTCCGACGACCGTCGCGGCATCGCTGCCGCGCGTCGCATTGCCAGCTGTGAACCGCTTGCCGATCGGATCCTCTCCCGGCCACGCCGCGCGCGCGAATGCCTCGTTCACGATCACGACCGGCGTTGTGCCGCGCGTGTCGGATTCCGAGAAGGCTCGGCCCCGCACGAGCGGAATCCCCATCGTCTTGAAGTAGTCGCCGTCGATCACGCGCCACCCGGAGCGCAGCGGAGCCTCGCCGGGTGCACGAGGTCGGCCCTCGAGATCGATGTTCGCGTACCAGGCGTAGCCGGCGAGCGGGAGATGATGGATCATCCCGGTCGATTGCACGCCAGGCAGCGCATCGAGGCGCTCGAGCAGCGTCTTCACGTACCGGACTCTTTCGTCGTTCGTGTTGTATCGCTCGCCGCTCGGCTGCACGCGCAGAGTCAGCACGCCGCTTGGGCGGAAGCCGGCGTCGACGTGCGATAGCGACCAGAGCGTGCGCATCATGAGCCCTGCTCCGATCACCAGCACGAGCGTCAGTGCGACTTCCGCGACCACCAGTGCGCCGCGCGCGCGTTCGCCGCCGGTCCGTCCCGCGACGCCGCGCGCGCCTCGCAACGCGTCACGGGCGTCGGCATGGCTCGCCAGAAAGGCCGGGGCGAGGCCGAACGCGATGCCGACCAGGATCGCCAGGCTCGCACACGTGGCGAGCACCGTGGCGTCGAGTGAGATCGACGCGAGTCGCGGAGTGTCCGCCGGCAGCGACGCTCTCAGGACCCGGACCCCAACGGCGCCGAGCGCGATCCCGGCTGCGGCGCCGCCGATTGCGAGCAACGTGCTCTCGACGAGCATCTGTGCGACCACGCGGCTCCGCGACGCGCCCAACGCGGTACGAACGGCGATCTCGCGCCGGCGGCCCGCGGCGCGCATGAGCAGGA
>DATCGG010000246.1:0-3630 GCA_036509075.1 Gemmatimonadaceae bacterium
GCGCGCGAGGCGCGGCTTCTCGCGCTGCGGTATCAGATCGGGCCGCATTTCCTGTTCAATGCCCTGAATGCCATCTCCACGCTCGTCGTAACCGATCGCAAGGCCGACGCGACGGCGACGATCGCGCGTCTCGCCGATCTGCTTCGTGTCTCGCTCGAGACGCCGGACCGCGGTACGATTCCGCTTGCGTCCGAGCTCGAGATCGTGCAGGCGTACGTCGCGGTCGAGCGCATACGGTTCGCCGGCAGGCTTCAGGTCGTGATCGACACCGACGAGGCTACGCTCGACGCGAGAGTTCCGGCGATGATTCTGCAGCCATTGGTCGAGAACGCGGTGCGCCACGCGGTGGCGGTTCGCGATGAGACGACCTGCATCCGAGTGACATCCCGAGCGCGGCGAGGTGACATTGTGCTCAGCGTCTCCGATGACGGACCAGGCATCAGCGAATCGCGAGGGTTCGGAGTCGGCCTCGCGAACATTCGTGTGCGCCTCGACGAGCTCTATGGCAAGGATCAGAGTTTCGTTACGGGACCGACACCCGACGGTGGTTATCGCGCCGAGATCTCGATTTCGCTGGCGCGCACCCTGACAGTGGCGGCGGTGCCTAACGTGCTCGAGGCACAGCTCGTATGAATGGAAACCAAGCGTTGTGGCGGACGCTCATCGTCGACGACGAGCCACTCGCCCGCGAGGGGATTCGCGCGCGCCTCGTGACGCTCGGCGGCTTCGACGTCGTCGATGAGTGCGGCAGCGGCCGGGACGCGATCGTCGCGATCCGATCGCGGCAACCCGACCTCGTCTTCCTCGACGTGCAGATGCCGATCGTCGACGGGTTCGCGGTCGTGAGCGAGATCGGTGCGGATGCCATGCCGGCAACGGTGTTCGTCACCGCATATGACCACTACGCGCTGCGGGCATTCGACGCGCAGGCCATCGACTACGTGCTCAAGCCGATCGACGACGCGCGGTTCGCGCGTACGGTCGACAACGTGCGGAGGCGGCTCCGCGAGTCACGCGAGAGCGGAGTTGCCCAGCAGCTCGCCGCGCTCCTCGATCGGCTCGAGCGCGCACCAACGGAGCCACCGGCCCGCGGCGGTCATCTGGTTGCCCGCGACGGTGCCCGCACCGAGCTGATTCCGTTCGACGAGATCGACTATGTGATTGCCGATGGCGACTACGTGCGGGTCTTCGCCGGAAAACGGCAGCTGTTGCTCCGTCTGACGATGAGCCGGATCGAAGCTGCCCTGCCCGCGCACACGCACATGCGGATTCACCGCTCGGCGATCGTGCACCTGTCCCGCGTCCGGACGCTGGAAGCCCTACCGAACGCCGAGCTTTCGGTCGTGCTCCGGAGCGGCGTCACACTGCGCGCCAGCCGCAGCTACGCCGAGCGGTTACGCTTTGCGCTCGGCGTAATTCAGCCGGCGAGTGCGGGGGAAGGATGAAAGAGGAGTCTGACCCCCAACGGAGCGAATGAATGCGTCAGGTGCGGGGGACGTTCGATTCGCGCGAGCCGAGTCGGTAGATGAGTACCGCGGCGCGCTTGGTCAGGCGCGGAAGCCAGTTGAGGTTCGCCGTTTCCTTGTCCGAGTGGTCGTCCCAGCCCGCGAGGCCTAACGCGTCGATCACCATCGGGACATAGGGCGCGGCGAACGACACGTCGGCCGCGCCCGCCTTCGACGGATCCACGGCAACCACCGACCCGAAGCCGAGCGCCCGGCTCACCGAGTCGTGCACCGCCAGGAGCTTGCGGTTGCCATCCGTCGGTGCCATGGGCGGGTATCCGTCGTCGAACGTGAGCTCCGCCGTCGTTTTCGGCAGATGCTGCGCGACGACCTCCTTCATGGTCGCCATTGCCTGCTTGAGCTGTTCCGGCGAGAGCGCGCGAATGTCGCCGCTCACGATCGCCTGCCCCGCGATCACGTTCGTCTTCCCGAACGCTGTGCCGCCGCTCTGCGCCGTGTCGTACTTCACCTCGGAACCTCCGAGCACTACACCGGCGTTGATGGTGAGGTACTGCTGGCCGCCGAGGCGTGTCCGGAACCCATCGAGAATCCTCGATGCTTCGTACAGCGCGCCGGCGCCGATGTCCTCACGGAAGATCTGCGACGAGTGGCCTGGCGTTCCGGTCGTTTTGAGGGTCCACGACCCCGCGCTGCGCCGCGAGATGACGGCGGTGTGCGGATCACCGGATCCGTCCTCAAAGCCGAGCGCGATCTGCGAACGCTTGGCTGCCTCGGTGAGCGTGGCGCGCGCGGAGTCGAGCGGCGCGCCGGCATCTTCCTCGTCACCATGCATGACGACGGTGATGCTCAGCCGGTCGAGCACGCCCGCTGCCTTCAGCGCCCGAAGAGCCTCGACGATAATGACGTCACCGCCCTTCATGTCGATGATGCCGGGCCCGCGCGCCGTCGAGTCGGTGAGCCGCTCGAATTGTTGAAACGGGCTTCGTGGCTCGAACACCGTGTCGAGGTGTCCGATCAGCAGGATGCGCGGGCCGGTTCCGTTTCGTTCCGCCACCAGATGCCCGGCGCGCCTGAAGCCCGCCCCATCAACCCACGTCGTGCGGAAGCCTAACGCGTCGAGCTCCGTCTTGAACGCATCACCGACCTTGCGGACGCCCTCGAAGTTCATCGTGCCGCTATTGATGTTCACGACGCGCTCGAGCAGCGCGAGCGCCTGGGCGTTCCGCTGATCCACCGCCGCCGCGATGCGGCGCTCGGTGGCGCTGAGGGCGGGTGGGCTGCCTGCCGCCTGACCCCGGGCCTCGAGCCCGGTCAGGCCAACGAGGGCCGAAACGATGCTCTGGGCGACGACGCGCGCGAGTCTGCCAGCCTTCACTTCGGCGGAACCTTACGCGCGCGCCCGACGACGAGCGTGATGTTGTCGGACCCGCCTCGTTCGAGCGCGAGGTCCAGCAGCTGCTGGCACACTTGCTCCGACGATTCCATGGCGGCAAAGCACTGCGCGATCTCGTCGTCGCTCACGTGCTTCGTGAGGCCATCGGTGCAGACGAGTATGACGGTCCCACGCTTTGCAATGTTTACCCGGCTCACTTCGGGCACTGCCGCCGACGCGCCGATCGCACTCGCGAGCACGTGCTTGAGCGGCGATGACTTGACCTGCTCCGGCTTGAGGACACCCTCGTCCGCGAGGCCCTGCGCAACCGTTTGGTCTTTCGTGACCTGACGCAGCACGCCGTCCTGATAGACATAGCAGCGGCTGTCACCGACCTGCAGCACGTAAAGCCACGGCCACACAGCGATCCCGAGCGACAGCGTCGTCGCCATCTGGCGCCCGCCCAACTCCGCCACCGCTTCCGCTCGGACGACGTCGTGCGCTTCGATCGCCGCCCTGCGGAGCGCTTCGGTGAACTCATGCTCGCTCTCGGAGCCGACTGTGTGGTAATTGCGAAGCGCGTTCGCCACGTACTGCGTGACGGCTTCCGTCGCGACCCGGCTGGCCCGGCTCCCCGCAGCACTTCCGCCCACGCCATCGGCCACGAGCATGATCGTCGCAAGCCGTTCCCCGCGGAGCGCCAGCCCGTCCGTTGCCGACAGGCTGGTACCGTGAATGACCACCTGCGGATGCACGGTGCAGAGGAGGAACTGGTCCTGATTCTCGTGGCGG
>DATCGG010000247.1:0-3433 GCA_036509075.1 Gemmatimonadaceae bacterium
GTCATCTGTATTTAACCATACGGTAACTTAACTATATGGTTAAATACACTGCCCACCCTGGTCCTGTCAAGCAGCCGCTTCTTGCTGCTTGCCGCCTGCCGCCTGCCACCATCACTGCGCGAACACGATCCCCACCACACCAACCACCGCAACCAGCACCGCGCCCGGCACGGCGAACCGGAGCCAGCGGTCATATCCCACTCGCGCTCCGAGCACCATCGCGAGCAGCGCGCCGTTGGTCGGCGTGATCATGTCCATGAGTCCGGCGCCGGTCTGGTATGCGATGACCGCCGCGTCCCGCGAAATCCCGAGCAGGTCGCACAGCGGAGCCAGAATCGGCATGGTCAGCACGGCCTGACCACTCATGGTCGGCAGTGGAACGTGCAGCAGTGCCTGCGCGGGAATCATGAGCAACGCGGCCAGCGGTCCTGGCGCCCGCGCGAGCGACGTCGCGAGCCCATAGACGATCGTGTCCATCACGCGGCCGTCCGACAGGACGACACTGATCCCTCGCGCTACGCCAACGAAGAGCGACGCGGCGAGCAGTCCCTCCATGGCCTTGAGGAAGACGACGGCGCTCTCCGAGAGTGTGTGCCCGGCCACCAGCGCGATGACGAAGCCCGCGACGAGGAAGGTCGCGGACAGCTCGTTGAAACCCCAGTCCCATCGAATGACGCCGATGACGTAGGGCACGAAAGGAGCGATCGCGAGCACCAGCAACACCACGTCGCGCTTGGTGGCAGGCGCGGTGTCTGGTGGTGCCTGCTCCGGACGCACGTCATCGCGCGACACCATCGCGAGCGTCCAGACCATCCAGACAGCGACCGCGACCACGAGCAGCGAAAACCTCAACACGGGTTGAGTCAGCGGTGGGAGCTCGGCGAAGCGGAGCGCGATTCCCGTCTGGAAGGGATTCGTCGGCCCGAAGGCCGAGCCGACGGCGGCCGCACCAACGCTGACGGCGAGCGTCGTCACGGCACCGAAGCCGAGGCGCGTGCATAACGCGAGGAGCACCGGGATGAGCGCGATGATCTCCTCTTGCATGTTCTCGAGCGCGCCGAGCGTCGCGAACACGAGGCTGACGAGGATGACGATGAGCCTCGGGCGTCGCGTGCGTCGGAGCAGGCTGCCGACGAGCCGAGCGAGCGCGCCGGTGGCATCGAGGAGCGCGAACGTACCGCCGACAAAGAGGATCGTCAGGATGACGTCTGCGCCGGAGATGATGCCTCGCGGCACAGCCATGAGCGCACCGCCCGGGCCCACCGGCGCCGCCTTCGCGGGCGTATACGTTCCGGCGATGACGACCGAGCGCTGAGTGACCGGATCCGTGCGCCGCTGGTAGAAGCCGGCCGGAATGACCCACGTGAGCGCCGCCGCCACGGCCACGCCGCCAAGGAGGAGGATCAGCGGATGTGGGAGCCGCGGGAGCGGGAGGCGCATTGCGCGGAGAACATACCGCTCACCGCGCGCGCCGACAAACCGCGTTGCGGCCGTGATTGCAGGGCGCCATGTTCGCGAACATGAAACCCATTGTCATTCTCGCCCTCGCTCTCGCGGCGTGCACACGCGCCTCCAGCGCTCCCACGCCTGCCCCCTCCTACCCCAACTCGTACGAGACGGTCATCACCGGCGGCAAGATCGTCGACGGAACCGGCAACGCCTGGTTTTACGGCGACGTCGGTATCGTCGGTGACCACATCGCCCGCATAGCGCCCGCCGGCATGCTCGCGAAGGCCTCGGCGCAGCGGCGCATCGATGCGCGCGGGCTGGTCGTCGCGCCAGGTGTCATCGACATCCAGGCCCACTCGGAGGAGCAGCTCCTGTACGGCGACAGCCGTGTCATGGGCATGATCACTCAGGGCGTGACGACGATGATCATGGGTGAAGGGGAAACACCCGGTCAGGTGTCGCAGACGATGTTCAACGACTACCTCAAGTCCGGCGACACCACGCACGCGGCGCTGTTCCGGTCATTCATCGGGCCGAAGGGCTTCGGCGAGTGGCTGCACGCCATGGAGCGTCACACCGCGTCGGTCAACTTCGGGTCTTTCATCGGGGCCGGTGGCATCCGGCAGTACGCGAAGAACATGGCGCAGGGTGCGCCGACGCCCGCCGAGCTGGACACGATGCGTACGGTCGTTAGGCAGGCCATGCGTGACGGTGCGTTCGGCGTCGCGAGCGCGCTGATCTACCCGCCGGGCAACTACGCCGGGACCGAGGAGCTCATCGAGGAAGCGAAGACGATGGCGCCCTACGGCGGCGTCTACATCACCCACATGCGATCGGAAGGCGATCGCTTCGTCGAGGCCGTGGACGAAGCGATGCGCATCGGCCGGGAGGGCGGTGTTCCCGTCGAGATCTACCATCTCAAGGCGGCCGGCGTGAAGAACTGGCCGAAGATGAAGACCGTCATCGCCAAGCTCGACTCAGCGCGGGCGGCGGGCCAGGACATCGCGGTCGATCAGTACCCGTACACGGCCGGTGGGAACAATCTCTCGTCGTGCATTCCACCGTGGGCGCATGCAGACGGCAAGCTGCTCGATCGCCTGCGCGACGCACCGACGCGCGCGAAGATCAAGACCGAGATGATGGACGAGAACTCGAACTACGAGAGCCTGTGTCTCGGCGCCACGCCACAGGGCGTCGAGGTGGTCGGGTTCCAGGTGGACTCGCTCAAGAAGTACGAGGGCAAGCGCCTGCCGGAGATCGCGTCGGCCTGGAACAAGGACTGGGCCGATGCGCTGATGGACCTCACGCTGGCGGAGCGGAATCGGCTGGGGCAGATCATCTTCGTCGCGTCCGATTCCAACATCGCGATGCAGGTGAAGCTGCCGTACATGAAGTTCGGGACGGACGCGGCCGGCTACGACCCGGATAGCGTGCACGAGTCGGTGCATCCACGTTCGTACGGCACATACCCGAAGATCCTCGGCCGGTACGTGCGCGACTACAAGTGGCTGACGCTGGAGGACGCGGTCCGCAAGATGACCGGCGCGACCGCAGCGCGGCTGTCGATTCGCGACCGCGGCGAGCTGAAGGAGGGGTGGAAGGCGGACATCATGATCTTCGACCCGAACACGATCATCGATAAGGCGACGTACGAGCAGCCGCACCAACTTTCGGTGGGCGTGAAGCACGTGTTCGTGAACGGGGTCGCGGTGGTGTCGGACGGGAAGGCGACGGGCGCGAAGCCGGGCCGCGTGGTCCGTGGCCCGGGGTATGGAATGCCCTAACGAGGAACCCTCACCGCGACCGTCGGCTGGAACTGATGACCGAAAACCAATGACCCATCACCCATGACCCATGACTCGCCATGCATCACGAGATGTCATGGCGAGTTTTCAGTTCTGGGCAATGGGTCATTGGTTTTCGGTTATCAGTTTCTTGCGGCGCCAGTCTTACTGCAGCGGCACACGCTCCCACGAGAAGATCG
>DATCGG010000248.1:0-18435 GCA_036509075.1 Gemmatimonadaceae bacterium
TCGCCGCCTGCGGCGGCATCTGCTGGAGTCCGCGACGCAGCGTGTAGACCGCGTCGAGCTGTTCGGGCTTGTACAGCTTTTCCTCGCGTCGCGTACCGCTCGTTGCGATGTCGAAGGCGGGGAAGATGCGCTTCTCTGAGAGCGACCGGTCGAGCTTTATCTCGCTGTTGCCAGTGCCCTTGAACTCCTCGAAGATCACATCATCCATGCGCGAGCCGGTCTCGACGAGTGCCGTCGAGATGATCGTGAGCGAGCCGCCGCCATCCTTCGCGGCAACCGCGCGGGCCGAGCCGAAGAAGGCTTTCGGCTTCGCCATCGCTGACGAGTCGAGACCTCCGGACAGCGTGCGACCAGTACCACGCTCGGCCGTGTTGTGTGCGCGAGCCATGCGTGTGAGCGAGTCGAGCACGATCACGACGTCCTTCCCCATCTCCACGAGGCGGCGCGCATGCTCGAGCACCATCTCGGTGACTTCGACGTGCCGATCAGCCGGCTGATCGAAGCTCGACGCGATGACCTCGCCGACGCCCCATGAGATTGCCTCGCTCACCTCTTCGGGACGCTCGTCGACGAGGAGAATGAGGAGCGTCGCGTTTGGATGATTGATCGCGATTCCCTCGGTGATCGCGTGCAGCAGCATCGTCTTTCCGGCTCGAGCCGGAGCGACGATCAGCGCGCGCTGGCCATAGCCGATGGGCGCGATGAGGTCGATCGCGCGGCGCGTGAGCTCGGGACCGCCCTTCGCGGGACGTCCCGTTTCGAGATGCAGCTTGCGCTCGGGATACGTCGCGGTGAGCGAGCCGAAGTCCGGTCGGCGAGTAGCCAAGGCCGGATCCTGATCGTTGATCTTGAGCAGCTCGACGACGGCACTGCGTCCGCGGTGATCGCGTCCCGTGCTGGCCACGATCGTATCCCCACGTCGTAGGCCGTACTGCCTGACGAGATGCGGTGCGACGTACGCATCGCCCGCCTCGGCGAGGTAGCTGTTCGCGGCGCGGCGAATGAAGCCACCGTCGCGCGACGGGTCGAACCAACCCTGGGTTTCGCTGTCGGCGACGACCGGCGTGGGCGGCTGGTGCTGCTGATGGTCTCGCTGGCGACCACGGCCTCGGTTACGCCGGCTGCGTCGGCCATTGCCGTTGAACTGCTGGTTGTGCTGCCGGCCTCCCGAGCCGTTTTCATTCCGGTCGCCGCGTTGGTCGCGGTGATGGTGCCGATGCTCGCGATGCTCGCGGGGCGGCCGCTGGTCCGGCCCTCGATCCTCACGGGGAGGACGCTGCTCCTGCTCTCTCGTCTCGCTCGACGATTCCGCCGAGGGTGGAGCGGCCGCAGGTGCCGGCGGAGGAGGGGGCGGCGGAGACGCTGCTGGGGCGTCCTCGGTCGCGACCGAGATCGTCGGGGGAGGCGCGTTCGCGTTATCGATTGGGTCGCCTTCATCGACTGGAGTCTCGGTGGCTCCGTCGCGGTATGGGTTCGGCTCGCCGTTGGACTCTGCGGCCGTACGATTGTACGAGCGCGGGCCACGGCCGCCACGACGATGAGGGCGTCGGCGTTCGGTCATGCAACGATGTTCGTTATGGGGTTTGTTCTCGCGTTGTCACGCCAGCTGAAGGCCGGTGTGTTCTCGCGGTGCTCCTGTGGATCAAGAGGTCGCACGAAAGCGCATGCGAGCCCGTGAAGGCCACGAATGATGCACGTCGGGTGCGGTTCGGAATTGCTGCCTGAGAGACGGGATCGGTCGTGCGAGCATCGCACGAACCCCTGCTGTCGCCGACGAGCGCGGGACCACACACGCGGCCAGGCGACCTTGCTCCTCTACGCGCGGGTACAGGGACGCAAGTCTCGAACCTCAACCGAGACCTTCACACCATATCCGCAGCTCCTGCCGGTCACGCGGTTATTCCTCGCACCGGCATCCGCTACGAGTATCGCAGCTTGAAGCGATTCGCGCAAGAACTCGGGGTTGGGATGCCATGTGACTGACGTCACCAGCCCCGATTTCCGTCCAAGAGTATGTAAGAAACCTAATACACGTCGAGCGTTATGGATGATCCCCCCGGGCGAATTTCGAAAAATCCGTGCATTCCGTGATGGCCGCCTGACCGTCCAGGCTGCAGCGACAAAGAGACGCGCTAGAATTCCTGCCATGCTTCCACCGACTTCAAGCGTCCAGGCCGAGATTGCCGCGGCCGTGGATGAGTACCAGGCCCACGGGAATCCCGCCGCGCTGCGGTCGAGGCTCCAAGAAATTGCCGGAGCCGCCATGCCCGACGCGCTCATTACCGCGGTCGAGCCGTATCGGGACATCCCCGAGGTAGCTGCCCCGGTCTACGAGGAGATCGTCGCGGCTCAGCCGAGCAACGCGCGAGCGCTCGTGATCCTCGCGAACGCGTACTGGCTGACAGGGCGCGGCCCGGACGTCGTTGGCGATCTCGCCAGCCGCGCCATTGCCGCGGACGCAACGAACCGCGGTGGCTGGCACCTCTGGGCGCTATCGGAATCGGACCCTCGGCAACGAGTCACCCGGTGGCAGCAGGTGATCGCTCGCTTTCCGACGGATGATCTCGCCCGGGCCGCGCTTGCCGACAACGCCACCGCGCTTGCGGGCGCCGAGCAGGACTACGATGCGCTCGACCTCGCGATCGAGACCTACGAGCAACTGTTGAAGACCGCCCAGAATCCGGACCAGATCGAAGCGATCAATTCGGCCTTGAGCGCCCTGCGCGCCTGGAAGTTCTGACGGGTCAGTTCCTCGCAGCAGCAGTGGTGGTCGGGAGTTTGGCGACGGTCCTCGGATCGCCGTCCGACACATAGCGCTGTCCATGCTTCTCGAGCGCGTTGAGTGTCCGCGTGACGGCCGAGTCGCCGATTACCTGGACGCGCGGAATGGACATCGGGTTGAACTGCGGATCGTATGGGCTGCGCGATGGACCGCCCCCCACTTCGAGGATCGCGTCGTTGGCGTAGCTCACCGTGTGGCCTTTCGCGTCTCGCCATGAGCCGCGCTTTGCGAGCTCGCGGTTCTGCGGCCACATCCCGAGCGGCAGCGCCAATGTGCGAACCTTGTAGCCAGGCACCGCCGAGTCGATCGCCATGTTCCCGCGGGCGATGAACTCCTCGACCATACTGCCCGCTCGATCGAGGCGGGCGTGGTACAGCGTGTGGTTACACAGCTCGAAGCCTTCGTCAGCGAGGAACTTCACCTTCTTGTACCGCCATTCGGTCTTCTGCCCTTCGATCCCCTTGTCGCCGAAGAACGAGCGGCCCGCCTGCGCCGCCGGCAGCATGCAGAACACCGCGCGGTTCTTCCAGTCGCTATGCTCCTTGTTGAACGCGGTCAGAATACCGACCGCGGAATTCGGGTCGATCTCGAGCTGGCCATTCTTTTCGATGTAACGGAACTGCGACGGCGACGCGTCATCGAACACGAGCACCACCGGCGACTGCCCGACTGGCAAGTCGATCTTCCTGTCGATCATCTCCGCGATCGAGATCGGACGGTAGCCTCGCGCAAACATCGTTTCGAGATCGCGTCGCAATCCGTCGTGTGTACGCTCGTACAGACCGTTCTTGTCGACGATGAGGTGATACTCGAATACCGGGATGCGACCGAGCTCGTTCGGCACGGCCGATTGGGCGGCCTCGCCAGAGCTGGCGACGGTCGCGCGTGAAGCGCTATCGGGGCGCGCGGCGGAACCGACGTCGCGCGAATCCGTGGAGTGAGAGCATGCGGCAATGCCCGCCGCGATCGACGCGGCGACGCACCCGAACAGTACGAACCGGGGGACCATCGAACCTGTTGGTGGTGGAGGAACCGAGGGCGGGTCGATCGAAGGACGACAACCCTACTGGAGCGCAACAGCCAACGGCAGTGGCGTGCTCAACCTCCGTCGATATTACACCGGAATGCTCGATGTGACATGAAAAACGCCACCGCTGGCCCTACTGCCGGGGTCGAAACTTTGCAGATAGGGCGGGGTGTCATATGACTGACGTTACGCGGCTGACGCCTTTGTCCATATCGTCTTTTGCCCGGGATCGCTGGCGCTTGCTCCGACAGCGCATGCGGCCCGATCCAAATATCCCCGCTCGTCGTTGGCTTCGTTCGCAGTGGCCCTGGGTCTCGGCTCTGGTCCTGGCGATCGTTGGCGTTGGCGCCATGGATGTGTGGCTGGGCACGTGTGGATACAATGGCTGCCCCACGACCGGGGAGATACGCGCGTTCCGGCCGCCTGAGGGCGGCAAGATTCTCGACCGGCAGGGCCGTCTCATGGGGCGGCTGACGGTGATCCGCCGGGTGAACGTCCCGATCGAGAAGATTCCAAAGCACGTGCGTGAGGCCTTCCTCGCAACCGAGGATCGTCGCTTCTACGACCACAACGGACTCGATTGGCACGGCCTCCTGCGCGCCGGTGCCCGCAACGTCGGTGCCCTCGGGGTGCGTGAAGGGTTCAGCACGATCACGATGCAGGTCGCGCGGAACACGTTCATCGCCGAGCATTTCGTCGGGTCGCGCACGATGCGGCGCAAGCTCATGGAGCTGCGGCTCTCACGACTCATCGAGAAGAGCTTGACGAAGGACCAGATTCTGGCGCTTTACCTCAACGTCATCTACCTCGGCAACGGGGTGTTCGGGGTGGAGGCAGCGAGCCGCGATCTCTTCGGCAAGAGTGTGGACGATGTCACCATCGCTGAGGGCGCGATGTTGGCGGCACTCCCGAAGGGCCCGTCGATGTACACGCCGCGCAACAACCGCAAGCGCGCGCTGGCACGCCGAGATCTCGTGCTCGGGCTCATGCGGCGCGAGGGATATCTCGACGACATCGGTGTCGCGGCGGCGCGCGCTGAGCCTCTCCGCGTCGCCCAGAACGAATGGCGCCCGCCGCAGCCCGACGACTCCTATGCGCTGGACGCGGTGCGGAGCCTCGTCGATTCCGTGACGAGCGCGCTCAAGGAGCCTGAGGCGTCGACCGACTACGTCGTCTACACGACGCTGGACCTGGCCGCGCAGCGGGCAGGCGATCGCGCCGTTAGGCGCCGCGCTGCGGCGATCCAGCAGGAAGCGCGATACTGGTCAGGCCGGAACGGCGGAACCATCGAAGGCGCGATGATCGCCATCGATCCGCGAAGTGGCGATATCCGCGCGCTCGTCGGCGGGCGAGAGTACGAGCGGGGCAGCTTCAATCGCGCGTTCGCGGCGCATCGGCAGCCGGGTTCGGCGTTCAAGCCGTTCGTGTACGCGGCAGCGCTCGCCGCGGGATTTACGCCGGCGTCGCTGGTCGATGATGAGCCGGTCGAGGTCGAACAGGGTGGGCGCATCTGGACGCCGTCGAACTACGGCGACGAGTACCTCGGACGCGTGACGATGCGACGCGCGCTCATGAAATCGGCGAACGCGGCGACCGTTCGCGTGAGCCGGGCAATCGGCGAGCAGCGCGTGATCCTCGCGGCGCACCGGAACGGCATAACGAGTCCGCTGTCGCCGGTTCCGGCCATCGCGCTGGGCGCGCTGGAGGTGACGCCGTTCGAGCTCGTGACGGCGTACGCTCCGTTCTCGAACGGCGGGCTCCGCGTGCGGCCGCGTCTCGTTAGGCGCATCGAGCGCGCGGACGGGAGCGTGCTCTGGTCGCAGGACGCGGTGTCGCCAGTTCCGGTGATGGACCCTCGCGATGCCTACCAGATGACGTCGATGCTGCGCTCGGTCGTGGATCGCGGCACGGGGACGGCGGTTCGGGCTGCGGGTGTGACGCAGCCGGTGGCCGGCAAGACGGGCACCACGAACAACGGCGCGGACGTGTGGTTTGTGGGATACACGAAGTCGATCGTGGCGGGATTCTGGTTCGGGTACGATGCGCCGCACAGCATCACCGGTGACGCGAGCGGTGGTCGTCTCGCGGCACCAGCGTGGGCCGAGTTTTACCAGCAGGGCTGGCGGGAGCGCGCGACGGACACGGACTGGTTGCCGCCGGCGGGCATGGTCCCCCGCGTGATCGACGCCGAGACGGGCATGCTCGCGGGTGAATGGTGCCCGATCACGCAGCAGGAGTGGTTCAAGCCCGGGACGGAGCCCACGGAGGTCTGCGACCAGCATGAGGAGCTGCCGGAAGCGGAGCCGTTCGTGATCGGCCTCGGCTCCAAGCTCGGCAAGGCGCTCAAGAAGATCTTCAAGTTCTAGCGCATCGCGCTGCGGGCGGCTCGTTGAGATCATCGCGCCGGGGCGCGGGGGCGCGGCCTCGTCGCTGCGGGCGCGTTCCGCCGACGAACCCCGATGCCCCGCCGACAGGGGCGCGCGATCCCGACCGTCAGCCAGCGAGCAGCGAGCAGCTAGAGAACCCCCACTGGAGCGTGCGACGAATAGCCCGGGAACACGGCGTCGAGTTTCGCGGCCCCTAGATGCTTCGAGGCGATCTCACTGAACACGGCGCGGAAGTCCGTCGTTAGGGCAAGGTCGCGGCCCTCGTAGAGCTGCTCCGAAGCAAGACCCGGCCACCTGCCGTGAACCTTGCCTCCCTTCACAGAGCCACCAACGACGAACATCGCGCCCGCGTGGCCGTGGTCCGTCCCACCATTGCCGTTCTCGCGCGCCATGCGGCCGAACTCGCTCATCGTCAGGATCACAACATTCTCCATGCGGTCGCCGAGGTCCGTGACGACCGCCGCGATCGACTGCGCGAAGTCCGTCAGCCGATTCGCGAGTTGTCCGGTGGCAGCGCCCTGGTTCACGTGCGTGTCCCATCCGCCCACGTCGGCAAAGGCGATCTCCATCCCGACGTCCGCCTTGATCAACTGCGCGATCTCACGGAGCCGCTGCCCGAACTGCGACCGCGGGTAGTCCGCGCCATTCTCCGGCTGATAGCGCTGTGGGTTCGCCGCGCGGAGCATCTTCACGGCGTCGAACATCTCCGACCCCGACGCATGCACCACATCGCTCGAGCCCGTGCGGTAGAGCGCCTCGATCTGCTCCGCCGACGTGCCGCCCGCCCGAACGGTGAACGCCTCCAGGCTCGTCATCGCCACCGCCGGCGCCGACCCCTCGAGGATGCGCGGCGTCTGGTCGGTCATTGCCACCGCCTGGAACGGCGACGACCTAACGCTGCCACGTGACGCGCACTCCTCGCACGTGCCTTTGGTCGCGAGGTAGCGGTTGAGCCAACCGTCCGGCGTGGACTTCACGTCCGGCGTGCCCGACTCCATGTAATCCTGCGCGTCGAAGTGCGAGCGCGTCGTGCTCGGGCTGCCGACCGCGTGAATCGGCGCGAGGAGGCCGCGGTCCCACAGCGGCTTGAGAGGCTGCAGCGACGGATGCAGTCCGAAAAAGCCATCGAGATCGATGGCTGACTGGCCGTCGCCCAGGCGTGCACTCGGCCGCGGAATCGCGATGCGCGGCCGAAGCGCGTAATAGGACGTCTCGCCATGGGGCACGACCACGTTCAGCGCGTCGGCGGCGCCGCGCTGGAACAGGCAGATGAGCGTCTTCCCCTTCGCCGCGCCTGGCAATTCCATGCCGAACGCCGTCCGGCGCAGGAAGCGCGGGCTCAGGCCCATCGTCACGAGGGCCAGCGCGCCGGATTTCACGAAGACTCGTCGTTGCATGGTACGCCCTGTGTGGAAGGATCTGCGCGGCAATGCCGCGCTAACGTCGCTGGAATTCGGGCGAGCCTAACGCGAGGCCGACGACCTGCGCGAGACCTGTGAGCTCGGGGATGGTTCCAAATCCCTGTGCTCCCATACGCTGGCGCCGCCGCGCTGGCGGATCGTCGTCCAACATCGCGGGATCCGAACCGCTGTCGGCGCTCGTGAGCATCGACACCGAGGAGTCCGCCGCCGCCTTGGCCACCATGGGATGCACGCCGCTCGTGAGGATTTCCCGCGTCTCGCGCGACGCGTGCCCGCCCAGGAGCGACGCAATCACGCCGTCGACCTGCTCGGCCCTGGGCGCAGCGCGAAGTCTGGTGGCGTCCGGCCACCGATCGAGCGATGCACCCGGGACGCGATTCGCGGCCGCCGCCATGCCGAAGTTGATTCGATTCAGGATGGCGCCGGTGTTCATCCACGGCTCCGAGGTTTCGGGCCACCCGTTAGGCGCCTGGTGGCCGAAGATCGGTTGGCCGAGCCGGGAGACGAGCTGCGCCGTGCGGGGGGTCGGATCCGGCGGGGCGTCGAGCGCCCGCATTGTGCTGACGACGACCTCGAACGGCGACTTCACCTTGGCGCGGAACGCGGCGCGGGAGAAGAACTCGGGCGAGGTGACGATGGTGCGCACGACCTCGCGAATGTCACCGTCGGTTCGCATGTACGTGGCGGCGGCCCGATCCACGAGCGCCTGCGGCGGCTGGTCGCTCACGAAGCGAACCGCGAGCTTCCGGGCAATGAACCTGGCCGTGGACGGGTGACGCGCGAGGATGTCGAGCACCTCCTCGCCATCGTCGATGCCCCGTCCGCTTTTCAGGGTGTGGCCGAGGACGACCTTGGTCTCCGCGTCGTGCACTTCCGGCCGGAAGACGAACTCGCCGGCGCCGTTGCGCGGCGCTCGCTCAGCGAACCGTCGGACACGCGGGTCCTGTGCCTGGATGAGGAGCTGGCGAGGCGGACGGATGCTCCAACCGGTCAATGCCCGGGCGACCTCGATCACATCCTTTTGCGTATAGCCGCCATCGACGCCGAGCGTGTGCAGCTCCATCAGCTCGCGGGCGTAGTTCTCATTCAAGCCTTGGCGGCGGCGTTGAGTGGGAACCGGGAACTGGGAACCGGGAACAGAGGCTCCGCTGCCCGCAAGTTGCTGCGGCGCTCGGCGGCCAAACTGCCTCCGCGAGACGGCACGGTTCCCGGTTCCCGGTTCCCGGTTCCCGGCGCGCGTGCGAAGCACGCTGCGCCCACTATCCGCAACACTCTGGGCGTTATCAAGGTAGAAGAGCATTGCCGGACTCTTTGCCACCGCGCCTAACAAGCCCCGGAAGTGACCGAGGGCGTTCGGGCGGATGACGTCGCGGTCGTACGAGGTCAGATACCAGCGCGTCTGACCCTTGCCGGCGAAGACCGTGAAATGGTTCTCCCAGAAGTCGACCATGACTTCCTGGAGCTGCCGCTCGCTCATCACCGCTCTCGCAACGCGGGACGACGTCAGCTCGGCCACGAACTGATTCGAGCGGCGCGCCTGCTGCAGCAGCTGCAGTGAGTCGGCCAGCGTCGTACGTCCGGCGCGCTGCATCGAGTCCCGGCGTGCGACGGCGCGGAGCAGCCCGGCCGGTGGAAATTGCTCGTAAATGGCGGCGGAGCTCAGCGACAGCGTCTGATAGTGGGCGAGAAACGCGTCCGTCGCGGAGTCGCGGAGTCGTTCCGGGTGAAGCTGCGCGTCGATCCATCGGTCGACGCCCATGGCCCGCACGCGGTCCGCGTCATCGGGCCGCGCGCCGAATGTCAGTCGGCTGAGCGCCTGGGCAATCTGCTGGTTGGCATCCAGCTCGCGCGGACCGGTGCTGGTGGGCACGGCCGCCGGCGAGGCGGCTGCCGGCGAGGCGCAGCTTGCCGACACGTACACAACGGCGAGACTCGAGGCGAGCAGTGCGAGCGTGACAAGACGTCTTCCCATGAGAAGCACGCGGTTGGATAGTCCGCGAGGTAGACGACTCGTGGCGCGCACTCGTTAAGGCGTCCGGTCGCTCGTTGGCCCCCTCCTTGCCACTCGCTCGCGTCATGACAGCACGGGCATGGGTCGAGACCGCCACAGGGTGCCTGATCGTCATCCTCGCCACAGCGTGTGAGGTCGTCGACAGCAAATCCGGCGCGGCAAGGAAGGCTGAGGCACGGAAGCCGGATTCGACTCCGGCGACCGCGGTTCCTGAAACCGCGCGCGGAAGCATTGCGTTGGACACCGCCCCCGCGGCCGGTGCAGCCGCTGACAGCACGAGGGCAGGTGTGCCGGACGACACCGGCGTCGTTCGACTGTACCCACCGTCGCCGCGACGTGGTGGCGTCGTGTTCGCGCTCGCCGAAGATGTGGCCACGCCTACGCCGCGGTGCACGTGGAAGAGCGCGCCGATGCCCTGCTATCGCACGACCGATGGCATCCTGCTGACCATTCCGTTGCCCGCCGAGGAAGACGCGGGGACGTTCACCCTAACGGTGGAGCGGCCTGGTGGGCGGATTGTGAGGCAGATCACAGTCGACGATCATGCTTTTGGCCGTGAGCTCATCTTTCTCACAGACTCACTCTACAAGCGCGCAGCCAGCCCTCGCGAGATCGCGCGCGACGCGAGAGCGGTCAACAGCAGCCTGTCCGTGGAGTCGCCCGAACGTCGATGGCAGGGGCGCTGGCGCGAGCCGGTGCCGGGCATGAAGAGCACCGGGTACGGCGTCGAGCGCTACTACTATCGTGCGACGGATTCCACGCGGTCCATCACGCTGGATACACAGGCGAAGCCGCGTGGTACATTCGCGGGCGACACGAGCGATGCGCCGTCGCCTGGCGCGCCGTCCTGGCGCCACGCCGGCATCGATCTTCCCGCGAAGCGGGGCGCAAGCATCATCGCCCCAGCGGCCGGAGTCGTAGTCGACGTGGGCGAGTACTTGCTGTCAGGTCGTACGGTACTCGTGGACCACGGGCAGGGAGTCGTGTCGGCCTACTTTCATCTGGACACGGCGACGGTCGCGAAGGGCGACATCGTGCGCGCCGGTGACCGCGTTGGCCGCGTGGGCTCGACCGGTCTCGCGACCGGGCCGCACCTGCACTACGGGGTCTATCTCCACGGGAAGGATGTGGATCCAGTCGCGTGGCGAGACATGCCGCAGTGGATGATCCAACAACGCCCAGACTCGGCGGCGACGGATCGCCGCTGATGGGCGTCAGGTATCGCCGGTTCCCGTCTCACGCAACACGTAGCCGACGCCCCGCACGGTGTGGACAAGCGGTGGGGCGCCGTCGGTCTCGAGCTTCTTTCTCAGGTAGTTGATGTAGACGTCGACGATGTTCGTGGTCGGGTCGAACGGCTGCTTCCACACCTGCTCCGAGATCTGCTCGCGCGTGACCGGAATGCCCGCGTGGCGCATGAGATACTCGAGCAACGCGTATTCCTTTTGTGTGAGCGCAAGCTTGCGACCGGCTCGGGTGACGTCGCGTGAGATCGGATCGATCGACAGGTCGCCGACGCGCATCATCGTCTCGTCGGCGCGAATCGAGGCGCGGCGCAGGAGCGCCTTCACGCGGGCGAGGAGCTCATCGTAGTCGAACGGTTTTGCGAGATAGTCGTCGGCGCCCGCGTCGAGCCCCGTGACCTTGTCCGACACGGTGTCGCGCGCGGTGAGCATCAGCACGGGGGCCGTAAAGGCCCGATTCCTCAGCTCTCGCGCGACGTGAAGGCCGCTTCGCTTGGGCAGACCGATGTCGAGAATGACAAGGTCTGGCCGGCGATCGAGGGCCATCTGCAGGCCGCTGTCGCCGTCATCGGCAGTCAGGACCGAGTACCCGTTGTCGGAAAGTGTGCGCTCGAGGACGTCGAGCACTTCGCGCCGGTCCTCGACGACGAGTACAGTCGCTGTTGGACGCTCGGTAGTTGCCATGATGTAAAAAAATTACGGTTAAGTGGTGCGGCAGCAAGGCATTCTTTTGATAACCGCAGCCACTTTGTTGCACGATCACCAAACTTCACAGGCGGTAGGTGCGAGACATCATCCCCTTGAGGGACTCGGTCGGGCCCGTTTCCTTTCGGCGCGATGAGTGACTCCCGAATTACAGCTGGAATCCGAGTCGGGGCCGTAGCAGCCGCGGCAACCATTGGCGCCGTGATCGGGCTCGGGCTCCGACATGGGCTGGCACTCCGACCGTTCACCTCCGCGGGTCGCGCGCTGTTCGAGAAGCTCGGCGTCGTCGGAACGTCGTCGGCGAGCGCGATCGTGGGGCTCATGATGGCCGCGTGCGCGATCATCGTGTTGGGTGTGTGCTTCACAGTTGTCGCTGCGCCGCTACGCGGTCTTCGCTTGCTAGGCGCTGCCATCGTGTTCGGCGCGATCGCCTGGGGCGTGTCCGCGTTCGTTGTGCCCTCCATTCTAGAGTGGAACAC
The DNA here is from genome assembly GCA_036509075.1 of Gemmatimonadaceae bacterium. GTDB lineage: Bacteria > Gemmatimonadota > Gemmatimonadetes > Gemmatimonadales > Gemmatimonadaceae > JAJKIV01. The sequence continues at coordinate 12,057 of DATCGG010000248.1, forward strand.
CGTCGCTGTGCTGGGCGGCGCGCAGCGATTGTTCATCTTCGGCATGCTCACGATCGCTCTCGTGGCAGGTATGCGACTTGCCCGATCGAGCATTCAGATCGACTGAGCGTTCGCGTTCGGACCGCTGGTCCAATTGGAACTCCGAGCGCGTGCACACAGTATGTGTCGTAAGGCGCGCACGCGGGGTCTACCCTCATGGGGGTGTGAGGGCCGTTACGCGCTCCGGACTCGAAAATCGAGTCGAGACCCCAGGGGCTTCACTCACAGGGAGGGGTTATGGACATCCTCGTGATGCTCGAGGACAACCCCGAACACTCGACCATGCTGGCCCACGTGAACTCGGTGCCGGCGCCGCTGAACTCCGAGCGGCCGCCGCGCGATGTGGTCACCCTATACGGGGTGCCGAGTCCGGAGTCGCTGGCATTGGCGCTGGCAGCTGCGGTGGAATCACGGCGGCTGCCGGAGGAGCGTTCGGACACGATTCGCCATCTCGGTGTGTGGCCCGAGCGTGGCGCAGTCGGGGATGCGGCCTGGCGGGACATGAGCACGGGCCAACTGCTAACCCGCGATCTCGAGATCCCGCTCGAGACGCTCGTCGACACGGCGCGGCAGCTGCTCGGCGAGTGCGGACAGACGATTCGCCGCCTGGTGGCGGGGCTCACGATGCCCGATTGGCCCGAAGGCGCTCGCCGCGCTATCAGCTTCTCGTTTTCGCCGATGTTTGCCGTGTCACTGCCGGGCGCTCTGCAGGTCGATACGATGCTGGAGAGCTTCCGCGAAGCGGACGGGATCACTTTTGATAACGAAGGAGACTGAACGAGAATTTCTTTGTCAGAGTGGTGAGAAAGCAGAAGACCGCCAGGCTCAGCCTGGCGGTCTTCTGCTTCAGGCGACAGGCGACAGGCGACAGAAAACCCTCGGGACGCTCTATGTCGCATAGGGACGCCGCTCGAAGGGTTTCCGCTTTCCTATGGTCGCCAGTCGCCAGTCGCCAGCTGCGCGCCGAAGGCGCGGCAGCCCTTGACGAACCCCTACCCGCGAGACAAATCCCCAAAAGCAACGAACACGAGACCCATGCAAGAGCGCTCCACGGACCAGTCACGCCGCCAATCACCGGGCGGCGCTCGCGTCTTCGCCGACGATGCCGGGCGGCTGTGGAACGCGTCACACGCGACCGGGACCGTCGACGCGGCCGTCGTGTTCACGTGCATCAGCGACTCCCGGCAGACCGCACGCGCAATCGCCGTCCCTGTCGGCTTCGCGTTGACCGACGCTGGCGACGACGTGCTCCGCGCGTGGCTTCGCGAAGCACCACGCATGGGCCTACTCACTTGAGCTCCACCTGAGCTCGAACTCGAATCACCCGAGCAGGCGAGGATACAAGCAATGCGGGAGTATCGCAGCGCAGACATCCGGAACGTGGCCGTAGTCGGTCACGGAGCGAGCGGGAAGACCACACTGGTCGACGCGCTCGCATTCGTTTCCGGCTCCAGCAAGCGCCACGGCTCGGTGAAGGATGGCACCGCGCTCACCGATCACACGGCCGAAGAGATCGACCGCGGCTTTTCGATCAATCTCGGCTGCGCGTTCGCGGAGTGGATGGACACGAAGATCAACCTCATCGACACGCCGGGATACCTCGACTTCCAGGGTGACGCGGTCGCCGGGCTCGCCGCCGCCGACGGCGCGCTCGTCGTCGTCAGCGCGACCGCCGGCGTAGAAGTCGGAACGGAGAAGATGTTCCACGAAGCGGTGAGCCGCGCCGACCCGGTGTTGTTCGTCGTGTCGATGATGGACAAGGAGAACGCGAACTTCGATGCGATCTACCAACAGATCAAACAGCGACTGACATCGAAGGTGATCCCGGTCGAGGTGCCAATCGGCAACGGGCCGGAGTTCCGCGGGATCATGAACCTGTTCGCGAAGTGTGCCTACATCTACAAGCCGGGCACGAAGTCGGGTGAGTACGAAGAAGTCGACATCCCCGCCGACGCGCAGGACACGTACGATCACTATCACCAGGAACTGATCGAAGCCATCTCGGCAACCGATGACGCGTTGCTCGAGCGGTATCTCGAGGGCGTTGAGATCGGGCGGGACGAGGCGATCGCTGGCATGAAGGAAGCGATGAAGCGCGGCGATCTCTTCCCGCTCTTCGTCGTCTCGTCGGAGAAGACCTACGGCATTTCCGCGCTGCTCACGGAGATCGTACAGCTCATGCCGTCCGCATACGAGATGGAGGAGATCCACGCGTTCAAGGGCGCCGAGGGCGACAAGACCGTCGAGATCCACGCCGAAGACAACGCGCCGTTTTCGGCCCACGTGTTCAAGACGACATCCGAGCCGCACATCGGCGAGGTCACGTACTTCCGCATCTTCTCCGGCACCGTGACCAACGGGCAGGAGCTCTACAACGCCACGCGCGACGGTGCGGAAAAGATCGGTCACCTGAGCGTCGCACAGGGGAAGGATCGCGTCGAGGTGCCGCTGCTCCACCCAGGCGACATCGGCTGCGTGGCCAAGCTGCGCAACACCCATACGAACGACACGCTCTCGACGCGGGAGCACCCGGTTCGCCTGCCGCAGATCCACTTCCCGGAGCCGATCGTCACCTTCGCGGTGAAAGCGACCGCGCGTCACGATGAGGAGAAGCTGCAGCAAGGCATTCACCGCCTGCACGACGAGGACCCGACGTTCGAGTCTCGTTATGTGCCGGAGACGCACGAGACGGTCATCAGCGGCATGGGCGAGCGGCATCTCGAGGTCGCCATGTCGAAGCTCAAGCGGAAGGCGGGTGTATCGGCAGAGCTCGCGAGGCCGCGCATTGCCTATCGCGAGACCATAACCGCGAAAGCGGAAGGGCAGGGACGCCACAAGAAGCAGTCGGGCGGGCGAGGTCAGTTCGGAGACTGCTGGATTCGCATGCGACCGACGCCCCGCGGCAAGGGCTACGACTTCATCGACGAGATCGTCGGCGGGTCCATCCCGAGCAAGTTCATTCCCGCCGTCGACAAAGGCATCCAGGAGGCGTCGGCGCGCGGCGTGCTCGCGGGCTATCCGATGGTCGACTTCGCGGTGGAGCTATTCGACGGGTCGTATCACTCGGTCGACTCGAACGAAATGTCGTTCAAGATGGCCGGCATTCAGGGCTTCAAGACCGTAGCGCCAAAGTGCCGCCCGGTCCTGCTCGAGCCGCTGGATGAAATCGAGATCGCGACGCCGGATCAGTATCTGGGTGACGTGATGGGGGACATCTCGAGCCGACGTGGCAAGTTGTTAGGCACGGACTCGCTCGGCGATGCGCGCGGGACGCGGGTTCGAGCGATCGTCCCGCAGGCGGAGATGCACCTTTACGCGACGGACCTGCATTCGATGACGCACGGCCGCGGAACATTCAGCCGGAAGTTCCACGGCTACGAGCAGATGCCGGGCGAGGCGGCGCAGAAGGTCATCGAGGAATCGGCAAAGACCAAAGAAGGGGAACTGGCCGAGGTCTGAACAACAACAACGACACACAGGTAAGTGGTTACTGGAATTGGTTACTGGTAATCAGAGCCCCCGGGATGTCTCTCTCGTCGAGACGCGCATCCCGGGGGTTCACATAACCAATAACCCCTCCCAGTAACCAATTACCTGTTCCGTTGCGCCGTTTCGGTTCGGCTGGCCTTGACGATGGTCGCGGTCCCGCCGACGGCGAAGACGTTCCCTCCCGGAAGTCCCGTTAGGCCGAGCAGGATCTGCGACGTATTCGACTCGAGGGGAATCCAGGCGCTGCCGTTGAAGCGGAACAGCACGCCCTCCTCGCCGGCCGCGTATACGTCGGTTGGGCTCGTACCCCACACCGCGCGCAGCGCCTTCGACGTCGGACTCGGCAGCGGATACCAGCGTACCCCGTCGTAGCGGAGCGCGGTGCCGCCGTCGCCAACCGCGTAGACGTCGGTCGACGAGCTGCCCCAGACGGCGCGCAGCAGGGACGATGTGCCGCTCGTCATGGTCGTCCAGCGCGACCCGTCGAAATGGACGATCGTCCCCGTGTCACCGACGGCGTAGACGTCGTTTCGTCCAAATCCCCACACGCTGCGGAGAAACCGCGTCGTGGGGCTCGCGACCGACGTAATCGTCTCACCCGTCGCGGTGAGAACGGTACCATCGGCGCCGACGATGTAACTGAGGTCGGGATCCGCGGTCCAGACTGACCGCAGGAGTACTGGAAGAGGGCTCGCGAGCGACGCCCAACTCGTACCGTCGTAATGCAGAACAGATCCGGTGTCGCCAACAGCGTAGACGTTGGTCGGCCCGCTCCCGTTCACGCCGTAGAGGTCGTTCGCGGGCGGGACCGGGACCGAGTTCCAGCCGGTCGCGTCCTTCCGCAGCACGAGCCCACCGAGTCCGACGGCGTACACCGGCCCGGCACCGGCCGCCCACGTGGCGAACAGCGTCGGTGCCGTCACGAGCGTGGTCCAGTTGCCGTTGACTCCTCCGGCGACGGTCCCGGACCAGCCGGCGAGAAAGAGCTGACCGCCGGCTCCCCACACCGCGCGAAGATTCTGGCGCGAGGGCGATGCCGCGTCATCGGACCAGGTGGTCCCATCGAAATGAATGACTTCGCCGGTGTTGCCGACGGCGTACACGTCGTTAGGCGCACTGCCCCAGATCGCGAAGAGATGCTTGCTCGTCGGGCTGGCGATCAACTGCCACTCGCTGCCGTCGTAATGCAGCAGCGTGCCCTGCACGCCAACGGCATAGACATTGTCAGCGGACGCCCCCCAGATGCCGAACAGGGCTACGTCCACGGGCGTGGCCATCTCCGTCCAGAGACTGCCGTCCCAGTGGAGCAGCGTACCGTTCTGCCCCACGGCCATGAGGTTCGTGGGCGACCACCCCCAGATGCCCCAGATCTCGGTCGCGCCTGCGTCGTTAGGCATCGCGGACCATTGCGTCCCATCGTAGCGGAGCATCGCGCCCGACGCGCCCGCCGCGTAGACGTGGGTCGCGTCCAGCCCCCACACTTCGAGCAGCGCCGCGGTCGTTCCGCTCTGCATGGACGTCCACGCGCTACCGTCGTAATGCAGGATGATGCCGTTCGAGCCGACGGCGAAGACATTCACGTCGCTGGTTCCCCAGAGCCCGACGATGGTTTCCCGCGTCGGAGTCGACATGAGGCTCCAGGCGCCGCCTGTCCACCGCATGATCACGCCGTCCTGTCCACCGGCGAACACCGAAGTCGGGCTCGACGCCCAGACCGCGAGCAACGACACCTCGGTCAGCCCCTGCCAGTCGATCCCCCATGTGTTCGCCGGATTGCCGGCCGCGACGACCGTGACCGTCGACGTGGCGCTGCTGGCTCCGAGTGTGGCCGTGACCGTCGCGCTCCCTGTCGCCACCCCGGTCAGCGTTCCTGACGAGGTGACCGTGAGCTTGGTGGGGTCGGATACGGTCCATTTCGGCGTGAGCCCGTCGACTCGCGTTCCGTCTGCCTTTCGCCCAACAAAGGAAAGCGACGCTGTCGCGCCTACTTCGACGTATGCCGAGGCCGGAACGATCTCGACCGACGCGACGCCCGCGCCGGGTCGCACGGGGTCGTCGTCATGGCAAGCGCCCGCGATGAGGCAGAGAAGACCGAGCGTGGCGAACAACGCAGCGCGCGCCGCGCGAATGCGCGGCGCGCGCTCGGCCCGTCGCACGACGGGAAACAAGGGCGACTGGGTCGACCTGACAGCGAAAGATTGCATTCCTGCAGCGCTTCGAAGTTAAGGACTTCTCGGCGGTGCAATGCGCAAATCCGCCTGCCGAATAAAAACGACTTCACCGGCACGGCGTAATACGCTGGTCGCCCAGGCGAAGGTTTACGACGCCTTCTTCAGCCACTCAGCCACGCCCTTGTGGCCTGAACACGCGCCCTGGTGCTCCGCCTTCGTATAGTAGGTGCCGTCGTTACACCGGGCAGTCGCGTCTTTCGGAGCCGCGCTCTTTGAATTGGCAGGGGTGATCCACTCCGCGACGCCGCCATGGGACGAACAGGCTCCCTGGCGCGACGTTCCGGAATACATCATCCCGTCCTTGCACTTGGCCTGTACCGTTGCCGCGGCGGTCTGCGATTTGGCGGCGGGCGCCTGCGCCGTCGTCGTCGGCTTCGAAGCCGTTGTGGCTGGCGAAGTCGTCGGCTTTTTTGCCGCTGCCGCGGAGGTAGTCGTGCTCTTCTTCGCGGTCGCCTTGGCCGTGTCGGCCTGCGCTGCAAGGGTGATTGGAACGATCGCGATCGAGAGAAGCGCGAGCGCGACCGGCATTCGATGGAGCGTCATGACGCCTCCTTTGGAATGGTCGTGGTGCGTGCAGGCTGGGGGCCACACTGCAACCACCGACCTAACGACGAAATAAC
>DATCGG010000249.1:0-13763 GCA_036509075.1 Gemmatimonadaceae bacterium
TCGAAAGCACCGAAACCAACCTCACGTGCAACCGCAGTGATCGATTCGGGGGCGTGCGCCTCCGAATCGGTCGCTTCGAGCGCCGTGTCGCGGGCGCTCACGGTGGCGGTCGCAGACGTCTGTGCCGAGTGGCCTCACACCGAACATGGGGCAACGTCGGCCGCGGATGTGCGCACGACCGTCAATGCCCTGGCCGACAACGTTAGGCAGGCGCTCAGCGGCGACGCCGTTAGGCTCGTCGCGTTCCCGCCGTTCGTGCCGGTGCGTCGAACGCTCGAGCTGTTGCGCCGTGCGTTCCTGGAACGAACCGAGTCGCCCGAGATGGTATCGGCCGGCGACGCGAGCGTGCTGGATGTGATCAAGGCAATGGAGCGCGTGCAGCAATCGATCGACCAGGACGCGGCGCATCGGTTTGCCGCGCGGCTCTCCGGGCAGGACGCACAGCAGCTCGTGGTCGAGATGGCGCACGACATGCGCTCGCCGCTCGGGTCGATTCTCATTCTCGCAGAGCGGCTGCGCTACGGGTCGGGCGGCACGCTGACGCCGATTCAGGAGCGACAACTCGGACTCGTATACTCCGCCGCGTTCGGTCTGAGCGCGCTCGCTGGCGACGTGATCGAGCTCGCGCGTGGCGGCACGACGCTGATGGACCAACCGCGCATGCCGTTTCTCGTCTCCGATGTCCTTCAGTCGATCATGGACATTCTTCGACCGATGGCGGAAGAGAAACGTCTCGTCGTGCGATGCGTGGGTCCGGAAGCGGACCTGCGAGTCGGCTACCAGGCTGCCCTCAATCGCGTTCTGCTGAACCTTGCGACGAACGCGATCAAGTTTACGAATGCCGGCTCCGTCGACGTGACGTGCAAGCAGATGGACCGCAGCCGCGTCGAGTTTTCGGTCAAGGACACGGGGCGCGGTATCCCACCGCACGTCATGTCCAACCTGTTCGAGGCATTTCGCCAGCGTCAGATCACGGGCGATTATGCGTTCTCGAGCGCGGGTCTTGGATTATCGATCTGCAAGAAGCTCATCGCTGCCATGGGCGGCGAGCTCGGAGTGGAGACGGAGCTCGAGAAGGGGACACGATTTCACTTCGTGCTCGACCTCCCGCAGGGCTCGCGACTCTAGGGAATCGGGAATCGGGAATCGGCGGCGCCGGAGGCGTGCGCCCGGCAACAGGAACAGGGAACCGGGAACCGGGACCGAGGTACGCCGAGACTGGACGGCGCCTAACTCGTCACTCAGGTTAAACGCGCGCGCGAAGTCGTGCGCGACCGCAGTCACCCCGGTTTCCCGTTCCCGGTTCCCGTTATGTCCGACCGACGCGCCTTCATCTCCACGCTCGCCCGCGCTGGGCTGGCGGTGCCCGTCTTCCGTTCGAATGCGCTCGCGTCGGTGTTGCGGGCGGAGCAGGTCGCTGGCGGGCGCCCCGCGCTCCCGCTCGCGGAGGACGAAGTCTACTGGTCGGAGATCCAACGGGCGTTCGACGCCGACCGCACGCTGATCAACCTGAACAACGGCGGGGTGAGTCCCACGCCCTCGCACGTGCTCGAGGCGATGATCCGCGATCTGCGCTTCTCGAACGAGGCGCCGGTGGAGCACATGTGGAGCGTGCTGGAGCCGCGGATCGAGAGCGTGCGTCGCGAGCTCGCGAAGGAGTTCGGGTGCGACGCCGAGGAAATGGCGATCACGCGGAACGCCTCGGAGTCGAACGAGACCATGATCTTCGGGCTCGATCTCAAGCGGGGCGACGAGGTCATCGTCACGACACAGAACTACCCGCGCATGCTGACATCGTGGGATCAGCGCGCGCGCCGCGAAGGGATCGTGGTCAAGCAGATCAAGTTCACCGTGCCGCCACCGTCCGACGACTACGTCGTCAACCAGTTTCGCGAGGCGATCACCCCTCGCACGCGCGTGATCGAGATCACGCACATCACCAACCTGACGGGGCAGATCCTTCCGGTCGCGAAGGTCGTCGCGATGGCGCGAGAGAAGGGGATCGAAGTGTTCGTGGACGGCGCCCATGCCTTCGCGCATTTCCCGTTCACGCGCGATGAGCTGGGCTGCGACTACTACGGTACCAGCCTGCACAAATGGCTCCTCGCGCCGATCGGCACGGGGTTCCTGTACGTTCGCCGGTCGAAGCAAAAGTCGCTGTGGCCGCTCATGGCGGCGCCGGCCAGCATGGATCAGGACATCCGAAAGTACGAGGAGATCGGAACCCACCCCGCCGCGAACCACAACGCGATTGCTGCGGCGCTCGCGTTTCACCGCGCGATCGGTGGCGAGCGAAAGGTCGCGAGGCTTCGCTATCTCCGAGACCGGTGGGCGAAGCGTCTCCTGGCGGAGAGCTCCCGCGTGCGCGTGCTCACCCCTCTCGACGGGAAGCAGGCCGGCGGGATCGGGCTCTTCAACGTGGACGGGATCGACAGCGCAAAGCTGCAGGGGTGGCTGTGGACGAAGCATCGGATCATCACGACGCCGATCATCCACGCCGAGTTCAACGGGCTGCGCATCACGCCTAACGTCTACACGACGTTGGACGAGGTCGACCGCTTCGGCGACAAGGTGCTCGAAGCCATCGCACGGGGCGTGAACGCCTGAGCTGCCTCGGGCGCCCGGCGTCCCACCGGGTCAATAGACCGGCCAGCCTTGACGGCGGGTAGAGACCACCCGCGGGGCGGGCGGCAATGCCGTTCGCCGCGGTGGTTCGCTAGCTTTCACCCGCACGCTATCACAGACCCGAGATCGCTTGAGGGAGAACGCGGCATGACGAAGACGGAAGCGGTTGGCGCGCCGGCGGCGACTGATGCCCTGGAGATTCGCGACACTCGAACGGGCAAGACGTACACGGCCCCCATTGCCGACGGCGTGATTCGCGCCAATGACCTGCGACAGATCAAGACCGACGGCGACGACTTCGGTCTCATGAGCTACGATCCGGCGTTCATGAACACGGCGTCGTGCCGAAGCGCGATCACGTTCATCGACGGCGACAAGGGGATTCTGCGCTATCGCGGCTACCCCATCGAGCAGCTCGCCGAGCGTGCGAGCTTCCTCGAGGTGGCGTGGCTGCTCCGCAACGGCGAGCTGCCTAACCAGCAGCAGTACGAGGGATGGGTGCACGACATCACGTTCCACACGTACGTGCACGAGAACATCAAGCGGTTCCTGGAGGGCTTTCGCTACGACGCGCACCCGATGTCGATGTTGTGCAGCAGCATCGCCGCACTGTCGTCGTTCTATCCGGAAGCCAAGAACATCTTCGATCCGGACCAGCGGTACATCTCGATCATCCGGCTGCTCGCGAAGGTTCCGACGCTGGCGGCGTTCATCTACCGCCACAACAAGGGGCTGCCGTTCATCTACCCGGACAACGACCTGTCGTACTCGGAGAACTTCCTGTCGATGATCGCTCGCATGAGCGAGCCGAAGTACGAGGCGAACCCCGTGTTCACGAAGGCGATCGAGGTCCTGTTCATCCTGCACGCCGATCACGAGCAGAACTGCTCGACCAACGCCGTCCGCGCCGTCGGTTCGTCGCACGTCGATCCCTTCTCGGCGGTGGCTGCTGGTGTCGCGGCGCTCTACGGGCCGTTGCACGGCGGCGCCAATGAAGCCGTCCTGCGCATGATCGAAGAGATTGGCTCGGTGAAGAACGTGCCGACCTTCATCAGCGAGGTGAAGAGCGGCAAGGGCGGTCGGCTGATGGGATTCGGCCATCGTGTCTACAAGAGCTACGACCCTCGCGCGAAGATCGTGAAGCAGCTCGCGAACGAGGTGTTCGACGCCGTCGGCATGGATCGCGACCTCGAGATCGCCCTCGAGCTGGAACGCATCGCCCTGAGCGACGACTACTTCGTGTCGCGGAAGCTGTACCCCAACGTCGACTTCTACACGGGACTGATCTACCGGGCGATGAAGTTCCCCACGGACTTCTTCACCGTGCTGTTCGCGGTCGCGCGGACGTCGGGCTGGTTGGCCCAATGGGAGGAGATGTTGCTGGACAAGGAGCAGAAAATCGCGCGGCCCCGTCAGGTCTATACGGGCTACGACGAGCGGCCGTACAAGTCCGCGCTCGACTATCGCAAGAAGTCCGGCAAAGCGCGCGTAGCGACGGTTGGTTAGCGGTCGGCGAGCCGGGTTGCGCAGAGCCGCGCAACCGGGCACCGGTCGCAGTGCCTAACGCGGGCCGTGCAGATCAGGGCGCCGAGCTCCATCAGGGCCTGGTTGTGAACCCAGGCGTGTGGTCCGGTACGCGGCAGCAGCTGTTCGGCTATCGCCCAGGTCGCGCGCTGGCCTCGTGAAGACTTCGGATCGACCGCGGGGAGAAAGACGCGATGGAGCACCCGCGCGACGTTGGTGTCCACGAGTGCCGCGCGCCGCTCGTAGGCAAACGACGCGACAGCGCCCGCTGTATACGCGCCGATTCCGGGAAGCGTACGGAGCCTTTCCGGATCGTCCGGAATGGCTCCCCCGTCGCGAACGACGTGGCGAGCGAGGGCGTGGAGGTTCCTCGCGCGAGCGTAGTATCCCAATCCCGCCCACGACTTCAACACGCTCCGCCGCGGCGCTTCGGCGACGTGATCGAGCGTGGGGAAGCGAGCGAGAAAGCGCTCGTAATAATCCACGACGCGAGACACCTGCGTCTGCTGCAGCATGAGCTCGGACACGAGGACGCGGTATGGATCACGCGTGCGCCGCCACGGCAGATCGCGTCCGTGATTCCGGAACCACGCGCGAAGACGCCGCGAGAACTCGCGGCGTCTTGCGGGATCGATCTCGATAGCTGAGCGAGTGCGAGGTGCGCGAGGCATCGCCAATATTACGCGCGGGTCGCCTCCAAGCGCCTGGCGAGGACCCTCCGTCGCCGACCTCAATATTCCGGGATGTCGGCGTCCACCTCGCGCGACCATCGCAGAATTCCGCCGCTCACGCTCCACACACGCCCGAAGCCCGCGTCGATCAGATCGCGGGTGGCCAGCGCGCTGCGCGTCCCACCCTTGCATATCACGGCGACGGGCGCCGCCGCGTCGAGCTCACGCAGCCGGTCCCTCAGGCGGTGGAGGGGAATGAGTGTCGAGCCGTCGATATGCCCGATCTCCCACTCGTGCGGCTCGCGGACGTCGACGAGCTGAATGGCCTCGCCCGACGCGCGCCGGATGGCGAGCTCGCGCGGTTCGATCTGCGGAACGGCATCGAGTCCGGCGCCATCGCCGCCGCTCGTTGCGCAGAACTGGTCGTAGTCGACGAGGGATTGGAGCTCCCGCGTTCCACACGCGGGGCACGACGGGTCGCGCCGCACGCGGACCGACCGGAACTCGGCGTCGAGCGCATTCACCAGTAGCAGACGGCCGGTGAGCGGCTTGCCGATCCCGAGCAGGAGCTTGATCGCCTCGGTGGCCTGCACGGTCCCGACCAGCCCGGGAAGCACGCCGAGCACGCCGCCTTCCGCGCAGCTCGGAACCAGCCCTGGTGGCGGCGGCTCCGGATAAATGCAGCGATAGCACGGCCCGTCGGCGGTCGCAAAGACGGAGGCCTGGCCGTCGAAGCGGAAGATGCTGCCGTACACGTTAGGCTTGCCAAGCAGCACGCACGCGTCGTTGACGAGATACCGGGTTGCGAAGTTGTCGGTGCCATCGAGCACGACGTCGTACTCACGGATGATCGTGAGCGCGTTGTCGGACGTGAGCCGCGTGGCGTGCAGCTCGAGCTTGACGTGCGGATTGGTGTCGTGAATGCGGTCGCGCGCCGAATCGAGCTTGGAGCGCCCGACGTCGCTCGTCCCGTGCAGCAGCTGTCGCTGGAGGTTCGTGACTTCGACGATGTCGAAGTCGACGAGCCCGATGGTGCCGACACCGGCGGCGGCCAGGTACAGCGCGGCGGGCGATCCCAGCCCTCCGGCGCCGACGATCAGAACGCGCCCCGCCTTGAGCTTGCGCTGCCCGTCGATCGCGACTTCGGGGAGCAGCAGGTGACGGCCGTAGCGCAGCAACTCGTTGCGGTCGAGTGTTGGCGCCCCACGCGATCGAGCGCCCGGAGTGGTGAGCGTGGCAGTCATGTCACCCTCCCGCGACCGCGGAGACAATGGTGAGCTCGTCGCCGTCGCGAACCGACGCGGTGAAGCCGCCACTGAAGCGGATGTCCTCGTCGTTGAGATAGAAGGTCACGAACGGATACGGCTGCCCGGCGTCATCGACGAGACGAGGGGCAAGAGACGGGAAGCGACGGGTGACGTCGGCGACGGCTTCGCCCACGGTGTTGCCCGACGCGGAAAGCGATCGGCTGCCATCGGTGAGGCGGGAAAGCACGCTGGGAAGTGAGATGGTGAGCGACATAGGATGTGTTGTTGGGATCGTTAGGTTCACGCCGCTTCGACCAGCGCCGCCACTTCCTTCAGCTTGGGCGCGATCAGCGGAGCAGGTGGGAGCGCATCGACGAGTGGGTCGAGGGTCTTCAGGCCATTGCCCGTTATGCAGAGGACAACCTCGTCCGTCGGGCCGAGGCGTCCGGTTTTCGCCAGGTGCAGCGCCGCGGCGGTCGTGACGCCGCCCGCCGTCTCGGTGAAGATTCCTGTCGTCTCGGCGAGCAGGCGGATGCCAGCCACGAGGTCGGCATCGCTGACGGCCGCCGCCCAGCCGCCCGTGTCCGCGATGCCACGCGCGGCGGTCAGGCCGTCGGCCGGGTTGCCAATGGCGAGCGATCGGGCGATCGTCGCAGGGATCTCCGGCTCGATCCGGCCGCTGCCGCGCTCGACGAGCCTAACGATCGGCGCACACCCCGCGGCCTGCGCGCCGTAGAGGCGCGGCAGTGCCTGCTCGAAGAGGCCCGCCCCGGCGAACTCCCGAAAGCCGCGATGCAGCTTGGTCGCCAGAGCGCCGCCAGCCATTGGGGCGACGACTGCCGTCGGTGCGCGCCACCCGAGCTGCTCGATGATCTCGAACGCCATGGTCTTGGAGCCTTCGCCATAGTACGCCCGGAGGTTCACGTTTACGACGCCCCAGCCGAAGTTGTCTGCGACCTGCGCACAGAGCCGATTCACGTCGTCGTAGTTGCCGCGGACGCGGACGAGCTTCGGCGCGAAGACGCCCGTCGCGAGCACCTTTGCCGACTCCAGATCGTGCGGAATGAATATCCACGCCGCTTTACCCGCTCGCGCGGCGTGCGCCGCGACGGCGTTCGCGAGGTTGCCGGTGGATGCGCACGCGATCACGTCGAGACCGAAGGCGTGCGCGGCGTTGATGGCGGTGGACACCACGCGGTCCTTGAAGGACAGCGTCGGGTGCGAGACGGCGTCGTTCTTCACCCACAGTCGAGCGACGCCGAGTCGGCGGGCGAGCTCGGGGGCTTCGACGAGCGGAGTGAAGCCGGAGTCCGGTGAGAGCGTGGGCGTGCCATCGAACGGCAGCCACTCGCGGTATCGCCACAGCGATCGCGGGCGGCTCTGAATCTCGGCGCGGCTCGGCAGCGAGCGATTCGGATCGTACTCCGGCACGAGCGGACCGAGGCACGTTAGGCAGATCGCGCTCGGTTCGGGATCGAATCGCGCGCCGCAGTTTTCGCAGACGAGGGACAGCGCGCTGAACGCGGCGGGGCGGTCGGTCTGGTCCGTTGGGGCGAGAAGTGAAGCAGTCATCGGAGAGCTCCGGCGGGATATGATGCCGGTCGGGCGCGACCGAGCGTTCGCGCGGCGGCGATGGTGTCGGCGAGGAGTGCTGACGCGGTGGAACGACCCCCGGCGCCTGCCCCGTGCCAGGTCAGCGTACCGGCCAGGGCGGTGCGAACTTCGACGACGTTGTGCGCGCCGGTCCCGCTCGCGAGAGGATCGGCGCCGTCGAGCACTTGCGGTTCGACGGACGCGTGAAGGTGGCCGTTGCGCTGGGCCGACGCGACGAGCCGAACGCGCCCGCCGTATTCGCGTGCGGCGTCGATCGTCTCGCTCACCGTGGCGTCGATTCCGCGAACGCGGATGCGATCGAGCGTGACCGGCTCGCGCCACGCGATGGAGCAGAGAATCGCGAGCTTCGCGGCGGCGTCGGCGCCGCTCAGGTCGTCCGACGGATCACGTTCGGCGAACCCTTCGCGCTGCGCATCGGAAACGGCATCGTCGAACGGCCGCTGCTGCTCCAGGCGTCCAAGCACGTAGGTCGTCGTGCCGTTGAGGACGCCCCGGAGCGCGTGGATCTCTTCGCCGGCGAGCGACTCGCGCAGGGCGCGAACGATGGGAACGGCCGCGGCGACGGCACCTTCGCAGTGGAGGCGTGACTCGCGAGCGGCGAGGGCCGCCAGGAGCGTGGTATCCCGAGCCAGCGCCTGCTTGTTCGCCGTGACCACGGCCGCGCCGCGATCGAGTGCGGTGCGGAGCCACTCCGCCGCGTTAGGTGCGCCGCTGGCCTCCACGACGATGTCGATCGCGGGGTCGGCCGCGAGCGCCGCCGCATCGCCGGTGAGCGGCGCCGGCGCGAGCCGAGGATCGCGGAGTTGTGGACGGAGCACCGCCACGCGAGCGAGGCGCAGTCGTTTGCCGGTCAGCTGCTCGAGCGAGGACTTGAGGTCCGCGAATGACGCCGCGAAGGCGGAACCGACGGTTCCGCAGCCGATGAGACCAATACGTAGCTCGACGGGTGGCACTCTGCTCTTCTCCTCGTCCACCCGTCCCGCCGCGCCGCCCAAGGGACAAAAAAAATCCCCGAGGCGAGTAAAAGCCGCGGAGACGCGTGGCCTTTTAGCTGTTTGTTTTACGTGGCCGCAATACGCCGCAAATCACCACGAGACTGACATCGATTGTGTCAGTATGAGTAAACGGGCAGGCAACATCCCGCAAGGGGGGGCGTGTAGGGACATCGGGACTGGGGACTAGGGACTCGGCTGGGAACCTTCTACTGCCGAGGAAAGCCTCCTCGCCAGAAATAGCCTCCCGGCCGAGTCCCCAGTCCCTAGTCCCTAGCTCACCGTCTTCGTCTTCCGTCGGAGGAAGTCCATGAGGATGAACTGGCCTAACGTCATCGTGTTCGTGAAGTAGGCCTTGCCTTTGCTGATCTCCGACACGCGCTTCACGAACTCGACCAGCGCGCGATCGCGGGCGAGCATGAAGGTGTTGATCATGATGCCCGCACGTCGGCAGTTAGAGACCTCCTTGAGCGTCTGCGCAATCACGGTCGCGTCGAGGCCCATCGAGTTCTTGTAGATCTGGCCGTTCGGCATTGTGAGCGCACTCGGCTTGCCGTCGGTGATCATGATGACCTGTCGCATATCCTTTTTTTGCGCGAGCAGGATCCGGCGCGCCAGCTTCAGACCCTCGGCCGTGTTCGTGTGGTACGGGCCGACCTGGGCGTGAGCGAGCGTCGGAAGCGGGATCTCCTCCGCCGAGTCGTGGAAGAGCACCACGCGAATGGTGTCGCCAGGGAACTGTGTGCGAATCAGGTGCGTGAGCGCGAGCGCGACCTTCTTGGCCGGCGTGAACCGATCTTCGCCGTAGAGAATCATCGAGTGTGACGTATCGAGCATGAGCACGGTCGCGCACGACGAACGGTACTCCGCCTGCCTCACCATGAGATCCGAATATTCAAGATCGATGGGCACGCCGATGTTGCCTGTCCTCGCCAACGAGTTTTTCAGCGTTTCATTGACGTCGAGGTTCAGCACATCACCGAACTCGTATTGTTTGCTCCATCCGTCGGATTCGATGCCGGTTGCGAGGTAAGGCGTGTCGTGCGCGCCAACGCTCGATTTGCCAAGTGACCCCAGCAGATTGCGCAGGGTTCGATAACCGAGGAAGTCGATACCTTTGTCGGTGAGATTGAACTGGACATCGCGCGACGCGGCGTGTGCGAGGCTGCCACGCCCCTCGAGCGGCTGATGTGTATCCGGAACCTGTGGCGGCGCGTCGATGTTCAGATACCCTTCAGCGGTGAGGCGCTGCACGAGGTCGTCCAGCAGTTGGGCGAGCTTCGCCTGCGCCTCCTCATCACCATCGCCTCGCAGGGCCTGGAGCATTTCGGGGGTGAACTGGCCGCTCTCGATCAGCGCGTTAAGGATCGCTTCCTTGAGCGCCTCGAGCGATCGGTCGGCGTCGCCACCAAAGTCGCCCCAATAGGGGTGCGACATGCGTCCGCCGGCGAATCCGGACTGTAAGAGAAAATCAGCGAGCTTCTCGAGCAGCGACTGCAGATCGACCGCGTCCGCCAACTCGGGGCTGAACTTGGAGTAGGTGTGGAAGCGCATAACAGCAGGGACTTGGGAATCAGGACTGGGGACGAGACCACGTCGACCCGAAGGCGGGCGAGCGCGCGGCACTGGACTCGTCTGGATTCGCTGTTCGCGGTCTATCGTAACGTACTGCCGGGCCTCCGGCCGCGCACGTCCGGACCGACATCAGATGTCCGGCCGGCGTCCGCGTCGCCCACTTCCGCTCCATCGATCAACCCGTTTCGTGTGCTCGTTACGCACCGGAACTTTCGGTTGTTCTGGATCGGCCAGACGCTATCGCTCATTGGCACGTGGATGCAGACGATGGCCTCGGGCTGGCTGGCGCTCGAGCTCACGAACAATGCCTTCCTCGTCGGGCTCGTCGCGTCGATCGGGTCGCTTCCCATCTTGTTGCTCTCCTTGCCGGCGGGCGTGCTTGCGGACCGCGAGCACAAGCTGCGGCTCGTCACGATCGCGCAGTCGCTGCTGCTGTGCGAAGCGCTCGCGCTCTGGTGGTTGACGTTCACCGGTCACATCACGATCGGGTGGCTTCTACTGCTCGCGGCCGTCAACGGCGCGGTGAGCGCCTTCGAGATTCCAGCCCGTCAGTCGATGATGATCGAGCTCGTCGGTCGCGACGATCTTCGCGACGCGATCGCGCTCAATTCCAGCGGGTTCAACCTCGCGCGTATCTTCGGGCCCGGCGTTGCCGCCGCGGTCATCGCGAAGGCGGGCATTTCCTGGTGCTTCGGGCTCAACGCGCTCAGCTACTTCACGGTGCTGATCGGCCTCTCACGAATTCAGCTGCCGCCGTGGCACCCGCCACTGACGACGGGGTCACCGTTGCACGGGATGCTGGAGGGCATCCGCTACATTCGCGCGACGAAAAAAGTCTCCACGCTGATCCGGTTCATCGCGGTGTTCTCGGTGCTGGGTGTGCCATACATCACACTCATGCCCGTCGTCGCGCGAGACCTGCTCGGACTCGATGCGAGCGGATACGGCCTCCTGCTGTCGTCCCTCGGCCTTGGCGGGCTCAGTGGCGCGCTCGCCCTCGCTGCGTCGGGTGGCCGGCTCCCGCGCGGTAAGCTCCTTGTCGCCGCGGCATACACGTACGCGTTCCTGCTGATCATGTTCTCGCTCGTGCGCGTGGCGTGGCTCGCCTATCCGATCCTGCTGGTGACAGGGTTCTGCATGATCGTCACGAACGCAGTCGCGAACAGCATGCTGCAGTCGTTGGTCGCCGACGAGTTCCGCGGCCGACTCATGTCCGTGTATTCGCTGATTTCGGTTGGGGTGTCGCAGGTCTTCGGCGCGTTTGCGGCGGGCGCGGTGGCGAGCGCGGTGGGCGTGGACTGGGCGATCGGAGCCGGGGCAGCGATCATGCTCGGATTCGCCATGTATGCGTTCAGGCGGCACAGCGCGTGGATCGTAGCTGAGCACTAGGGAATCAGTTCCCGGTTCCCGCTAATCCGGATTCCCCGCGTTAGGTGAGTCGCTCCCGCGCCACCTGCGCGATGAGGTCACCGGCGCCGTCGATGCCGAGCCACTCCGTGTTCACGCACAGGTGGTAGTTCTCCGGCGCGTGCCACGAGCGCTGCCAGTAGCGGCGGACATACTGCTCGCGGCGTTTGTTCGTTTCGTCCACGCGCTTGGCGGCCTCCTCGGCCGAGATCCCCTCGCGCCGAACGACGCGAGCGATCAGCGCCGACCGTGACGCGTAGCAGAAGACGTGGAGCGCATCGGTACGCTGTGCGAGGTAGGATTGCGCGCCGCGACCCACCAGCACGACCGGCCCGCGTGCGACCGCATCGTCGATCACGCGCTCCGTCACCTCCAGCAACCGCTCTTCCGTTGGCGGCAACGGGGCCGACAGCGCGGGCGACACGATCTCCGGTGACCCCAACGCCAGCGCATCGGCGAGGCGCTCGGCCAGCGACGGCACGCGCTCTTCGATCGCCTGCACTTCCACCGGCGTACGCCCGAGCCGCGCTGCGACGCGTTCGACCAGCGCGTTGTCGAGCAGGGTCCATCCAAGCCCATCGGCGACGCGTGCCGCCACTTCCGATCCGCCTGACCCGAACATCCGGGAAATCGTGATGACGGGCATTGCCGGGTGCCTAACGCGGTTTCAGCGACCGCACGCGAAGGTGCTCGACGACCTCGAAGCCCAGTGCTTCCCAGGCCGCGTTCGCCAGTGGGTTGTCCGCGGCGTTGTGGAGTCGCATCTCGTCAAGCCCACGGTCCGCACACCAGTCGTCGGCGGCGGCGAGCAGCTCACGTAGAACGCCCTGTTCGCGAGCCCTCGGCACGACGTACACGGAAGAGATATAGGCGTACTGCGGCGGATCAAGCAGCGGCGAGCCCGCCGAGTGGATGCACCGAAGCACGCCGACCGCCTCGCCACCCATCTCGGCGAGAAAGATCACCTCGTTAGGCGACTGAAGCTGAGCGGCGAAGAGCTTGGCCGCGCGCGGTTCCGCGTCCGGGCGAAGCCGGCCGTAGATCGCGTTGTGCGAATGCTCGCGGAGCAGCGCCAGGCGGAGCGCGAGGATCGCGGGCAGGTCCTTTCCGGTTGCCTGCCGAACCGAGAGGAGGGATGCGGGATGCGGAATGCGGGATGCGGGAGCAGAGGGAATCGGGAACGGGGAACCGGGAACTGAGGTTCCACGAGGAGTCACCGTTCCCCGTTCCCCGTTCCCCGTTCCCGGTAGGGCGATTCCCGATTCCCGATTCCCGATTCCCTTTCGTTTCATGCGGACATTCCACCCCCAAACAGGTCCTGATTCGGGCGCCGCCGCTGCTCCTGCACCGCACGACCATACCGGCCCGCATCGGTCCGGGAAATCTTCTTCCGGGCAACCAGTGCTTCAAGGACGAGCTCACACGCGGCCGCTGTCATCGCAACGTCGGTCTTCGATGCAAGCCCCACGTCGCGCACGATGTCGAGGAGCGTCGGAACTGACGCAAACCCCTTCACCAGCATTTCGGCGGACGCATCGTCAGTGACTTCGAGCGCGCCACCCACGTCGAACCACATCACGACTTCATCGGCATTAACGACCCCGGCCCGCTCGCGAAACGTTGCGTCTGCCGCGCGCCGAATCAACTCGCGCGCGATCGCCTGACCGCCAATGAGCTCACCTTCGTACTCGAGCTCGATCTTGCCAGTGATCGACGGCATCGCGGCATAGACGTCTGCGACCCGCGGCACGATTTCCGCCTCACCCGTGCGCAGTGTGCGTCGTTCAGCATTCGACACGATGTTTTCGGTCACCGTGATCGGCATTCGCTGAGACACCCCCGATCGCCGGTCGATGCGCTTGTCGGTCCGCGCCTCGAAGGCCACGCGCTCGACGAGCTCTTCGATGAAATCCGGAATCCGGATTTGCCGATCGCCCCGGCCCGTCCATGCTTCCTGACGCGTGATCGACACGCCGATGTCGACCGTCTCGGGATAGTGCGTCTGGATCTCGCTTCCGATGCGGTCCTTGAGCGGCGTGATGATCTTCCCGCGAGCGGTGTAATCCTCGGGGTTGGCCGTGAAGCACAACAACACATCGAGCGGAAGG
>DATCGG010000250.1:0-3322 GCA_036509075.1 Gemmatimonadaceae bacterium
CGTCACGACCTTAGCGCGGCGCGTCAGCCACATGACGCCGACGAGGTCCACGATACCCGTCCAGAGCCGGTTCCAGACACCGTAGTGCGATCGGCCCGTAAGGCGCGGACGGTGATTGACCGGGACGCTGATCACACGGCCGCCGGCGCGCCGCACGAGCGCGGGCATGAACCGGTGCATATGATCGAAGTACGGAAGCTCGAGAAACAGCGATCGATCGAACACCTTGAGACCACACCCGGTATCCGGCGTTCCGTCACGGAGGATGCTCGAGCGAACGGCATTGGCGACGCGCGACGACAGACGGACGAGTCCCGAGTCGCGGCGCTTGACTCGGTGCCCGGCCACGAGTGTGCGCGAGCCATCGAGCTCGGTGGCCTCGAGGGCAGCGATCAAGCGCGGGATGTCGTCAGGGTCATTCTGCCCATCCCCGTCGAGCGTGGCAACCAGCGAGGCGCGCGCGTGCATTACGCCGGTGCGGAGCGCCGTGCTCTGGCCGCATCGCTGATTGTGCCGCAGCACGCGGATGCGCGAATTGTCGCGCGACAGTTCGGTCAGGCGCACGAACGTCGCATCCGTGCTCGCGTCGTCGACAAAGACGACCTCGTATTCGACGACACCTGCGAGCGCGGCATCGACGTCACGCGCGAGCGGACCCACGTTGTCCTGCTCATCATGCACCGGGATGACCACCGAGACGTCGGGGACGCTCGTCAGGAACCTGGTGCTACGGTTCGACTGGATCATTTTTGGGGAGCCACGCTTACGTCTATGAAATCCTACGGCGTCGCAGGGGCCGTGCCCAGCGTCATTCCGAGCTCACCAAGCCGATGCGTTTAGCTGCGATTCAGAAAACGGCCCCTGTTCGACCCCGAACCGCTTGCCCAAATGCCACAGGCCACGCCGACCACTAGCGTGTCGCGAAACCGAGTGTGCGTCGTTACCGGCGCGACACGAGGTATCGGTCGTGCAACGGCGCTTTCGCTCGCGAAGCTCGGTGCGCAAGTCGTGCTCGTAGGTCGCGACTCGGCCCGCATGGATGAGGTCCGTCGCGACGCGGATCGCACTGGCACCGCAGACGTGTACTCCATACGCGCAGATTTCGCATCGCTCACGTCGGTTCGGCGCGCCGCCAGCGAGATCGCGAATCGCTGGCCCGCGATTCACGTGCTGATCAACAACGCGGGAATCAACGCCGGACGTCGGCAGGTGAGCGCCGATGGCTTCGAGCTCACGTTCGCGGTCAATCACCTCGCGCCATTCCTCCTGACGACGTTGCTCGTCCCCTCACTCGCCGCGGGAGCACCATCGCGGATCGTCAACGTCACGTCGGTGTTCGCACACCTCGGAGAGGTCGAGGTGAAGGACATCATGTTCGAGCGCCGGCGCTACTCATCCACTCGCGCCTACAACCAGTCGAAGCTCTCGACCGCCATGTTCACCATCGAGCTCGCCGACCGCCTCGCGGGCGCGGGGATCGCCGTGAATTGCGTGTCACCCGGGCTCGTCGCAACGGACCTCATGCGGGAGCACTGGTGGTTCCGACCACGTTGGCTCCGCTCGCTCTGGTCCACGTGGCTGCTCTCGCCGCAAAATGCAGCCGAGCGAGTCGTTCGGGTGGCGACGTCGGAGGCGCTGGATGGCGTGAGCGGCAAATGCTTCGCGGCTACGCTCCGTCCGGTTTCCCTCCCGCGCCGCGCACGGGACGCGGCCGTGCGCCAGGCGCTCTGGGATCTCAGCGCGAGCCTGACGAATGCCGAGTCGGTGTCTCCTGCCTTACGTGCAAGCGAGTCGCGTGAGGCATGAGCGAGGAGTACGTTAGTCACGGCACATCGCTCGGCGAGCTCGCGCGGCTCTTCCTCAAGCTCGGTACGATCGGCTTCGGTGGCCCGGCCGCGCACATCGCGCTCATGGAGGACGAGGTCGTGCGCCGCCGCGGGTGGCTCACGCGTGAGGCGTTTCTCGATTACCTCGGCGCGACGAACCTGATCCCGGGGCCCAACTCGACCGAGCTCGCCATCGAGATCGGACGCGATCGCGCAGGGTGGCCGGGCCTCATCGTGGCGGGTGTCGCGTTCATCGTTCCGGCGGCGCTCCTCGTGACCATCACGGCGTGGGCGTACGTGCGCTTCGGTAGGTTGCCTGCAGCGGTCGCGCTGTTTGCTGGCGTCAAGCCGGTGATCATTGCGATCGTCGCGCAGGCACTCTGGAGGCTAGCCAGGACCGCGGTGAAGACGCCCTGGCTGGGTGCGTTGACCGTTGCGGCGATCGTGGCCGAGGCGACTGGCGTGCACGAGCTCATCGTGCTCCTTGGCGCGGCCATTCTCTCGGTCGCGGGTGCGGCCTTGGGCGCGCGCGATGTCGATGATCGGGTCAACGCGGGCATGCCGATCGGTGGACCCCTCCTGGCGAGCAAGCCAATGCTGACCGGAGCGTTAGGCGCCGCCGTTGGTGCGCCGGCAGCGGTGCCCCTCTGGTC
This sequence comes from Gemmatimonadaceae bacterium, assembly GCA_036509075.1. Taxonomy (GTDB): domain Bacteria; phylum Gemmatimonadota; class Gemmatimonadetes; order Gemmatimonadales; family Gemmatimonadaceae; genus JAJKIV01. The sequence continues at coordinate 2,480 of DATCGG010000250.1, forward strand.
GCTGTTCGCCATCTTTCTCAAGATCGGCTCCGTTCTCTTCGGAAGCGGCTACGTCCTGCTCGCGTTCCTTCGCGCGGACTTCGTGGAGCGGCTCGGCTGGTTGACCGAGCGGCAGCTCCTCGATGCGGTTGCCGTTGGGCAGGTGACGCCGGGGCCGGTATTCACGACCGCCACGTTCATCGGGTATGTGCTCGCCGGCGCTCCGGGAGCGGTGCTCGCGACGGTGGGGATCTTCCTGCCGGCGTTCGTGTTCGTCGCGGTAAGCGGTCCGCTCATTCCGCGGTTGCGGCGCTCGCGCGTCGCGGGTGCCGCGCTGGACGGCGTGAACGCGGCGTCCCTTGGCCTCATGGCCGTCGTGACGTGGCAACTGGGGCGCGCCAGCATCGTGAGCGTTTCCTCATGTGTCGTGGCGCTCATTGCCGGCGTTTTGCTCGCGACGCGGCGCGTGAATGCTGCATGGCTCGTCATCGGCGGCGCACTGGCCGGAATCGCGTTAGGCATGTAACAGGACTGACCGCGCGGGCACCGTAGTCGACCGGTCACGCTCCGGGATGTGATATGGGTTACGGAATGGCCGGTCGGCGAGCGCGGCCTCGTTATGCGCGTGCAACAATCGGGAAAAAGTGTGACCCACGATCTGGTCGGCGGCCCCTCGTCTGTTTAGGATGCGCCACCGATCGACTACCCCTGCCCGACTGGCGAGCCCCGTCACGTTATGCAGGCCGTGCCGATCACGCACGTGCTTCGTCGAGATGGTGACGGTGCCGACACGCGTCTGTCGACACCGCCCGGGAGTCGTGCAACCCACCGTTCGTTATCGAAGCCGATTTCGATGATCGCAGT
>DATCGG010000251.1:0-11664 GCA_036509075.1 Gemmatimonadaceae bacterium
GAGCGCTGGAACGCCAGGTACTCCGATCTCTTCAACCATCCGCTCTCCGCACGCAAGCCGATCATCCTCTACGCGGATCAGCCGGACTTCCAGCAGACCAACGTCGTCTCCGAGCAGCTCGACGAAGGCACGGGCGGCGTCACCGAGTCCATGCTCGACCGCATGGTACTGCCCTTGGCGGGTTCCTACGCCGAGAGCGACCACGTGCTCGGGCACGAGATGGTTCACGTGTTCCAGTACGACATCGCTCAGAGCAAAGCGTCGGTCGGTGCGTCGCTGGATCGGCTCCCGCAGTGGCTCGTCGAAGGCATGGCCGAGTATCTGTCGTTAGGCGGCGAGGACTCGCATACTGCGATGTGGCTGCGCGACGCCGTGCTGCGCAACGACCTCCCGACCATCAAGCAGCTCACCGACGGCGGGAAGTACTTCCCGTACCGGTACGGCGAGGCGTTGTGGGCATACATCGGTGGAACGTGGGGCGACGAGACCGTTCCTCGACTGTTCCGCGCTGCGCTCTCGTCAGGTTTCGACAACGCCATCCGAAGCACGCTCGGCATGTCGGCGGATTCGCTCTCGGATCGATGGCGCGCGGCGATCCGCAGGCAATATGCGCCGCTCGTGCAGGGGCGGTCGCGTCCCGCGGAGACGGGCGATCAGATCATCCCGGGTTCCGGCCAGTACGGCGACTACAATATCGCCCCGGCAATCAGTCCCGATGGACGGCTGGTCGCATTCTTCTCGTCTCGCGATCTCACGGGGATCAACCTTTACGTCGCCGATGCCGTGACGGGCAAGGTGAAGTCGAAGATCGCGTCGCCCGGCGTCCTCTCCAAGTTCGACGCGCTGAGCTTCCTCTACTCTGCCGGCACGTGGTCACCTGACGCGAAACAGCTCGCGTTCGTGACGTACGCCAACGGCAACAATGCGATCGACGTGATCGATGTCCGATCGCACAACATCAGGAGACAGTTCAAGCCGAAGAATATTGGCGCCGTGTCGACGCTCGCCTGGTCTCCCGACGGCCGGCAGATCGTGTTCTCCGGGCAGCAAGGAGGCCTGAGCGATCTGTATCTATGGGATCTGTCTAGCGGTTCGTTGCGTCAGCTGACGAACGATCAGTTCGCCGATCTCCAGCCGGCGTGGTCGCCGGACGGCCGCTCGATAGCGTTCGCGACGGATCGCGCTGCGGGACCCGACTCGGCCGGGTATGGCTCCGACTTTCAGCGTCTCAGTTACTCGCAGTTGCGCGTCGCGATCCTCGACGTCGCGAGCGGGCGGATCCATGTCCTTGCCGGCGAGCCTAACGCCAAGCACATCGACCCGCAGTATTCGGCGGATGGCAAGTCGCTCTACTACGTGTCCGATCGCGGCGGTTTCACGGACATCTATCGCGTGGTCATCGAGACTGGCGAGACATTCCGCGTGACGCGCGCCGCGACGGGCGTGAGCGGCGTGACGGCATCATCGCCGGCGATCTCCGTCGCCCGTGGCAACGGCAGGCTCGTGTTCTCCGTGTTCGACAAGGCGGGCTTCCGCATCGCCGCGCTGCCGGCGGAACGGGCACAGGGCGAGCCCGTCTCGGTGGACGACGCTCGCCGCGTTGTCGAGGGATCGGACGGGAGTGCGCCCGACACTACCCCAGCTCGGAGCACACGGGACACTACTTCGGCGCCGCGGACGACGAAGTCGGCCGCCATGCTGCCGTCGGATGGCCAGGGTCGGAAGAGCGCGGTGATTGCGTACCTCCACAACGCCGATGACGGGCTTCCGTCTGACTCGGTGATCACCGAGCGGCCGTACCGCACGGCATTCCGTCTCGCCGCGCTGGGACAACCGTCAGTGGGCATTGGAACGAGCAGTGTGTTCGGCACTCAGTTCTCGGGCGGTATGTCCGCTCTCTTCAGCGACATGCTTGGTGACCAGAACGTCGGGGTGGGGATCCAGGCGAACGGTCAGCTGCGGGACATCGGCGGACAACTGCTGTACCTCAACACCGGCAGCCACTGGAACTGGGGCGTGAACGTATCACGCACGCCCTACGTGTACGCCTATGGCGCATACACCAATACGGGCGTGCAGTACGTGTACGAGCATCTCGCGATCAACAACGTGTCGGCGATCCTGCAGTACCCGTTCTCGCAGACGCGTCGTCTCGAGCTCTCGGCAGGCTACACGCATTACGGGTACAGTGTGCAATCGGCGACACAGAGCTACTTCGGCGCCACCAGCGGACTCACCGATCTCGCCGCGCCACAGCCGTTAGGCCTCACGTCGGCCACGGTCGCGCTCGTTGGTGACGCGTCGTCGATGGGTTTCACGTCGCCGATCTCCGGTTCGCGTTTTCGCTTCGAGGTGACGCCGACGCTCGGCACCCTGGATTACAACACGGTGCTGCTCGACTACCGGAAATACTTCTTCATGAAGCCGTTCACGCTCGCGATGCGCGGCATGCACTATGGGCTATACGGCAGGGATTCTGAGAGCGATCAGGTGGGGGCGCTCTTTCTCGGCGACGGCTCGCTCGTGCGCGGTTACTCGTACAATTCGTTCACGAACAACGACTGCGTGACAGCCGGGAGCGGCTCGCTGGCCACCAGCTCGTGCCCCCAGTTCGATCGTCTGGTTGGCAGCAGGCTCGCCGTCGCGAACATGGAGCTCCGCATTCCGCTGTTCGGCACGAGCGGCTTTGGGTTGATTCCGAGTCCGCTGCCGCCGATCGAGATCGCGCCGTTCGTCGATGCGGGCGCTGCGTGGACGAAGGAGAGCGCGCCGGTGTTGAACTTCGCGTCCACGTCGGGCGATCGCACGCCGGTGGTGAGCACGGGGATCGCGTCGCGGATCAACCTGTTCGGGTTCGCCGTGTTCCAGGTGTACTACGCGCATCCGTTCGAGCGGGCCGGGCGCGGCGGCGTGTGGGGCTTCCTGCTGCAGCCGGGGTGGTGACGGTTCCACGAACCAGATCGAATTTCGAGCCTAACGCCTATGATCACCAACACGATAGCCCGCTGCGCAGCGCTGGTTGTAGCGACCCAGGCCGGGCTTGCCTGCTCCCGCTTCGTCTTTCACGAGGAGCCCTTCACGCCGGATCCAGCCCCGGCGAGCGAGACGCTCGTCGCAGGCGGCGATACCACGTTCGTACTGAAGGCGCCGTCGTACTATTTGCTCTCGAGTCAGCGCGACGCCTTGTGGAATCGCGAAGTGTTGGATGATGTCGCGTGGCGGTACCATGAGCTTTTCGGCGACGCGCCGTTGCTCATCGCGATCCGACTGGATTCCGCGGCCGTGTCCGACTCGAGCACCACGTGGCGCGGTGTCCCTTTCGCGCGGATTGCCCTCCGACGACACACGGAAACCGCGCCGGGCGCACAGAACGCGAGCCACGGTCGTGCCGAGGTCGATGACTCGGCGCGCGTGCGAATGCTCGCGAGGCCAATGCTCGCGGCGACCGCGGCAGAAACATGGCTGCGGGCACGGATGCTCGACGCGTCACATGTGTCCGACAGCCAGCCTGGCGGGCCTGTCAGAACGTCGGAGGCCACGGCGACTCTGCCGACGTGGATCGAAACCGGGGCAGTGGCGATCCTCGGCGGCAGCGGCGCTGAAGAACGCGCGAACGAAGAGCTCCGCGCCGATCCGAAGCATGTCGTGTCACTCGCCTCGCTCTTCGCGACGGCGGCATCGGCGCGGCCTAACGCGATTGAGATCGTGCGTGCCGGAGCGAACCGCGTCGGCCTTGGTGCACAAGGCCGGCAACATGGCGCGGCGGCGCGTGCACCAGAACGGCGCGATGCCGCTCCAGGCGCGTCGCCGCTTTTCATCTCCCAGTCGGTTTCGGTATTGGCCTTTCTCCATGACCGCGATCCCGGAATCGTGCCGAAGCTCGCGGACGAGCTCGCGCGTGGCGGGTCGATTCCCGACGTCCTCGCGTCCAGCACGACGCTCCCGCACGACGTCGCGGCGCTCGACGCGGCTTGGCGTGACTGGGTGAAACAGAGTCAGCGAAGCCACCGCTGAGCCGCGTCGAGCCGACCGACGTCGGCCACTACTCGTTAGGCCACCGCCGCGCGACGGACCGCGCACCAGCCAGACGCGCGGCGCGGGTCGTTCTCGGCCACTCGCGTGCGCGGCCACGGGGGCGCCTTGAGGCGCCGCCTCGCCTGCGCCCATCTGTCACCTTGACACGCGATGCCGCGCGGCGGAAGCTATTCCGCGTCCGTCTCCGCAGCGACTCGCCTCCACGCGCGGAGACGGACGCATTCGTCATCCAGCCGCACAACGCGCGCGCGAGGACCTCCGGCCCGAGGCTTCTGCACCACGTCGATAATGGCGTCCAAGAACGGTTCCTCGCGCCATCAGGCGCTCAGGCCGCGGTATCAGCGCGTCGCCGACGATCTCACGAAGCGGATCGGGAGCGGACGGTATCCGGTAGGCGGGAACCTTCCGACGGAGATGGAACTGTGCGAGCAATACCGGATCAGTCGACATACGGTGCGTGAGGCACTCCGCCAACTGCGCGACGCGGGTCTCATCTCACGACGTCGTCGGGTCGGCACCGAAGTCGTTGCACGTACCCCCCGTCCGTCGTATCGGCAGCGGACAACGACCGTCGACGATCTCCTGCAGTACGCCCACCAGACGCAGCTCTCCGTGCTCGAGGCGAAGGAGATCGCCTGCGATGCGCCGCTGGCCGAGCTGCTCGCGTGTCGGGAAGGCACGCGATGGTTGCGCGTCAACACGTTGCGCGCGGTGCCGGGCGATCCCCGCCCGGTGTGCATGACCACGACGTACATCGACCTTCGCTTTCCGGACCTCGCGAAGCATGTCGAGGATCTGAGCGGCACGATCTCGGCGATGCTGGAGCGCGAGTACGGGGTTCGTATCGCGCGGATCGAGCAGAGCCTCCAGGCGGTGCGGCTCGGCAAGCGCCAGGCGAAGCTACTCCGCGCGCTCGATGGCGCGCCGGCGCTGCGTGCGGTTCGCCGCTATTACGACCACACCGGGCGGCTCATCGAGCTCTCCAATACGATCCATCCGGGAGAGCGATTCACGTACGTCACGAGTCTCGTTCGACCGTGACGCCTAACGACAACCCTCCGTTCCGCCGCGACACGCTGCTCACCCACGTCGGCGGTAGCCCGACCGACCGGCACGGCGCTGTCAACCCGCCGGTCTATCGCGCATCGACGATCCTGTTCCCCACGGTCGCGGAATGGGAGGCGTCGCGCGTACACGCGAATCGCTTCAAAGTCCTCCGCTATGGGCAGCTCGGCACGCCGACGACCTTCGCTCTCGAGGAAGCGATCGCGGCGCTGGAAGGTGGGTATCGCGCCATGCTGCTGCCGTCCGGGCTCGCCGCCGCGACCACGGTGCTGCTCGCACTGCTCAAGAGCGGCGACCACCTGCTCATGACCGACTCCGCCTACCAGCCGACTCGCCACTTCGCGAAGGTGATTCTCGCGCGCTACGGCATTACCACGACGTTCTACGACCCGTGCATCGGAGCCGGCATCGAATCGCTCATGCGGCCGGAGACGCGGGTCATCTTCCTCGAGTCGCCCGGATCGATCACGTTCGATGTGCAGGACCTGCCAGCCATCGCGAGCGTAGCGCACGCGCACGGCGCATTGATCGCGATCGACAACACCTGGGCGACGCCGTACTTCCTGCCCGCGATGCAGCTCGGAGCCGACGTGTCGATCATCGCGGCGACGAAATACATTGGCGGGCACTCCGACGTCCTGCTCGGCACCGTTACCACGACAGAGCCGTTATACGAGCGCGTGCGGTCGATGGTCGCGGAGCTTGGGTACAGCGTCAGTCCCGATGACGCGTTCCTCGCGCTGCGCGGCCTTCGCACGTTAGGCGTGCGGCTGGAGCGTCACCAGACGAGCGCGCTGCAGGTTGCCCAATGGTTGCAGGGCAGGCAGGAAGTGAAGCAGGTGATGCACCCGGCCCTGCCGACCGATCCGGGCCATGTCATCTGGAAGCGCGACTTCACCGGCGCGAGCGGGCTGTTCGGCGTCGTGTTGCATCCCGTCCCCAAGGCGGCGGTCGACGCGATGCTCAACGCCCTGCGACTGTTCGGCATGGGTGCGAGCTTCGGTGGCTTCGAGAGCCTCGCGATCCCCATGGACTCGACCCGTCTCCGCCATCTCACCGGCTCGGCCGACAATCGATTCATCCGCATTCACGTCGGCCTCGAGGATCCCAGTGACCTCATCGCCGATCTCGAGCAGGGCTTCGCGCAGCTGAACGCAGCCGCGGCGGGCACTCAATAACCCTGGTAACCCCCTCGGAGTACCGACTATGGACAACGAGATTCGCCGCGAGCTTCGCTTGCTCAAGTTCTACGCGACGGTCATCACCGCGCTGCTCGGCACGGTGTCACTCGCCGCGTTCCGCGAGGCGTCGCAGAAGCAGCGGTTCACGGAGATCGACGTCGAGCGCATCAACGTCGTCGAGCCCGACGGAAAGCTCCGCATGGTCATCTCGAATCGCCCGAGGTCGATCGGTCCGATCTACAAGGGCAAGCCGTTCGGATATGCGGGCGGCTCGCGGCCCGGGATCATCTTCTTCAACGACGAAGGAACGGAAAACGGCGGCCTCACCTTCGAGGGAAAGCGCCAGCCCGATGGGACGTTCAGGGCGCAGAGCGGCTTCTCGTTCGACCAGTTCAACCAGGACCAGGTCCTCTACTTCCAGTACAACGACAACAACGGCCGCCGCAACATGGGCCTGACAATCGCCGATCGCGCCGACGTCGACATCTACGATCTGGTCGCCGAGCGTGACTCGATCACCAAAGCCATTCCCGAAGGTCCGGCGCGCACGGCCGCGCTGCAGAAATGGGCGCAACCGCGCAACGGCGTCCCGCTGGCCGCGCCGCGCGTGTACGTCGGGCGCGACGCCAGCAAGGCGGCCGTCCTCAACCTTTCGGATCGGACCGGGAAGCCTCGCCTGCGTCTCACGGTCGATTCGTTAGGTACCCCGAGCCTCGAGTTTCTCGACGCCGCGGGCAACGTGACCTCGCGGCTTCCCGAGAAATAGCGACCGGAACCCGTGGGATGACGCGCGCGCTACTCCCGCACGAATTGCACTTCTCCCTCGACGCGGACCTTGTTCGCGACCAGCACGCCGCCGGTTTCTAGCGCCTGGTTCCACTTGAGGCCCCATTCGCGCCGGTCGAGCTCCGTGCGGAAGCTGAAGCCGGCGCGCGTTTTCCCCCACGGGTCCGCCCCGCGCCCTTCGTACTCGCACTCGAGCACCACTTCCATCGTGGTGTCCCGGACGACCAGGTCGCCGACGAGGCGGAAGCGGTCGCCCTCCTGCTTCGGCGCCGGGCCGTCGAACCGTTTACTGCGGAAGGTGATCTGCGGGAAGCGCTCGGCGTCGAAGAAGTCGGGCCCACGCAGATGGCCGTCGCGGTCAACGACCCCGGTGTCCACGCTCTTTACCTCGATGGTGACCTCGACACCGGCGTCGTCGGGGTGATCCCTGTCCCCGGTGAGCCGCGCCTTCACGTCTTTGAAGCGGCCGCGCACCGTGGTCATCATCATGTGCTTTACCGAGAACTCGACACTCGAGTGAGTCGGGTCCAGGTGCCAGATAGCCGGTCCCGTCTTGACTGCAGTTCCGCCCGCCATCGCTCCTCCTTTGCGAGAATCCACACGACGATCGTGGGATGAGCGTGAAAAGCGGCGCGAACGGCGTGCCAGTCGAGCGGACCATGGCGGAAGCGGATTCACTTCGCCGAGCAATGGACTCCATGGTCAAGGCGCACGGAGGAACGTGTCGACCAGAGCCATGTAGCGGTCGAACTGCTCGCGCCGGATGAAGTGACCCGTGTCGAACTCGACGTGCGTCACGTTCGACGGAATGGGTGGCCGCTCACTCGAGCCGGGTACGGGCGGCACGCCTGGCATCCGCACCATCGACTCGAGTAGCAACGTTGGACAGCGAATCTCCCCCAGCAGTGAGTCGACAGGGCGGTTCACGACCCTCCACAACGCCGCCGGATCTCGCACGAAGTCGATATCGAGCTGCGCATACGACTCGGCGAACGCGATGAGGTCTTCGTTAGGCCACCGCGCACCGCCGTGCGGAATCTGTGAGCCGATCATGGCGACCTGTTCGACCGGGTCGGCGCCCTGAAAGCGCTCGAGCCACTCGAGCCACCGCACATGCCACGCCTGGTACTGCGGCGAGTCGGCCAAGCCCGCAGTCCGCGCCGGGTTTCGCGGGGGATCCTCGAGCACCGCTCGCGCAATGAGCGACGGGTGCGTAGCCGCGAGCTCCGCAGCCACGCCGGCGCCATTTGAGAAACCGATCACGCTCACGCGGTCCAGGTCGAGCTCGCTGAGTAGCGCGACGACGTCCTGAACGAGGAGCGCCTGCGAGTACGTCGCCGTTCCACGCTCGGTTCGCCCCTGCCCGCGGAAGTCGACCATGATGATGTCGAAGTCACGCTCCAGCCGCTTCGCCACGCGCGCCCACGTGAGCCCAATTTCCTGAAACCCCGGCAGCGCAACGAGAGGTGTCTCGCCGCCACCCGTACGCCAGATGTGCTGCCTAACGCCGTTCGCGTCAACATGCTGCTCGCGCCAGCCGGGGCTGATGATCGTCGTTATCGGTCGTGTCGTGCTCACGATGACCCTCTGCGGTTACAGCTCGCGCTTTCGAGTCCGCAGCAACCAGTCTAGTACCACCACGACGACGTGTCCTCCCCAGCCGGCGCATTCTTCCTCACATGCGCGCCCATCTGCCGAACAAGCTCCGCCCACGGCATGACGTGCCAGCTGTGTCCCTTCATCGGTCGGCCGTACGTGAAGGGCACGTTCTTCCCGAGCTCGGTGCCCTTGAGGAACTCGTCGAACCGGTACACCGCCAGGTTGAGATAGAAGTCGTCCATGTCGCCGGCGAAGAAGTGGAGTTTGCCGGCGACCTTGGGGCCTAACGTGTCCCAGTTCTTCTGCGCGTAGTCGCGAAGGTCATAGCCGTTGTCGCGCATGGAATAAGCGACGCTCCGGTCGATCGTGCCGGTGAGCTTGTTCCACAGCGGCTTCGGGTACCCGTCCGCGTCGAGTGGCCCGTACACCGCCTCCCACCCCTCGAGCTGGTAGTTGGACCGGCCTCGGGTACCGAGCACCTCCTCGAACAGGCTGAGCTGACGCAGCGTCCACGCCACCTGGCCCTCGACCGTCCGCCGAAACGGCCGCTCAGTCGTCGTGAGTTGGGTGTTCGGCAAGACGAACGCGTTCGTGTCCGAGTAGATGTCCACGAGCTGGTACCGCTGAAAATCGATCGGGTCGGGCTGCAGCACCCACGCGCCGCCGAAGAAGTCCGGATGCTTGAGCTGCAGGGCGAGCGTTTGCCATCCGCCGGTCGATGCGCCCTCCGCGAGACGCGCATACGGCTTCCCGATCATACGGAACTCCCTCTCGAGCTCCGGGATTATCTCCTCCTCCATGGCGTCGCCGTACGGTCCATTCGACGCCGAGTTCACCGAGTAGGAGTCCAGGAAGAACGGCGTCGCCTGCTCGAAGCTCACCGCGATGACGCGCGGGAAGCCATCCGCGATCCACGCCTTGTAGAAGTCGTACCCCGTCTCGAGTCCCGTCACCGGGCTGATCTTCCCGATTCCGCGAACGCGCGTCGAGTCGGGCGTGAAACTGAACGGCACGTCGTGACCGAACGTGTAGACGGTCGGGTAATTCGCGTTAGGGTGCTCGGTGTAGCCCTTGGGTAGGAGCACGGTCGCGTGGACATAGACCGGGCGCCCCCAGAACGCCGAGAGCTTCTGGCTCTGGATGCGTACGTGCTTCACCCACTCGGTGTCCTGGGGCCGTGGTGAGGCCGCGATCACCTTGTCGATGCGCAGCTTCACGGTGCCGCCGCGTCCGACCTGAATCTTCTGCACGTCGCTGTAGACGTTCCCCGCAGCGATCTGCATGACCTCCTGCGTCCCGTCGTTGAAGTGCACCAAGATCGTCTTGCCGTCGGCGCGCTTGATCGGCTCGTAGACGTTCACGATCGCCTGTGCGTAGTACTCGCCGGCCGGAAGCTGCGCGAGCGGCATCGGATATCCGAGAGACGTCTTTGTGTCGACGACCGCCGTTCGCCCGGCAGGGAGTTGGTCGAGATCGATCGCGAACACCGCCGGGCCCTGGGGCGCGATGATCATCCGGGGCTCGGGCTGCGCTGTCTTCGAGACGACGACTACGAGACGACCGGTTAGCGGCTTCGCTCGCGCTGCCGGACCGACGGTGACTTCGAACCGCGGAGCCTGCGCACTGGCGACGCCATCGAAGGCGATTGCCGCGACACACGCGGCAGCGATGACGTGGAAGAACGACATAATGGTGGTCCGGAATGAGTCATACGATAGGCAGACCGCACATTATGACGGGAACGGGGAACCGGGAACAGAAGCTCCGTGGAGCCTCGGTTCCCGGTTCCCTGTTCCCTCCCGTGCGCCTTCGGCGCGCCGCCGATTCCCTACGGAATAGGTCTCGGCCTCGGCCACGGCCATGGCCACGGATTGAACCCGTTGCTCCCCGCGAGCCCACGGACGGCCGCTTCCCGAACCTCCGGCTCGGGCGACTTCAGCAGATCCGTCAGGATCGCCTCCGACCGCCCACCCGAGCGTAGCAGCGCACGAATCTGTGCCTTCCGTGCGCGGTCCGTCTTCTCGACCCGCAGAGCCGATCGGATCGCGTTCACCGCCGCCGAATCGCCGATCTGGCCGAGCGCCCATGCTGACTTGAGTCGCACGTCGTCGTCATCGTCCGTGAGGGCGTCGATGAGTCCGCGCGGCGCCTCCTTCGGGTCCAGCTGGCCTAACGCCCACGCCGCCGTACCGCGAACACGCGTGCTCTTGTCGCTTTTGACGGCCTCGCCGAGGATATCCACTGCGGTCCGGTCCCCGACGTTGCCCAGCGCCCACGCCGCCGTCTCACGCACAGCCTCGCTCGAGTCGCGGCGAAGCGCGCCGATCAGCCCCGGCGCCGCGGAACGCGTGTCCATGGTGCCTAACGCCCAAGCCGCCATTTCGCGCACTCGGGCGTCTGCATCCTGCCGGAGTACCGCGATCAGCACGTCCACCGCGCTCCGTGCTTCGAGCTGGCCCAAGGCCCATGCCGCGGAACGCCGCACCGCGGGGCTCGTGTCTTCGCGTACGACGCGAATGAGCGCCTCCACGGCAGTCGAGGAATCGATCCGGCCGATGGCAACCGCCGCCGACTCGCGCACGCGCGCGTCTTCGTCGCGCAGAAGGTCCATGATCGGACGGAGCGCACGCCCGTCCTGAATGTGCCCGAGCGCCCACGCCGAGTTCGCGCGTACGCCAGGCGTCGCGTCGCGAAGCGTGCGCATCAACGGATCGACGGCGCTCTTCGCTCCGACGGCTCCGAGCCCAAGCGCCGCGACCTCGCGAGTCTCCGGAGTACGCGACCCGAGACGCTCCACGAGCCCGGACACGATCGTAGTGTCACGCTGCCGCCCGAGCAGGCGGACGGACAGCTCGCGGACGCACGCGTCGGTGCTCGACAGGCTATCCAGCAGCAGCCGGACATCGCCGGGGGCGAGCTTCTCGCGACCGAAATCGCGAAGGCGACTCGTCACCTCCGATGCGACTGGCGACGCCGGCGCGTCGTACCATCCCCACCC
>DATCGG010000252.1:0-15982 GCA_036509075.1 Gemmatimonadaceae bacterium
TCGGCGCATAGAGCTGGAACGTCACTTGCCCGTCGGCGCCCAACACCGGCGACTGTAGTGTATCCTGCACCCGCAGCGTTCGCGCGTTAGGTGGCTGCGCCCCCGCCCCCGCCGTCATCGCTAGCGCCAGCATTCCGGCCCCCACGGCCGCGCGGCACAATGTCCTCAGTTGCATCGCAGTGTTCTCCGGTGGTGGGTTGCTCGTTCGAGACGCCGTGTGGGCGTCAATCAAGGTAGCCTAACGATGGTCACAGCGCGCGTTCCACGCGGAGCGGATATGTTGCGTGTTCAGAAGTTGAAGCGATCGATGTTGGTCCGATTGAACACGAATGGAGCGCCTAACAGCACCTGGTCGCCATCGACAGCGAACGTCCCGAGCGAGCCTGCGTCGAACGTCGTGTCGCCCCGCTTGAGACGGCCGGACGCCACCGCGTCCGCCGTGACGACGGCAAGCGACCCGAGTTTCACGGTATCCCACAGCACGATGCTCTCGATGACGCCGTCCTTGATGTACGGGCGGCACATATTCGGCAGCGACAGGCCCGTGACCTTCACATCGGTGCGCCCCGACTGCTTCACCGCCTCTGCCGCGCCGGGCACCGCCGGCGCCGCGATGGCCATGATCACCTTCACGTTCGGGTGCACCTTCAGCACGGTCTGCGTCTCGGCGAACGCGCGGTCCCGGTCGCCGTCGCTCGGCTGGATCGCGACGAGCCTGAGCTCGGGATACTTCGCGGCGAGCCGCTGCCGGATGTACTTGATCCACTCGTTCTGGTTCGCGGCAGAGAGACTCGCGGTGATGATCGCGAACTCCCCCTTGCCGCCCATGATGCGCGCCGCCTCGTCGGTGAGTGTGTTCCCGATCCCTTGGGGGGTCGCCTGATTCACGAAGAAGTCGCGCGCGTCCGGCTCAGCGTCGGCGTCCCACGTGACGACTTTGATGCCGCGCCCGCGTGCCTTGCGCAACACGGTGGAGATAGCCGCCCGGTTCTCGACGCTGACGGCAATCGCGTCCACGCCGCGCGTGATCCATGCCTCGACGACCTCGTTCTGCTTCGCGGGGTCGAGGTCGGTGGGACCATCCCAGAGCAGCTCGACGCCTAACGCCTTCGCCGCCGCGTCGGCACCCTGGCGCGCGCTGATGAAGTACGGATCACCTTTCGCCTTGGGCATCATGGCAACCAGGTGGCGCTTGACGGTCGGTGCGGCGGCCGAGGTCGCCGCCGATTGACTGGAAGCAGTGGCGTTAGGCGCCCCGGCAAGCGCGGCCCGGAACGCGGTGACCAGATACCAGTTGCTGCCGGCGACGATGAGGGCGCCGGCGAGAATCACGGCGCTCAGGACGGCGACTTGGGAGTTCCGCACTTCGTCCCCTTCCTCTCTGATGGCGTGAGTGCGCCGGTCGCCCCCGATTCCGGCGCCCATGACGACGCCCGAACGGCGCGTCAGGCGGTCGAGCAGGATTGTGCCGACGAGCAGCACGCCCGTGAGGATGCCCGCCAGTTCCGTCGGCTCCCCCGTCAGGCGGAGCCCATTCTGCAGCACGACGATCGCGAACAAGCCGAGCAGCGTGCCAAGCACCGTGCCCCGGCCACCGAAGATCGACGCACCGCCCAACACGACGGCTGTGATTGCCGTCAGCTCGTAGCCCGTCCCGGCATCCGACTTCGCCTGCCCCAGGTGCGCCACGTAGATCACCGCCGCCCCGCTGGCGGCGAGCCCGGATACCACATACGCGAGCGTAAGGCGGCGCCCCACCGGAACGCCGGCGTAGCGCGCGCCCTCGGGCGAGTAGCCGATGGCGTAGAGCGTGCGCCCGTGCGCCGTGCGATGCAGCCACCACCAACAGCCAACCGCTGCCGCGACGAGGACAACAAGCTGCGTCGGCACCACGCCGCCCAGATACCCCTGCCCGAGGAACAGAAAGCCGGCCGGAAAGCCCGAGTAGTTCTCGATCCCTCGCGTGAGCCCCTCCGCGACGCCGCGGAAGAGGGAGTACGTGCCGAGTGTGACAATGAGCGGCGGGAAACCGAGGCGCGCGATCATCGCCGCGTTGAGAGCGCCGCCCAGCGCGCCTAACGACAGAGTGAGACCCGTCGCGATCCAGATCGGCACACCTCCGTCGCGCCAGAGGGCGCCGAGCACGACCGCCGAAAGCCCCATCATCGAGCCGACGGAGAGGTCGATGCCGCCCGCGATGATGATCGGCGTGAGCGCGAGAGCGAGTAGTCCGACCTCGACCGCGAGGCGAGTGATCTCGAAGGCGTTGGCCGTGCCGAGGAAGTTGTGTCCCGTGAGCCCGAAGACCGCGCACTCCAGCGCCACCACGGCGAGAAGCACCCACTCGCCGTTCGGGAAGAGCCGCTCGCGAAGCGGCGCATCCGTCTCAACCCGCAGCGGGCCGCGCGCGGCTGACGAAGCGGACATGCGATTCCAGACCTCCGATCACGGCGTCCGAGACGAGCGCGGCGAGGATGATGCCGCCCTGGATCGCCTTCTCCCAGAACGGGTTGATCCCCAGGAACGCGAGTCCAGTGCCGATGGTGCCTAACAGCGCGACGCCGAAAAGAGTTCCGAGCAGCCGACCGCGTCCGCCCGAGATCGCGGTACCACCGATGACGACCGCGGCGATCGCCTTCAACTCGAGGCCGACGCCGGCGTTGCTCGGCACCGACGTGAACCGCACTGCATTGAGCGTCGCCGCGAGACCCACCAGCGCGCCCAGGACGACGAACGCGCCGAGCAGGACGCGCGACGGCTCGATCCCCGCGAGGCGCGCCGCCTCCGCATCCGAGCCGACGGTGTACAGCGCGCGGCCGGCGCCTGACGAGCGAAGCCCCCACGCGAACAGGGCGAGCACGGCGAATGCAACGCCAACGATCACCGTCTGCGCGGGGGCCGGCGCGAGCCCGAGCCACTGGAAGTCGCGAGGCAGATCCTGCACCCACGCACCCTCCGTTGCCCACCGAAGCGCGTCACGCCACGCAACGAACATGGCGAGCGTGACGATGATCGACGGAAGCCGGAGCACCCCCACGAGCACGCCGTTGAGCGCCCCGAGAGCCGCGCCGAGCGCCACGATCGCGAGCGGCAGGAGTGTCATGGGCACGCCGGACCTTGCCAGCATCCCCGCCGCCACACTGCACACCGCAAACTGGGAGGCAACCGAGATGTCGACCTCGCCACCGAGGATGACCAGCGTCATCCCGACGGCTACGAGCAGCGTCGCGGCGTTGTTCAGCGCGACGTCGCGCAAGTTGCCGGCGGCGAAAAACGACGGCGCCGCGATGGCCACGGTCAGGAGGAGCCCGGCCAGTGCCGCCGCCGGTGGCAGTTCGCGTTTCAGCTGCGTGCGCCGCGCGGTGGTCATGCGGCCGGCGCCGCATGGCCGCCTAACGCCGCGGCGAGTAGGTGCTCCTGTGATGCCTCGTCGCGGCCGAGCACCTCGACCACGGTACCGCCCCGCATGACTGCCACGCGATCGCTCATGCCAAGAATCTCCGGGAGCTCCGACGAGATCATGACGATTGCTACTCCCTGCTCCGCGAGCCCTACCATCAGCGAGTGGATCTCCGCCTTTGCGCCGACGTCGATCCCCTGCGTCGGCTCATCGAGGATCAGCACCGACGGCTCGGTCAGCAGCCAGCGGCTCAGCGCCACCTTTTGCTGGTTGCCGCCGGACAGCGACCCCACGCGCGTGAAGATAGACGGCGTTCTGATGCCGAGGCGGCGTACGTAGTCTGCCGCCACCGACCGCTCGCGCGCGAAGTCGAACGCGCCAAGCGGGCGGCCGTCCGAGAATCGGTCGAGGGCGGCCAGGGTTACGTTCGCGCTCACCGGCATTTCCGGCACGATGCCGTGCTGGCGACGGTCCTCCGGACAGTACCCGATGCCTAACGCGATCGCCTCGGCCGGACTGCCGATGCTGACACGGCGCCCCCGCACGCGGATCTCGCCGGCGTCGGCCGGCGTGAGGCCGAACACGATGCGCGCGAGCGCCGTGCGTCCGGCGCCGACCAGCCCTGCCACACCGACGATCTCTCCGGCGCGCACGTCGAGCGTCACGTCGCGCACCCCGGCCGGCACGCACCCGACCCCGCGTAATTCGAGCATTGGCTCGCCGATCGCCACCGCGCGCTTCGGGAAGACGGCGGAGAGCTCGCGACCGACCATCATCTGGATGAGCTGGTCGCGGGTCACGTCGCGCATGTCGCGCGTACCGATCGTCTGCCCATCACGCAGCACGGTCACGCGGTCGGCGATCTCGGGTAGCTCCTCGAGCCGATGCGTGATGTAGATCAGGCCGACGCCGCGGGCTCGAAGCTCGCCGATGACGCGGAACAGGTTCCGCGCGTCGTCGTACGCGAGCGACGCCGTGGGCTCGTCGAGGATCAGCACCTTCGCATCGGCGCCTAACGCGCGCGCGATCTCCACGAGCTGCTGCTCCGGCATACTGAGGTCACCCGCCTCGGCATCCGGGTCGATGCGCGCGCCAACGCGCGCGAGAAGCTGCACGGCCCGCGCGCGGCGGGCGCCCCAGTCGATCCGCCCCCACGCGCGGTGCGCCTCGACACCGGTTGCGAGGTTCTCGGCCACACTGAGCTCGGGGAACAGCGCTGGCTGCTGGTAGATCGCCGCGATCCCCTTCGCCTTGGCGGCGCGCGGCGAGTGCTGCAAGAGCGGCCGGCCCTCGACGACGATCTCGCCGCCGTCAGGGCGCACTGCACCCGTGAGGATCTTGATCAGCGTCGACTTGCCCGCCCCGTTCTCGCCGACGAGCCCGTGCACCTCGCCTGCGCAGAGCTCGAGCGTCGCTCCACGCAGCGCGCGCACACCGCCGTACGACTTGGCGACGTCGATCGCTTGCAGCACTGGCCCGCGGTCGGGGGCGATGAGCATTGGCAGACCTAGCGGAGGAATGCCGCGGACAGCCCACCATCGATGTTGATGATGGCGCCAGTGGTCTTGCTGAAATGGTCGGTGAGGAAAAGAGCAATCGCCTGGACCTGGCTTTCGAGCGTCACCGGCTCGCCAGTGAGCGTGCGTTGCGCGTAGAACTGCGCGAGGCGGTCCCTCAGCGCCTCCGTGCTCTCGGCCGTGTCGTGCGGGAGCCCGTACTTCGCGAGCGATGCGAGGACTCGCTCGCGCGGGAACATCGACGAGCCCTCGAGCACGGTCGCCGGCGCGACGCCGTTCACGCGCACGAGCGGCGCGAACGCCACCGCCAGCTCGCGCACGAGATGGTTCGCCGCGGCTTTACTCGTGTCGTACGCGAACGAGCCCGCCTTGGGCACCACCGCGTTGACGCTCGTCGTGATGACCAGGCTCCCGTTCAGCCCCTGCGCCTTCCAGATGCGGTAGGCCTCGTCCGCCACGACGTACGGACCCGTGACGTTGATCGCGAACGCCTTCGCCCACTCCGCGTCGGCGACCTCGCCCTGCTCGTTAGGGTTGGGGTAGTAGCCAGCGGTCACGACGACGTGATCCACGCCGCCGTACGCGAGCGTGATCGAATCGAGCATCGCGCGGACGGAGTCGCGATCGGTCATATCGGCCTGAAGGCCGATGACCGGTCCGGCCCCTGAGACGCCCGTACCTGCCACTCCGATGCCCGCGCCCACCTTCGCCTCGACGGCGCTTGCCGTTGCGATCGCGCTTTCGCCGTTGCGGTCCACCGCCGCCACCGTCGCGCCTTCGGCGACCAGCCGCGACACGAGCGCGCGTCCAATCCCGCTCCCAGCGCCCACGACGACCACTACCTGCCGGTCGAGCGCCCTCTCGGGCGGCATGCGCTTGAGCTTCGCCTCTTCGAGAAGCCAATACTCGATGTCGAATGCCTCCTGACGGTCGAGTGCGCGGTAGCGGCTGGCGCGTTCCGCACCACGCATGACACCGATGGCCGCGTTGTAAAACTCCGCGGTGACGCGACTCTCGGACTTCGACTTCCCGAACGCGACCATACCGACGCCCGGGATGAGAATCACACTGGGCCATGACAGGCGAATCGGCGGAGAGTCGTGTCGCTTGCACGCCGCGTAGTAGGCAGCATAGTCGCTGCGATACTTGTCGAGACCCGCATCCAGCTTTGCTCGCAGTGCATCTACACCGTCGCGCTGCGGGTTCCAGTCGACGTAGAGCGGCTTGATCTTCGTACGAAGGAAGTGGTCGGGGCAGCTCGTGCCCACTTCCGCGAGCCGCGGCGCGTCGACACTGCTCACGAACTCGACCACTTCGTCGCGCGTCTCCACGGTCGCGATTTGCCGCTTCTCAGCGCTCACCTTACCACGCAGCCACGGCAGCAACTCGACGAGCACGCGATCGCGCTTCGCGCTGTCGACCGGCTTGACGCGCGCACCGCCGAAGTCGGGTGCGCTGTTCGGGCACGCGTCCAGGAACTCCTGCGCGCGACGGATGAGATCGAGCGTCAGCTCGTAGCACTCGCGGTCGCCGTCAGCCCAGTTGATCAGACCATGCTGGCCCAGGATCGCGCCCTTCGCGTTAGGGTAGTCGCGCACGATGCGCTCGAGCTCGAGGCCGAGCTCGAACCCGGGGCGCTGCCAGGCGGTCCAGATGACGTCGCCGCCATAGATCTCCTGCGTTAGGCGCGGGCCGTCCTCGGCCGTCGCCAGCGCGATCACCGCCACCGGGTGCATGTGGTCAACGTGCGCATTCGGAACGAACGCGTGCAGGGGCGTGTCGATGCTCGAGACTGTTGGATTTCGGCCGAAGGTCGTGTATGGGTACATGTCGACCATCGCGTCTTCGGCCGGCGTCTTTGCCCCTCGCTGCGGATAGCGCGCGTAGGCGTCACGCAGCCCGAGCACCTGGTCGAGGTAGAGCGACGCGAAGTTGGCTCGCGTCGCGGTGCGCAGGTCGCCCCCGGAGCCCTTGACCCACAACACGCGCACCGGGTCGCCGGTGATCGGGTCCTTCGCCGCGATCTTCGAGGACGTGTTGCCGCCGCCCGTGTTCGTGATGCGCGCATCGGCACCGAGAAGATTGGACCGGTAGATGAGCCGCTCCACCGGATCCATTCGTGCGGCGATGTCGTCGTCCCACCGGCTCCGGAGGTAGTCGTCCGTGGCGCCGCGCGCTGCATCCTTCGGCAGTTGAGTGATCGTCATGGGAATCGGGGCCGAAATGACTCAGGCAACAGAGACAGGTGGCGCGGGCTTCCTCGCGGGCGCCATCGGCGAGTGCTCCACGAGGTGTGAGCTGCGGCGGGCCAGCTCGCGAAGCGGCATGTCCGTGGGAACGTCTCCCATCGTGCGTGCCTGCACGAGCAAGTTGCCGAGGACGGTCGCTTCGATGGGTCCGGCCACGACGCGGCGGCCGACGACGTTGGCGGTGAGCTGGTTGAGCAGCGCGTTCTGGGCGCCACCGCCGACGACGTGCACGACCTCCGTGCGGCGACCGGTGATGGCGTCGAGCTCATCGAGCGTTCGCGCGTAGCTCTGCGCCAGGCTCTCGAGCACGAGCCTAACGAGAGTCCCGCGGCTAGTGGGCACCGGCACCTGTGCGGCCGCGCACGCGTCGGCAATCTTCGCGGGCATGTTCCCGCGCTCGAGGAACGGTGGCGCGTTCAGGTCGATCCCGCGCGACGGCGCGGCGGCCGCCGAGGCCTCTCTGGCGAGCGCGTCGTACCCGATGCGATCACCCTCCGCGTTCCACTGGCGGATGCACTCGTCGAGCACCCACATGCCGGTGCGGTTCTTGAGCAGGCGAACGGTCCCGTCGAGCCCCGCCTCGTTCGTGAAGCCGGCATCGCGCGCGGCGTCGGTGAGAACCGGAGCGTGGAGCTCCGCGCCGACGAGAGACCACGTGCCAGAGCTGATGTAGGCCCACGGCTCCGCCCCGATCGCAGGCACGGCGGCGACCGCGGCCGCCGTGTCGTGCGAGCAGCTCGCGATGACGCGCGGCAGTTCCCTGACCGAGTGCGGCACCAGCTCGCGCTGGACTGGGCCGAGTACCGTGCCCGGAGCAACGATCGGCGCCCATCGCGCCGGCTCGTCGCCAAGGGCGTGGATCAAGTCCTTCGCCCATAGACCGGAGGCGGCGTCGACGAGCTGTGTGGAGCTCGCGATGGTTCGCTCCGCGATGGCCAGTCCACTCAGGCGGCAGAGAAAGTAGTCGGCCAGGAGAAGACGCGTCGCCGTCCGAGCCACGAGCTCCGGCTCGTCGTCGAGATCTGCGACGATCTGCACCAGCGTGTTGAACGGCAGGAATTGGATCCCGGTGCGGGCGTACACCGCAGCTGCGCCTCCGGCTCGCGAGAGCGCGTCGTACATCCGTCCGTGCGTACGCGGGTCGCGATACGCGTACGGCCGGCGTATCGGGCGGCCGGATGCATCCAGCGGCTGATAGTCCACCGCCCACGAGTCGACCGAGACGGATCGAAGCTGCGGCGTTTCATCGAGCGCGAGGCGTAGCGCGAGCTGGATCTCGCGCCAGAGCGCGTCGGCATCCCAGTACAGATGTCCGTCTTCCTCGACGAGTGGCGTGCGAAAGCGATGCACCTCGTGCATTACCATCCGCTCGCCGTCGAGCGTGCCGATGACGCCCCGCCCGCTCGACGCGCCGAGGTCGATGGCGAGGTAGCTCGGCAGGACATCGGCGTTAGGCATCATCGGGCACACCGAGGCTCGATCGAGCGGCGTCCGCGCCCCCGACGCGCTCACGCGTCTTTGCGGCGCGATACCCGGAGGCGCGGAACATGGCGACCGGATCGAGCGCCGCGTCGTTGCGTCGCCTCGCTTCGGCGACGAGGGGTCGGGCGTCGGTCTCGAACGCGTCCTTCAGCGTACGCTCCGCCATGGTCACATCACCGGACTCCTGGTAGGAGGCAAGCGCTGCATAGTCGACAAGCCAGGCCTTCGCGTAACCGAGCTGGAGCTGGTCGACGGTCTGCAGCATGTCTTCCAGCGGATCCTTGAGGTTGTGGCTCTGGTCGATCAGGTAGGCCGGCCGGAACGCGGTCAAATGCTCCCGTTCGGCGAGCACCAGTTCGTGAAACACAAGGAACAGCCCGTACGGCTTGATCGATCCGGCTGTGAGATCGTCGTCGCCGTATTTCGAGTCGTTGAAGTGGAACCCGCCCAGTTTCCCGGCCCCGAGGAGGCGCGCGACCACCAGCTCGATGTTGGTGTTCGGCAGATGATGTCCGAGGTCGACGAGGCACTGGGCTCGGTCACCTAACGATTGCGCCAGCAGCAGTGACGACCCCCAGTCCGGTACGATCGGTGCGTAGAACGCGGGCTCGTACGGTTTGTGCTCGATGAAGAGCCGCCAGTCGGGCGGGATGGCATCGTAGACCTCGGCCAGACACTCGCGTACGCGGTCGAACGTCCCGCGAAGCGGGATTTGTCCCGGGTAGCTCGAGCCGTCGGCGAGCCAGACCGAGAGCGCCTGGCTGCCTAACGCACGGCCTGCTTTGATCACGTGCAGGTGGTGCTCGACGGCCTGGCGCCGGACCGCCGGATTGGGGTGGCTGAAGGAGCCGAGCTTGTAGGAGAGGCGTTGCCCCGGCTGGTCTTGAAAGGTGTTCGAGTTGATGGCGTCGAACCCGAGTCCTAACGACTCGGCCAGCGACCGCACGGCGGCCGCGTCGTCGTGCTCGTCCCACGGGATATGGAGCGACACGCGCGGCGCAGCGCCGGTGAGCCGGTGCACGACCGCCGCGTCTTCGAGCCGTTCGGCCAGCGTGCGCGGCTCACCCGGGCCGGGGAACCGGCCGAAACGCGTGCCGCCCGTTACCAACGCCCACGACGGCACCGCGACGGCGAAGCGACGCACCGCCTCGACGATGTCCTCGGCGCGCGCCCCTGGCACCGCGCGACGCTCGAGCCGCTCGGTGACTGCCTGGTAGTCGCGCTCGTGGTCCCGTTCTGCGTCGCGCGACTGACGTGGGCTCGGCACTGCCGGGCCGGACAGCGTAGTTGACATGTTCCCTCAGAGACGCGTCATCCCGGGTCGACAAAAGTGCAGCAGCACAGCGACCGGGAGAAGAACGAATCGCTTCTACTCGGCAGAATGTCGATCCATGGCGGAAGAAGGTGAGCCGCTCACCGAAGGCGACCAGCACCACTCTACCGTGAACAACTTCACAACTTTGCGGTACGGACCTTCGCGACTCGCTATGACTGCCCTAGCAACCGTCACTCTCCGATCAGGGGGCGTCCTACGCTCGCGCCCGTCACCAGCCGATTTGGGCCAATGCATCCCGACATAGAGAAGAGCTAGCGCAATTAACTGGTGCCCGACGGTGGCTCACCACGCCCCAGTCGTTCGACTCCGATACGAACCCGACAAGCAACAGGGCAAACGCCTTGGACCTGTGCGCGGACTGGTATCAGCGCCACAACCCTGGCGCGATAGCGGAAGGCGCCGGATCATCGAGACCGCACAGCGGTCGAGGACTGAACACACTATGATCGGAGAGACATTCGACACGCTAGACCTTCACCGTCATTGGGGGACATTTCTCCAGACGGTGAGCTGGGCGCATTTCGTCACCCTAACCACGACAGATATCGTCTCAACAGATCGGTTGCGTCTCGGCGCCTAACGACACCTTCAATCGCAGCCGATTCACCGCCGGTGTCGAAACGCAGTTCACGCGGACGGTCATGGTCGATCTTTACATGGTCCGCCAGGACGACTCGAGCGCGTCGGTCGAGCGACTCTACGCGTTAGGGCTCGCGCTGAACCTCACCTACTGACCCTGCCCGATGCCGACGATTGCGTGGGGCCGGCGTTGCCGGCCGATGTGACACCAAAGGCCAATTATGACTCGCGCCCGAGCCGTCCTAGGCTGCATGACTGCCGGCGTTCGCCGG
Organism: Gemmatimonadaceae bacterium; assembly: GCA_036509075.1. GTDB lineage: Bacteria > Gemmatimonadota > Gemmatimonadetes > Gemmatimonadales > Gemmatimonadaceae > JAJKIV01. The sequence continues at coordinate 10,836 of DATCGG010000252.1, forward strand.
CGTCCGTCACCTTGGGAGGAGAACATGAGAACCCGACCACCCTCGCCCCGCGCGGTGCGCATCGTCGCGCTGACGTGCGCGTTCGCGTGCACGTCCCTGTCATTGATCGCGTGCAAGGCGAAATCGGACGCCGGCGAAGTTGCGCTCACCGACACAGCCGCGTCGGCGGCGGCAACCGTGGTGCCGACAGGTGACACCGCGCAGCCGGTCGCGGCTCCGAGCGCTCCGGAGCCGGCCGCTGCGAAGACACCGGCCGCGAAGCCAAGCGCTGCGAAGCCGAGCGCCGCGGAACCGGCCGCGGCCAAGCCGGCCGACGCGCCCGCCCCCCCGCCTGTGAAGACTTATCCCCCGTTCGACCCCAAGGCGTCCGCGTCGACGATCGGCGTCATCGTGTACCCCAAGAAGGAACAGACGATTGAGCAGCAGCACTTCGACGAGAACGAGTGCTTCGCGTGGGCGAAGACGAATACGGGAATCGACCCGACCGTCCCAGCAGCGGCGCAGGCTGCCGCCGCGCCGGTTCCTAAGGGCGGGGCGGTCAAGGGTGCCGCGAAAGGGGCTGTGGCGGGCGTGGCGATCGGCGCGGCCGCCGGCGATGCAGGCAAAGGAGCGGCGATCGGTGCCGCCGCCGGAGGGGTGGCCGGCCGCCGGGGCCAGAAGCAGACCGAAAAGGCAGCCGCGACCGACGCGCAGCAGCAGGCGGCGTCGGCGGAGGCGCAGCGCCAGAAGAAGTTCGCCGACGGCTTCACCGTCTGCATGGACGGGCGCAACTATTCTGTCTCTGTCAAGTAGATCGATCGGTCACGCGCGCTGGCGTGCAGAAGTTCTGCCAACTTCCAGGCGCCTAACGGGCATTGTCTTGCCGTTCATCGCCACCGCTGTGAGCGGCCGCTACAGGCTCGGCGTGCGTGACGCTCATCGTGTACTCCGGCTCCTGCGTCTGGATGCCCTTCGTGCCGCGGGAGCCCAGGCGGGCCCTTGGAACTCCGTAGCAGAGAAAGCCGTCTGCGCGTGCGGCGCAAGGAACGCGTCGTGCCTCACGCCCAGAACTTGGCGAGTCGCTCGATCAGCCAGTAGCTCGCGAGCGCGCCAATGAGATACGCCGATGCCGTCGCCCATCGCCGACGGCCCAGCGGGGCAACGCTTGCGCGGCGCGCGACCCAGGCGACGAGTAGCACGGCGGTCACGAACACGAGCTGCCCGATCTCGACGCCGACGTTGAAGCACAGGAGCGCGAGCGGGATCGCGTTATGCGGCAGCCCCACTTCGGCCAGCGCCCCGGCGAAGCCGAGGCCGTGGAGCAGCCCGAAGGAGAACGCCACCAGCCACGGCGCGCGCGCGGCGAGCCCGCCCCGGCCGCGCTCCCCCTGAATGATCTCTCCGGCGACGAATACGATGGAGAGCGCGATGGTGGCCTCGACCGGCGGACCGGGTACGTGCACGACCCCCAGCGTCGCGAGCGCGAGCGACATCGAGTGCGCGACGGTGAAGGCGGTGATCGTCGCCACCAGCCGGCGCACACCGGCCACCAGGATCACCAGCGCGAGCACGAATAGCAGGTGGTCGAAGCCCGTCAGGATATGCTCGATGCCGAGCACCGTGTAGGTCGCCACCACCTCGAGCCGGCCCGGGCCCGGTTTCACCACGAACCGCGGGCTGACGCTCAGAACGCGCTGGAGCTGCACCGAGCCGTCGGCCCGCGACAGGCGGACGAGGACATCGATCCGCGTCGTGGGCAGCGCGGGAAACTCTACCGCCTTGCCGTCGAGCCCGCCGGGAATGCGCACGCGCCAGCGCTGCGCCACGGTCCCGGCGGCGTAAAGACCCCGTACTGGCGTTAGGCGCACCGTTCCCGTTGGAAAGACCGGGGCAAGCGCAAGCGGCGTCGCCTCGTCGAGCGCGGGGAGCTTCCACAACACGTCATACGTGACCGAGTCCACCTGCACGAGCTGCAGGTAGGCGGGCTTGAACTCGTCGGCCGACGCGGCACGCGCGGAGCAGAGGAGCACCTGCGCCACGAGCAGCCGGCGCCAGGTGCGCGCGAGCGCGTTCACGACGCCGGCATCCCGGCCGCTGGGAGTTTCGCGTCCACCCGCACGTCGTACTGGGCGCGCAGGCGCCGGTAGCTCTCGGCCAGCGCCTGCTCCCGCCGCGCATTCTCCCACTCGCGCGTCACCTCGGCGCGCACGACGTCGAGCGCTGGCGCGGATGCCGGCATGCGTGCGACAACGCGCACGAGGTGCAGGCCGAGGCCGGATGCGACCGGCCCCTCCCACGTGCCGACGGGGAGCGCCGAGAGCTCGCCCGTGAACGCCGCGCCGAAGTCGCGCTTCACGAGGTCGAGCGGCTCGTCACTCACGCGGCGAGGCAGCAGGGTCGCGCGGCCGACCCGCGCGGGGTCCACGCCTCGGGCCAGCGCGGACCGCGCCGCGGCGACAGCACCCGCCGCGTCGGCGTCGCCGGTCGCGGGGACGACGAGGATCTGCTCGAACGTCACGACGGGTTGGCGCGCGAAGCGCGCCGCGTGGCGCGCGAGGTACGCCGAGAGGTCCGCGTCGCTCGGCGCGGCGGTCGCGCGCTCCTCCTCGGAGAGCACCTCGAGCTTCTGCCTGACGCGGCGCTTGATGACCGCGTCGTCGCGGTCGAGACCGAGCTTCACGCCCTCGCGGTACAGAATTTCCTCTTTCACCCATGTGTCCACGAGCCCGGCGAGCTGCTCGGCCGTCGGCGGGCGCCCCCACAACGCCTGGTACTGGGCGGCGATGGCGTCCACCTCCGCCCGCGTGACGTCGATGCGGCGCTCGACACCGCCGCCCGGGGCGACGGCGCGGTGGAGGACGAAGAGGGCGAGACCGAGTACCAGAAAGTGGATGAGCGGCTCGCGTAGGAATCGACGGGTCATCACGGGATCACTGCCGTAGTCGTTAGGCGTGCCGAGCCGGCATCAGCGCGGCGTGTACCAGATGGGCGACGTGACGGCCCGCTCCTGCGTTGTCATCGGGACGTCAGGCGTCATCTTCACGCCGTACCGCTTCGCGTCGTACGCGGTCCAGCGAGGCGTCGGGATCTCCAGCACGCGCACGTACCAGAATGCGGGCTGTTTCGCGTCGAACGTCGAGTCGCGAAACGTCCCCACGAGTGTCGGCGCGCCGATGGTGTTCGCGTAGCTCGCGTTCTTCGCATCGACCGTGTTGCCGACGCCGGGCAGCTTACCGTTCGCGAGCTTGCGTTTGGCTGAGTCACTCCATGCGACTTCGAAGACGCGCTCGTGCGCCTTCCCGGCCGCGTCGAGCCAGCCCTTGATGACCTGCACGCGGTCGAGATTCGCGCCATCCGGGTCCTTCATGGCCGCGACCAGGAACGTCGGCGCCTGCCCGGCGCTGCCAGACGCGAGATCGCCGCCCATCGGCACGCCGCGCCCGTAGCCCGCCGTGACGATCCGGTCGGGCGCGGCGTCGGCCGGCGCGAAATCCCACCCGCCGAAGAAGCGCACCGTGACCCGCGGGCCGGTCGATGCATACGTCTCGCGCCGCTTCATCGCGTCCCACACCGCCTCGCGCGTGTTCGCGGTGGCCCACACGCCGGTGTAGCCCATCGCCGAGAGCGTCCAGTCGAGGCGCACCTTGCCGTTGGCCTGCTTCTGGAAGGCCTCCTCCCACCGCGTGGGCGACGGCTCGTTAGGCGCCGTCTTCCCCCAGAAGTTGTCCTCCTCCGCAGCGGCAAGCCCGGTGTGCGTGTCGGTCCCGGCGGCGGCGCCGATCTTGAACGGGTTCGCGCCGAGCGTCTGCTCGAGACGCATGCCGCTCTTCAGCGCTTCACGCCAGTACTCGGTGCGCAGCATGCCCGGCTTCTTCATCGTGCCGTTCAGGTTCGTCTGGTCCCACAGCTCGTATCCCGCGAACTCGTCGGTCGGCGAGAGCGACGGGTGGACCTCGGACTGTCCCTTGTACTGGTACAGCTCGAACAGCGGCTCCCAGCGAGCGCGGTTCTCCGCGTAATCGCGGGTGAGTGGTGAGCCGTCGAACCGTCGCTCCTCGAACATGCGGCCGTTCGACAGGTTGCCGTTATGCGGGATCGCGAGCACTCGTCCGCCAGTCTTCTGCTCGTACTCCGCCATCCATTTCCAGACCGCCTCGGGATCCTCCGACGCGAACGTGGTGAGTGGGAGCACCTGCCGTGCGCGGTCGGCTCCATCACGGAGGATGACGTTTCGGTGCAGGTTGTTGCCGCCTCCCGCATTCGACGTCCACTCGTAGGCGATGAACGCGGTGAACTTCCCAGGTTCGTTGTACTTCTCCATCACGTCGATGGTCTTCGTCCACGCCGAGCTGATCCACTTCGGGTCTGTCATCACCTTCGGGAGCCTCTTGTTCGCCTGCGCGTCGACCAGGTCGAACACCGCCTTCTGCGCCGCCTTGCCGCCCTGCTTCATGCCGTCGGCCCAGCTCTTCGTCACCGAGTCGGCCATGAAGTCCGGATGACCAGCGCGGATCTCGTTGATTGTGCCCATGGCGTCGCTGTGGTCGGTGACCGCGACCCAGTCGAGCGGGCGGTTGATCTTCGCCTTTTGGCCCGTGTTGCTGGTCACCTCTTCGCCGCGGACGAAGCGCACGGCGTCTTCGGGCGATAGCGTCGCTCCGGCGATACCAGCGTCCGCGGACCACCCGGTGTGTACGTGCTCGTCGCCCCAATACACGCGCTCCGGCTGCGCCGTGCCCTGGACGGCGGGACGCGCGGCTGCGGTCGTCGAGTCGGCCTTTGCGGCCTTGGTGGCCGCCTCCTGGTCGCGTCGGGTGGAGCAACTCGCCGTCATGATGACAGCGCAGGCTATCAGTGCGGGGAATCGGCGCATCGAGGCGAGAATGAGGGACGGGTTCACGTGGAGAACCCGTCAATGTCTCGACGGGCAGTGGCCCTGACGCCATTGGACCAAGGCTCAACGGCGTTAGGCGTCCCATGCGCCCTCCGCGCCGTCCGGTTGGCGGATGGTCCAATATCCACGGGCCCGGTTATGAAGGGTCGCCCCACGGCGGTCGAAGCGAAGCCGCTGCAGCCGATGGTCATCGCCCCGATGGCAGCAGTACTGAGCACCGTGGTCCAGGCGGGATGCCTAACGTGCAGTCTATGAAGCGAATGCATAGTGTCGA
>DATCGG010000253.1:0-14370 GCA_036509075.1 Gemmatimonadaceae bacterium
CGATCCATGACTTCGCCCAGGTTTTCGGCGACGCACACACGCACGCGCGTCGGATGGTCGAGGAGGTAGAGCACCCGGTTGCCGGCCGCGTACGAACGCTCGGGTTCCCACTCAAGATGAGCGACACGCCACTCCGCGTCAGGCGCGCACCGCCGCTCCTCGGCGAGCACGGCACGGAGATCCTGCGAGAGCTTGGCATGGAGCGCGGAGGCGACGAATGAGCACCGATACCGGGGTCGTGCGGCTCGACCGTCGCGATGCCGTCGCGACGATTACGCTGGACCGACCCGGCGCGCGCAACGCGCTCACGTGGGCGATGTACGAGGAGCTCGACAGGGCTCTGGACCGCGTGGGGGCGGAGCCGGATGTGAGAGTTGTGGTCGTGCGTGGGGCCGGTGGCAATTTCGCGGCCGGTACGGACATCTCGCAGTTCGCGGCGTTCACGTCGGGAGACGATGGCGTGGATTACGAGCGTCGCCTCGAGGCGGTGCTCACGAAGCTCGAGTCGCTGCCTGCCACCTCCATCGCAGCCGTCGAGGGCTATGCCGCGGGATTCGGGCTGGCACTCGCCGCCGCATGTGACCTGCGCATCGCGTCGCCTAACGCACAGTTCGGCGTGCCGATCGCACGAACCATCGGGAACTGCCTCTCGATGGGCAACTACGCGCGCCTGGTCGCCTCGCTTGGCGCCGCCCGCACGAAGGCAATGCTCCTGACCGCCGAGTTCATGTCGGCCGACGAGGCGCGGGCGACGGGCTTCGTGGTGCGAGTGCTCGAGCCTCACGCGTTCGCTCGCGAGCTCGACCTGCTCTGCGCCCGCCTCGTGACCCACGCGCCGCTCACGCTCCAGGTCACGCGGGAAGCCGTGCGGCGAATCGTCAGTCGGTCGGTGGCCGACGGCGACGATCTCCTTCGCCGTGTGTACGGGAGCGGTGATTTCCGCGAAGGCGTTGCGGCGTTCGTGGAGAAGCGCAAACCGCGGTGGGAAGGTCGTTGACGCGCGATCTCGAGGGCGCGCTCCGCGCCGCGCTCGCGGGCGAGGTTCGATTCGATACCTACACGCGCCACATCTACTCCACCGACGCGAGTCTGTACGCCATCGAGCCGTTAGGCGTCGCGTACCCGCGTGATGCGGATGACGTCGTGGCGGCGATCGAGGTGGCTCGCCAGTTCGATGTCCCCGTGCTTCCGCGGGGCGCGGGAACGAGCCTCGCGGGCCAGACCGTCGGACAAGCCATCGTGCTCGACCTGTCGCGGTACCTGCACCGGCTCGTCGAGCTCGACGCCGACGCAGGCGTCGCCCGCGTTCAGCCGGGCCTCATCCAGGACGATCTGAACAAGGTGGCGGCGGCGCACCGCCTCATGTTCGCGCCCGACACGTCCACGTCGAACCGCGCGACACTCGGCGGCATGATCGGTAACAACTCGTGTGGCGCGCGATCAGCGCGGTACGGGATGACGATCGATCACGTCGAGTGGCTCGACGTGGTCCTCTCCGACGGAAGCCGCGCCCGCTTGGGGCCGACGTCGGCATCAGAGGTGGTGTGGCGTGGGCAGAGCCGCACGCTCGCGGGGCGACTGTATCGTGAAGTTCCGGAGCTCGTCGCGCGACACGAGGCCTCCATCCGGCGCGACTTCCCGCCATTCTGGCGAAAGTCGGGTGGCTATCGCCTCGAGCGAATGCTGCCCGAGCGGGGCCCGTTCAACCTCGCGAACCTGGTCACCGGGTCGGAGGGGACGCTTGCGGTGGTAGTCGAGGCGAGCGTTAGGCTCGTTCCGCAGCCCAGGGCCGTCGTCGGCATCGCCGGACACTTCGAGACCGTCGCCGCCGCGATTGCGGCGGCGGACGACGCGCGCGAGTTGGACGCTGCAGTGATCGAGCTGGTGGATCGCTTCATTCTGAACCTCGCGCGGCGCTCGACGGCACACGGCAAGCTCGTGTCGATTCTCGACGGCGATCCGGGCGCGCTCCTGTGGCTCGAGTTCTATGGGGACACGCCGGCGGACGCGTTGGCAGCCGCCGAAAGTCTCGAGACGCGATGGAAGACAAACCGCCATGGGTACGCGGTGCTTCGCGCACAGACCGGCGACCAGCTCAACCGGTTCAGGGAGCTGCGGAAGGCGGGGCTCGGATTGCTCAGCGCCGCGGGCGAAGGAGGCAAGCGATCCGTGGCGTTCATCGAGGACACCGCGGTCGATCCCGTTAGGCTCGGCGACTACACGCGACGGCTGGCCGAGCTGCTGGCGCGGCACGGGCTCGAGGCGGGATTCTACGGCCACGCATCGGCGGGGTGTCTCCATATCCGGCCATTCATGGACCTGACGAGGCCCGGCGCGGTGGACACGCTGCGAGCCGTGGCCGAGGAGGTCTGCGCGCTCGTGACGTCATTCGGGGGAATGAACTCGAGCGAACACGGCGATGGGCTCGTGCGCAGTGAGTTCAACCAGCAAATCTTCGGCGACGAGCTGTATGGCGCGATGTGCTCGCTCAAACAGCTCTTCGACCCACGGGGCCGGCTCAATCCGGGCAAGATCGTGAACGCCCCGCGGATGACGGAGCACCTGCGCGAGCCGGCGCTGCCGAAGGCGCTGCCGGTGGTGACCCATTTCCCGTTCGACGCCACCGGCGGCATGCGCGCCGCCGCGAACCGCTGCGCGCGCATCGGCGCGTGCCGGAAATCGGAGCTCGCCGGCAAGACGATGTGCCCCTCGTTCATGGCCACACGCGATGAGCGGCACTCGACACGCGGCAGGGCGAACGCGCTTGTGCACGCGCTGTCGTCGCCGAATCCACATGAGGCGTTAGGCGACGAAGGCCTGCACGACGTGCTCGACCTCTGCCTCGAGTGCAAGGCCTGCAGGACGGAGTGTCCGCTGTCGGTGGACATGTCGGCACTCAAGGCCGAGTTTCTGTCGCACTACTACGAGCATCACGGCGTGTCGATCCGCGCTCTTGCGTTCGGGCACGCGCGGCGCCTGAACCGTGCAGGTGCCGCCATGGCGCCCCTGTCCAACTGGGTCGCCGGATCTCGACTCATGAGGGCCCTGGTCGAGCGTTTGGGTGGCGTCGATCGGCGCCGGCCTTTGCCGCGGTTCGAGCGTGAAACGTTGCAGCGGTGGTTCGCGCGGCGAGCACCTCTCACGCCCGCGACCGGTGCGCGGCGCGGGCCGGTCGTCTTCCTGGCCGATTCCTTCACGAGCTACACCGAGCCGGAGATCGGTCGGGCGGCGATCGAGCTGCTCGAGCTCGCGGGCTGGGATGTTCGGCTCGCGGGCACCGTGTGCTGTGGCCGCGCGCTCATCTCGAAGGGTCTCCTCGACGATGCGCGGTCGCGCCAGCGCGAGTTGATCGCACAGCTGGCGCCTGCCGCTCTCGCAGGCGTTCCCATTGTCGGCTGCGAGCCGTCGTGCGTGTTCACGCTCAAGCACGAGCTGGTGGAGCTAGCCGTCGGCGACTCGGGCGCCGCGGCCATCGGTCGCGAGGCGCGAATGGTCGATGACCTCCTCGTGCAAGCGATCGACGATGGCAGGCTCGCACTCGACCCTAACGCGGCCTCGGCCGGACGACGCATCGTGTTTCACGGCCACTGTCACCAGAAGGCGGCGAATGCGACGGCGGGGAGTGTCGGGCTCCTCGAGCGAATTCCCGGTGCGACGGTGGACGTGCTGGACGCCGGCTGTTGCGGCATGGCCGGCTCGTTCGGCTTCGAGCGTGAGCATTACGACCTGTCGATGCAGATCGGCGGCATGCGGCTCTTTCCGGCGGTGAACGCGTCGCCCGACGCGATCGTCGCGGCGACGGGCGTCTCGTGTCGTCAGCAGATTCAGCAGGGCACAGCGCGACGGGCGGTGCATCCGGTGGTGATTTTCCATTCTGTCGTACGCAATCCGTAATTCTGGATGTCTGCTCTGACGGGTCGGGATGACAACCTTCACCCCCTGATCGAATGGACGCGAGGATCACGGACAGCACGCTCATCGCCCTCGGCGGCCTGATCGCCGTCGTGGCCCTGCTGTTCCTCCTGATCACGAAGTTCCGCTGGCACGTGTTCATCGCGATGCTCGTGCCCATCCTGCTGTTCGCGCTCGTCCCCGGTATCGATCACGCCGTGTTCATCACCGCGTTCGAGACCGGGTTCGGAAGCACCGTCCGGAGCGTCGCCGTCGTGATCGTCGTGGGGATCGTGCTCGCCGAGGGGCTCAAGCACACCGGTGCGGTCGAGCGCATAACGATCGCGCTCATCCGCTGGGTCGGCGAGAAGCGCATGTCGCTCGCACTCACGCTGAGCGGCTGGGTGATCGGCATCCCGATCTTCTCCGACGTCGGCTACGTCATCCTCAATCCACTCGTGCACTCGGCCGCCATACGCAGCGAAGTCAACATGGCTACGATGAGCACCGGGTTGATCGGAGCAATGCAGCTGACACACGCGATGGTCCCTCCAACACCGGGGCCGCTCGCGGCGGTTGCCCTGCTCAAGGCCGACATGGGAAGCGTCATCGTGTGGGGGTGTTTCGTCTCGATCATCGCGAGCTTTTTCGGCTGGCTGTACGCGCTGGCGGTCGGACCACGTCTCCCATCACCGCCATCCACGGAATTCATCGGCCAGTCGTTCGTCGAGGGCGGGCGCGAAGCCGAGCTGCCCACGACGTTCTGGGCGTTCGCGCCGATCCTCGTCCCGCTCCTGCTGATCGCGGCGCAGAGCACGGCCACGATGCTGCTGCCCAAGGGGCATATCGTGAACCGCGCGATGCTGTACCTCGGATGGCCGGTCGTCGCCCTGAGCATCGGAGTGTTGATCGCGTATCGGAACACGAAGCACGATCAGGCGCAGGCGCGGGTCAGCGACTGGATCGAAAACGCCCTTCGCACATCGGCCATGATTATCATGGTCGTCGGCCTCGGTGGTGCGCTGAGTCAGATCCTGCGCCAGACCCCGGCGGTGGACGCAATCGCCAAGGCCATGGAGGCGACGGGACTGCCCGCGATCTTCCTGCCGTTCGTGTTAGGCATCGTGGGCAACATGATCACGGGCTCCACGACGGTGGGCGTGATCACGTCAGCGTCGATTGTGGCGCCCATGATGCCGGCGCTGGGCTTGAGCCCCGAGGCGACGATGCTAGCCGCGTCGGCCGGCGGGATCATCACCAAGTATGTGAACTCGAGCTACTTCTGGGTCTGTACGTCCCTGACGCGGATGCCGCTCAGATCGGCACTCATCTCGTTTGGCGGGGTGATGATCGTGAACGGTGTGGTTTCCATGGCCGTGATCTACATTTTGTGGTCCCTCCGGATCATCTGACGAGGAGTGCAGTGACCGTATTCGATGTCCCCTCCACGACTGGCGCAACCGGCGCCCGCAAAGTCGTGCGTGCGCCGTATGCCGCCCTCGCGCTCATCGGGCTCGGCGGCCTTTTCTCCGGTGTGACCGGCCCGCTGATCAGTGCGTTCGTCCCGCCGCTCGTGCGTGACGCGCTGGGTGAGCATCGCACGGCGATCGGCGCCGTCATGGCCATCGACAACGTGCTGTTGCTCCTGCTCGTCCCATGGGCCGGTCCGGTGTCCGACCGCGCGACCGCGCGTGGGCGCGGCCGACTGCCGCTCGTGCTCACCGGGTTCGTGCTGTCGTCAATCGGCATGGCGCTGCTGCCAGCGTCCGCCGCGTTAGGTCTCGCGGTCCTGATCGCCGCCCTGATCCTGCTGCACACAGGCATCAACCTCCAGCGATCGCCCTTCCAGGCCCTGGTGGTGGATCTGGTCCCCTCGCGCTACCGCTCCCTCGCGACCGGCTCGGTCACCTTCCAGATGTGCGTCGGCGCGATCGTGTTCCTCATGCTTGGCCGACTGCTCGGCATGCGCCCGGCATTTCTCATCGCTGCCGTAACGGTGCTCGGAATCGCCGCCGCGTTCGCGCTCGGGGTGAGTGAGCCGCGGGTGTCGGATTCGTCGTCCGCCGAAGTCACCTTTCGGTCGCTTGCTGACGCCGCATGGTCGGCGATTCGCGGCGTCGTCCCCGGCATGCGACCTGTCTTTCTCGCGTCGCTCTTGCTGCAGCTCACGTTTCAGACGTTCACGACATGGTACGCCCTGCACGCCACCGAGCGATTCGGCGTACGGCCGGAAGACGCGACCATCGGATTCATCGCGTGGGCCATGGGCGGAGTGATCGGCGCCCTGCCCGCCGGATTCATCGGAACCCGCATCGGACGGCGGAATGCGATGCTCGTTGGCTTCGGGATCATGGCCGTGACGCTGGCCGCGCTCGACCGCGTCACGACCATCAACGCCGCGGTCCCACTCCTCGCGCTGGCTTCGGCGAGCTGGACGTTCCCGATGGTGAACGCGTACCCGCTGTTCGTCGAGCCCGTTCCACGCGAGCGTCGAGGCGTTCTCGCGTCGCTGTTCCTGCTCTGCAACGCGCTCGGCGGCGCCGTTGGCGACCCGATGAACGGGCGCATCTTCGATATCCTGAATGGCTATCGCGCGATGTTCATCGTCATGGCGTGCTACACGGGCTTAGCATTCGTGGCAGTCCTGTTCGTCCCGCGCGGCGCGGGCGAGGCCGATACCGGCCCGGATGCCACGCCGAGTACGCCATGATGCTGCTGCCGCTTCACGCTCGTGATTCCTCTCTCGGTCCTCGACCTCGCCCCCATCGTCGAAGGCGGCGACGCCGCGACATCGTTTCGTAATAGCCTCGATCTCGCGCGACACGCCGAGCGCCTGGGCTACCGCCGGTTTTGGCTGGCCGAACACCACAACATCCCGAGTGTCGCGAGCGCGGCCACGTCCGTGCTCATCGCTCACGTCGCGGGCGGCACGTCGACGATCCGCGTTGGTGCGGGCGGCATCATGCTGCCTAACCATTCGCCGCTCGTGATCGCCGAGCAGTTCGGTACGCTGGCGTCACTGTTTCCCGGACGGATCGATCTGGGGCTCGGCCGCGCACCGGGTTCCGATCAGGTGACCGCCCGGGCACTTCGCCGTTCGCCCGAGGCGGCGGATTCCTTTCCGCAGGATGTGCTCGAGCTCATGGCGTACTTCCGTCCGGCTGAGCCGGAGCAAGGCGTGCGCGCAATCCCTGGTGCAGGACTCGATGTGCCCATCTGGATCCTCGGCTCGAGCCTATTCGGCGCACAGCTCGCAGCCGCGTTCGGGTTGCCGTTTGCGTTCGCGTCGCACTTCGCACCAACGATGCTCGAGCAGGCGCTGGACCTGTACCGCTCCCGGTTTCAGCCGTCGGAGCAACTGGAACGCCCATACACGATGCTCGGCGTGAATGTCTTCGCGGCGGAATCGGAGTCGGAGGCGAGGCGATTGTTTACGTCGCTGCAGCAGGCGTTCATCAACCTTCGTCGCGGTCGGCCGGGACCTCTCAAGCCACCCGCCGAGGACTTCGACGCGTCGCTCGCTCCGTTCGAGCGAGTGATGCTCGCCGATATGCTGTCGTTCAGTGTCGTCGGCACACGCGAGCAGGTGCGCGCGGGCCTGGCCGGGATCGTTGCGCACACGGGCGCGGACGAGCTGATGGTCGCGTCACAGATCTACGACCACGCGGCGAGGCTCGAGTCGTACACACGTGCGGCCGAAGCGGCGGAGATCAGCGTGGGCGTCGGGGTAACGCGTTAGGCATTACTGGGGACTGGGGACTGGGGACTAAGGGACTGGAGACCCCATCACGCACCTCCACGATCGGCAGGCCCCACTCACGGGCCCATTGCTCCCACTCGGCCGCCGTGCGCTCGAGAAAGCATGACGACGGATCCGAGTCCAGCGGCAGCTCGAGATGGCGATACAGCTCTCGCTCGAAGTGCGGCTCGAGCGCAGCCACGGCGATTCGTCCCAACTTCGTGCCGTACACCCCATAGCGCGGCGCACCACCACCCAACGTTCCGCCCGGCGCCGTGAGACCATGTCGGAGCGGGGCCATCAATGGATCGAGACTCTCGACCAAACCCACATCCATTACGGAGCCACCCGGCAGTCGCAGCAACGCGAGCATTCCGGCAAACGCACGTTCCGAGGTCATCACATCGGCCGCGAGCGTGCGTGGCATGCCGTCGCCGAGGAGACCGGCCTGCGCCTGGTACGTGAGGTCGTGCCCGGGCTGCTCGGGATCGCGCACCGTCCCCACGATGCGAAGCACACGCAGTCGCGGAAATCGCGCACGGAGGGTGTCCGGATCGAGGCTGAGACGGGCCAGGGCCGACGGACGCTGACTGGTGAGGAGCAGGTCCGCCGCGCCAAGGAGCACAGCGAGACGAGCCTGTCCTTCCGCGGTCTTGAGGTCTAGATTCGCGATTGGAATCCCAACGTGCATCTCCGCATGCCATGCGGGTGACAGCCGGACGAACGGATCGCCCGAGGGCGGCTCGATCTTCGTCACGGCGGCCCCGGCCTGGCGGAGCCGCGCCGCCGCGAGCGGTCCCGGCACGTTTTGCGCAGTCGTGACGGCCCGGATTCCGTCGAGGAAAGTAGTCAAGCACATCTCCGATGCTGGTGCGGCGCTGTAGGCGTTTGGACAAAGTAACGCGGATCAGCTATGCCCATCGACCCGAACAACCCGGTTGTCCTTCTTTGTGCTGCAGGGATGGAACGCGACGGCGAGCCTGAAGAGGCACGGCGCCTGTTCCAGCAAGCGTGGGACGCACGCCGAAACGACTATGACGCCGCGATCGCGGCGCACTACCTCGCTCGGCATCAGCCGACGCCGCATGAGACACTTCGCTGGAACTCGCTTGCCGTGACGCACGCCGAGCGCGTCGTCGACGGCCGAACGACTGAGCTCTTTCCATCCCTCTACCTCAATCTGGCGAGCTCGCTCACCGCCCTCGGGCGCCTCGATGAGGCGCGAGAGATCATCGGTCGGGCCAAAGAGCATCTCGAGGATCTGCGGGCCGACGGCTATCGGGATTTTCTGGCGATCGGCATCAACCGGCTGCAGGCGAGACTCGAGAACACTGCCTAACGTGGGCACGTGCGGTCCGACAGCGTACGCCGATGGCTAGCCAGGCCGACGTACGTCGCATCGCGATGTCCTTCCCGGAGACGGAGGAGGGCGATGGCCGGTTCGCCTTCTCCGTCCGCAACAAGGACAAGCTCAAGGGATTCGCCTGGGTGTGGATGGAACGCATCCAGCCGAAGAAGCCACGCGTCGCCAACCCAGCCGTGCTCGCCGTGCGCGTCGCCAACGAAGGTCAGAAGGAGGCCCTGATCTCGGCCGAGCCGACGAAGTTCTTCACCGAGCCGCACTACAACGGATTTCCAGCGGTGCTGGTGCGGCTGGCTGAAGTGAACGCCAACGAGCTTCGCGTGCTGCTTGAGGAAGCGTGGCGGTGCCAGGCACCGGCCGAGTTGCTTGCAGGCGGCAGGCGGCAGGCGACGGGTGACGGCCATGCCGGCAAGAAACAGCCAGCCACAAAGCGACCAGCCGCGCCAAAGCGAAAGCGTTAGGTGCCCGAGTTGGTCGTGTCGTCGAAGACGGCGACCACCGGACCGTGGTCGCTCGTTCCGACCTCTCGCTGCACGACGCACGAAACCGTCCGGTCGGCGACGGTACGACTCGCGAGGATCAGGTCGAGGCGCCACCCGATGTTGCGCTGTCGCATGTTCCGCCAGGGCGCCCACCACGTGAAGAGGTACGGATTGTCGGGCTCCACGCGCCGATGCACGTCGACGAGCCCATGTCCAATGATCCGCTCCATGAGCGCGCGCTCGTCGGGCCGTTGCCCGATGATGCCCGGCTTCAGCTCCTTCGGGTGCACGTCCATGTCGGTCAGCGCGACGTTCATGTCACCACACAGGACGAGCGCCTCACCAGCCGCCTCGAATTCCGCCGCGAACGCCTCGAGCGACTCGAGGAATCGCATCTTGGCCGCGAAGTCCTTCCCGCCGTTCGGGACATAGATCGACGCCACCGTTAGGCCCGGAACGCGCGCCACGACAATCCGGCTCTCGTAGTCGAACGCGGGATGGTGAAAGTCCGGACGCTCGGGAATGGCCGCCTTCCGGGCGTGCAGCGCGACCCCCGAATATCCCTTTGCCCCGTGCCAGTAACACCAGTAGCCCTCGATCTCACAGAGCCACATGGGCAGCTGATCCACGGACGCCTTGATCTCCTGCAGACAGAGGATGTCCGGCTGCTCCCGGTCGATGAATTCCTGGAGCTGCTCCTGGCGAGCGCGAACGCCGTTGACGTTCCAGGTTGCGATTTTCACCTCGCGTGCTCCATTCTCTCTGTCCCGTTCCTCACGACGAACTCACATGCACTCCTTGCGCCCAGCTTCGCTGCTCTACGCGGGGATCATCGCGCTCGCGGCCCTGCCGTTCGAATGTGCGACGGCACAGACCGCCGACGAGCGCCTGAAGACCGACTGGCCGTACCTCCAAAGGTACCAGACCGAGAACGCGGCGCTGAGCCCGCCGAAGGCTGGCGAAAACCGGGTCGTGTTCATGGGGAACTCGATTACCGAGGGGTGGGCGAAATACTTCCCGACCATGTTCGCGGGGAAGCCGTACATCAACCGCGGCATCGGCGGCCAGACGACGCCGCAGATGCTCGTGCGCTTCCGGCAGGACGTGATCGCGCTCAAGCCGGCCGTCGTCGTGATTCTCGCGGGAACGAATGATATCGCGGGAAATACGGGGCCGTCGACGATCGAGATGATCGAGGACAACCTCGCCTCGATGGCGGAGCTCGCGAAGGCGAACGGCATCGCGGTGGTGCTGAGCTCCGTGCTGCCCGTGTTCGATTATCCGTGGCGCCCCGGGCTCACGCCGGCGCCGAAGATCGTGGCGCTCAACACGTGGATGAAGCAATACGCGGCGGCGCACGGCGCCGTATACCTCGACTACCACTCGGCCATGGCCGACGAGCGACAGGGGATGAAATCGGACCTCGCGAGCGACGGCGTCCACCCTAACGAGGCCGGCTACCGGATCATGGCACCCCTCGTTGAGCAGGCGATCGCCGAAGCACTGCGCCGAAAGGGGCGGCGCTAGTACGTCGACGCGAGCGGAGGAACCGCCGCCCGGAATGACGGGCGAGTCCGAAACGCCACCCGAATCGCACCGCATGGTCCGGCGCTTCGGGCTTCTGAGCGCGACCGCGCTCAACATGACCAACATGATGGGCGCCGGGCCGTTCATCACGATCCCGCTGTTGATGTCGGCGATGGGTGGACCGCAGGCCCTGCTCGGGTGGGTCGTCGCGCTCGCGATCGTAGTCTGCGATGGCATGGTGTGGAGTGAGCTCGGCGCGGCGATGCCGGGTTCCGGCGGGTCGTTCAACTACCTGCGGGCGGCGTTCGGGCAGGCGCGCTTCGGGCGCCTCATGGGATTTCTGTTCGTCTGGCAGTTCGTGTTGAGCGGGCCGCTGGAAATCGCGTCAGGGTACATTGGGTTCGCGCAGTATGCCGGGTATCTCTGGAGCGGCCTGACGCGCGGCGGGACGATCGTGCTGATCACTGCACTGGGGATGGTCAACGTCGCGCTGCTCTATCGTCGCATCCATTCGATCGCGCGGATCACGGTGTCGCTGTGGGTCGGCACGCTCGTCACGGTCCTCGCCGTCATCGTGACGGGCGCCGGCCACTTCGACGCCCGCCTCGCGTTCGATTTCCCACCGGGCGCGTTCAACTTTTCGTTAGGCTTCTTCCTCGGCCTCGGGGCCGCGGCGCGGGTCGGGATCTACGACTACCTCGGCTACTATGACGTCTGCTACATCGGCGACGAGGTGCGCGACCCCGGGCGCGTGATCCCGCGATCGATCCTCATCAGTACCGCGGCCGTCGCCGTCATCTACATCGGGATCAACCTGTCGATCATCGGCGTGATCCCGTGGCGCGAGTTCGTCCCGGCGTCGGCACACCCCGAGTCGAACTTCATCGTCTCGGTGTTCATGCAGCGGATCTACGGAAACCGCGTCGCGACGATCTTCACGCTGCTCGTCCTGTGGACCGCGTTCGGCTCGGTGTTCGCGCTGCTGCTCGGATACTCGCGCATCCCGTATGCCGCGGCGCAGAGCGGCTACTTTTTTCGCGCGTTCGGCCGGCTGCATCCGACGAAGGACTTCCCCTTCGTCTCGCTGCTGGTCCTCGGCGCCATCTCCATCGTGGCCGGGTTCTTTTCGTTAGGCACGGTGATCGACGCGTTGATCGTCACACGGATCCTCGTGCAGTTCATGGGGCAGGTCGTGGGCCTGATACTGTTGCGTCGCCACGCGCCGCATCTGCCGCGTCCATACCGCATGTGGCTCTATCCCGTGCCGGCGCTCGTGGCGCTCGCAGGGTGGATCTTCGTGTTCGCTACCACACAGGTGGAGGTCATCCTGTTCGGCGTGGGCGTGCTGGCGTTAGGGTGTGTGACGTTTCTGGTCTGGTCGTGGCGAACTGCGCGCTGGCCGTTTAACGTTCACGAGGGGCAGACCGCCTGAGCCAGTTCAAGCCGTCACGGATGCAACACGGATACCCGCGGATAGCTTCCGGCGCCGCGTACGACTTCAGTGTCGGGCAAGCCTTCTCAGGGAACGACGATTTGGCGGAAGAAACTGAAAACGGCTGGATCCGACTTTGCATCCACGCTGGCTCTCGCGACGAGCCGGGATTTGAGAATGACGGCCTCGGGACGCACTGGCTGCCCGAGGCCGTTCCCAAGAAAAACGGCTCGTTGGGTGGGGGCGCATCCCGTTAGGCAGATCCGGCCGTTTCCGCCACATCCGCTTCATCGTTGTTTCCCGAAAAGGCTTGGCGAACGTCGAGTCGGGCCGCGAACCTACTCCTGGCCCGGAAGGTCCTCTGCCCGCCACACCCCGAGCGCCTTGTCTGCGAACGCACCGCCCTCCTCCTCGCATCCCTCCACCAGCACCGCAACCGGCGACGGCAGATTGAACGGGGCGCGTTCGAGGTTGAGCGGACGCCAGTTGCCGTCGACGATGTCGATGTTCGCCGGCTGCTCGAGGAAAGTCGTGGCGATGAGGTAGCGCGCTCCACTATCCCGAACGACCCGCATCGCCCGCGCGATGTTGACGAACGACAGATGCACGAGGCAGTCGCGGCAGAGCACCGCATCCGCCGGCTGCCCCGCCACCGCGGGGAGCGGTCCACTCGTTAGGTCGACACGCACGAAGCTCCGACCGGCGCTGCCGTAGCGCGCGGTGTTGGCCTCCACGATCGCATTCACGACGTCGCCGCCCACGTACGCGACCACGCCGGCATCCGCGAGGTCGACGTGCGCCATCCAGTGAAAATCACCACACGGGACGTCGAGCAGACGCCGTACCTCGAGCTGGCGAAGCAGGTTCGGCAGACCGACGCGCACGCCGGCCGTCGACGCCAGGCTCGACCCGTCACCCGAGCGCGACTCCGTGTTATCCCACAGGTTCGTCTCGTACATCCGCGCGAACCGGGCGGGCAGGTCGAGGCTCGTCAACTCAGTCGCGCGTTCCGCGAAACGACGCTCCGCCACCGTACGCGGTCGCTCGGAATGCGGCGTCTCGGCGTCAGGGGACTGGGAGAAATCAGCTCTGCGCTCGGAGCTCATGGTTGCTGAGTCAACTTCTGCAGCTCCCTGTACGTCACCAACCTGACCTTGTGGTCCTGCAGCGCCTTCTTGAACTCCGGGCTCGTGACGACGTCGTAGTCGCGCTGGCGCCACGCAGAGCCGTAGGGCTCGTGGTCGACCGTCACCGCCTGCAACTCCGCGTCATCGTGGCCGAGATGGACGATCATCTCGGTGAGACCCGGCTGGAGGTTGGCAATCGCGTTCAGGTAGAACGCCTTCCACTGATCGCGCGGCACGTCCGGTCCGGCTATGACCACCGCGTCGAACGTGACGTCCTTCGGCGAGAGAGACATGGCCGTTCCACCAGGCGTGGTCTTCATCGCCAGGAACGGCAGTCGGTAGTCGTGCGCGACCTTCACATAGGTGGCAATCAGCTCCGGCGTCGTGAACAGTGTGCCCATGTGGCTGTCGAGGTGCGTCGGACGAATCCCGAGCGCCATCGCCCGCTCGACCTGCGCGCGAAGCTCCCGCTCGACCTCCGCCGGCTTGGCGCGCGCGACAACTGGTGGGACCTCGCTCGGGAAGGTTCCGGTGGAATCCAGGAGACTCGGAACCTTGTCCTTCGACTCGACACTGCCCCACCGATACGTGAGCCATTCGCTCGTGAGAGTCAGGTGCAGCCCGAGGTCCGCGTTAGGGTGCTGCTTGGCGTACGTAGCGACCTCGGTAACCCACGGGGTCGGCATCATGATGCTCGCAGACGATATCGCGCCCTTGTCGAGCGCGTCGAAGCTGGCCGCGTTCACCGAGTGAGCAACGCCGAGGTCGTCGGCGTGCAGAATCAGCAGCTTCGTATCGGCCGGGAGGCC
>DATCGG010000254.1:0-5456 GCA_036509075.1 Gemmatimonadaceae bacterium
CGCCGCCGATCTTGAAGGACAGCGCAATCTCATCACGCAGCCCAATGACGCCCGTGGCGGTGACGGGCTGCGCGGCTGAATCCTCGGTGATCGGCGCGACGCGGACGGCAATGGCGTTTGTGACGGTGGTCGTCGCGGGCACGTTGCGCCCTCGAGCGTCGGCGTCACCGCCGCACGCCGCGCCAACCGTTGCAAGGCCGAGTGCTGCGAACCGGAGTCTTGAAGAGCGGGTCATAGGAGTCTCCTGCGAAGTTTCTTGTCATCCCGAGCGTAGCGAGGGATCGCGGTCGTCCCGAAAGAGGGGCCCTCTAACAGGAACCCTGCGATCCCTCGCCTGCCGGCTCGGGATGACCAGGGTGGTCACTCGATCACTCCTAAGGCAGCCGCGCGCTCGAGCTCCGCGGCGCGCACGGCGTAGCTCTGCCGCGTCAGAATCAGGTTCAGCTCCGCGCGCGTGTACGCCGTGCGCGCGTCGATGAACTCGATCTGCGATGCCATGCCTTCGGCGTGGCGTCGCGTCACGAGCTCGAAGCTCCGCCGCGCAGCGGCGACCCGATCGCGCGCAGTCCCGATTCCCGCGCGCGCGACCTGCAGCGCGTCATACGCCTGCCGGACGTCGAGCTCGATGCGGCGCTCGATCTCCTTGCGCGCGACGCGCGCGCGACTCTCGCCGATCGCCGCCTGCTGCCGTCGTGCCTCATCGCGACCGCCGTTGAACAGATTCCACTCCACCACGACCGACGCGGCGAGCGCGTCGTGCTCGCGGTCGAAGCGGTACGTGTTGCCCTGGACGCCGTAGTCGAGGGCGACGGCGACGGTCGGCAGGAATGCGGCTGTTGCTGCTTTCTCCTGCGCCGACGCGGCGGCAATGCCAAAGTCCGCTTCGCGAAGCTCGTCGCGCGCGGCGCGCGCGTGCTGCAGCAGAACGTCCAGCGTTAGGTTGGCGGTAGTGTCGACGACCAGCGCGAGCGCCGAGTCCGACAGCAACTCGACGGACGCGTCGAGCGGACGATCGAGCAGCAGATTGAACGACCGCAGCGCTGCCGACGCTCGCTGTTCGGCGTCGGCCAGTTGCTGGACGACTTCACTCCGCTCCGCGCGCGAGCGCAGCACCGCCTCCGGCGTGACGGTTCCGTTCGCGAGCAGCCGTTCGTTCACGCGGACGTTTTCGTCCACGAGCGGCAGCGTCGCGCGAAAGAGCTCCGCGACGCGAGTGGCGCTCGCGATTGCCCAGTAGCTCGTCTGGACTTCGGCCGCCAGACGGCGCGCGGCTGCGCGCACTTCGGCGGATTGCGCGTCGCGCTCGGCCGACGCCGCGCGCACGCCAGCGCCAATGGCGGGCTGGAAGATCGGCTGTGCGAGCCGGACTCGTGTTTCCTGGGCGAACGGCAGCGTCAGCCCAACGTTCGTGGGGAAGGCGCTCGTTCCCGTGAGCTGATTGAGCGCTCGATAGGCCGGGTTCACGAGGGTTCCGAGATCGAGGCCGCCGTCGGTGCGGGTGCGGCGCGTGCTGAAGGCGAGGGAGGGGAGGCGGAGCGCTCGTGCTTCGCGCACCGCGGCGTCTGCGCGGTCTTCGTCGAGCTGTGTCTGGGCGAGCGAGAGATTGGCGCGCAGCGCCTGCCGTATGTAGGCGTCGACGGGGTTGGTGAGCGGTGATTGGGCGGCCGTGATGGTCGGCGTCGTCCCAAGGACGAATGCCTGCAGGAGGATCGAAGTCGTTAGGCTGAGACGGAACTGCATGTGACCTCCGAAAGCGGCTGCGTTCTGCTCGACAGGTATTCTTGAAACGCTATTCTTACTTGGTTACGTAACTGAACAGTGTTAAGTCGATGGCGACAGAAAACGCCCATAGGGCATGGTCGAGAAAGTCAGCCTTTGGTGGGCGTGCGAAGGGTGCCGCGCATGAGCACGTCGAGCATGGCTCGCCCGGTCTCACGTGGGTCGCACCAGGCGATGTGTTCTCCCTTTCCTCCCTTCACGATCTGCAGCGACACGATGCCGTGCACGCCTGACCAGAGGACCTGGGCGAGCTCGTCAGCGTCGGTGAACTCGGGCCGAAAGCGCCCTTGTGCGATGCCTTCGGCGACCGTGGACCGCAGCACACCGTAGGCGTGGGTGTCAGGCTCGCCGTCACTGATCCCGAAGGAGCTCGCTGGAAGTAACGGCTTGGGAGTCATGAACATGAACCGGTAGTGGCTCGGGTGTTCGAGCGCGTAGTCCATGTACACGAGCCCAATTCGCCGCACTCGTTCTATCGGATCCTCGATGCGCCCGATCTTCTGAAAAGCCTGCGCCAGACCGCGGAAGTCGATGAGGCAGAGCTCCTCGATCAGCGCCTGTTTGTCCCGGAAGTGGTGGTAGATCGCCGTGGGCGTGTACTCGATGCGCTTGGCGATCTCGCGCATGGTGACCGCCTCGATGCCGTCCTGTACGAACATCTCGCGAGCCGCGTCCAGGATTCTGGATCGGGTCTCTTCGCGTTCGCGGGTGCGGCGTTCTTTGGGACCCATGAGGCAGGTGGCTTCGAGGTTCTACTTAACAGTGTTAAGTAAACAGTGCACCTCGTGGCGCCACATGTCAAGAGCTCACGCTCTGGTCGAGCATCCAAAACAAAGGGGAAACGGAAACGGCCGGAAACAATGGATTTTGCGGATCGCTTCGCGTGATAGGAAAACTCCACTCGCCACGAGCCGCGATTTCTTGGGAACAGCTTCGGGAGGTATCAGCGGGCCCGAGGCTATTCCCCTCTCAAATCAGGCTCGTTGCGAATGGAATCGTCCCGTCCTCGGAGCGATCCGCCCGATCAGTAGTTTCGGCCGTTTCCGTTTCCCCTTTTCGGAATATTGCGTGGCATCATGGCCGGCCCAAAACGCGCGCCTACCATGAACCTGCGGACACTGTCCACGGTCGAGGTCGAACGGCTCAAAGTGACTCGTTAGGCACGGTGCCGTTTTGGTCAGCGGGCGCTCCGTCCGTCGAATTGGCTTCCCAAACGTATCGGCTCGTCACAAAAAACGAGTTCGTCTCGTCCCCCCAATCGTCGCAACCCGACATGGTTTTCCTCTCTCTGTCAACTGGAGTGCACGCGATTTGCGATCCGCCCCCTAACTCGCCTCCGATACCGCTCACGCTCCCTTTGCAGCGATGACGACTGTCGGCGGCGAGACGTCGGGACGAGTCGTGGCCCGCCACTGGTTGGTGTAGCTCGCTGAGACGTACTCTGGAGTCGCAGTAGCAGCACGCCCGCAGTTCAAGGCGAAGCATTGATGTCGTCCCAACGGCGACCGCCGTCATGGGGACGGCGGTCATGCGATCACCCTACCGCTTTAGCGCGGAGGACGCATGACACGGATGCATTGTCGACTCACGACTCTGGTGCTCGCTGCCTCGGTCGCGTGGCCACAGCTAGCGCGAGCACAACAACCCATCACCGTTTCCGGGACCGTCGTCAACGAGACGAACCAACCGATGCCGGGCGCATCAGTGGCGCTCGTCGGACTGGGGCTGGGCGCCATGACCGACGACGCAGGGAAGTACTCGTTCCAGGTGCCCGCCGCGCGCGCCTCGGGACAGGCGGCCACGCTCGAAGCGCGGCGGCTCGGCTACCGACCGGTGCAGTTTCAGGTCACGCTGACGCCCGGGACCACCATCACGCACGACTTCTCGCTCGCGGCGAATCCGCTGCAGCTCGGTGAAGTGGTCGTGACGGGAGCAGGCACGGCAACACAGGCCGAGCGTATTGGGACGGTGCGAACACCGGTGGACTCGGCGGCGATCCAGCGCTCGAACGAGACGAACGTCGTCAACGCGCTCGCGGCGAAGGCGCCCGGCGTCGTCGTTACGTCGCAGTCGGGATCGCCCGGGTCGTCGTCATCGATCCGCATTCGCGGACTCAACACCATCCAGGGAACGGGTCAACCGCTATTCGTCGTCGATGGCTCGCCCATCGACAACCAGACGATCTCGACGAGTGGCCCGACTGGAAGCACTGACGTCCCGAATCGTGCGGCTGACATCAATCCTGCGGACATCGCGAGCGTCGAGATTCTGAAGTCCGGCGCGGCCGCCGCCATCTATGGTGCGCGCGCAGGGCAAGGCGTCGTGCTGATCACGACCAAGAGTGGAAAACCGACCGGCGGCGTCAACTTCTCGTTCCGGTCGACCACGCGTCTCGATCAGCTCACCCACTCCGTGCCGCTCCAGCGTGCGTACGGGCAGGGCACCGGTGGCGAGGGCGTTACGTGCGCGGAACCCGACTGCTCACTCACCAGCACGTCGTGGGGACCGAAGCTCGCCTCGGGAACGCCGACGTGGAATCACGCCACGGATCTGTTCGAAAACGGGCAGACCTACGACAACTCGCTGTCGGTATCGGGCGGCAGCGATCGTACGACCTTTTATCTGTCGGGCGGCGCGAGCAACCAGAACGGCACCGTCATCGGGAACAACGACACGTACGACCGCTACTCGGTGCGCCTGAAGGCCGCGCAGACCCTGCCTGGCGGATTCCGTCTGGACGGCAACATCGCATACGTCGATGACCGCGGCCAGTTTGTGCAGAAGGGCTCCAACATCTCGGGGGTGTCACTCGGCAGTTGGAGGACGCCCCCGGAGTTCAACAACTTCAACTACCTCGACCCGACCACGGGACTCCATCGGTCGTATCGGTTCCCGGAACCGTCCAGCGGCTCGATCAACGATTCCCGCGGCTACGACAATCCGCTGTTTGCGATCAAGGACCAGGACAACACCCAGAATCTCGGGCGCGCGTTCGGCAACCTCGGGATCTCCTACGACCCGAAGGAGTGGGTCAACGTTCGCCTAACGGTTGGCGCGGACTACGTCAACGACGAGCGTCTGGAGACGCTGCCAAAGACGAGCTCCAGTTTCCCCACTGGTCAGGTGATCAAGGCGAACCTCGTCAACTACCAGCTCGACAACAACCTGACGGCGACGTTCACGCACTCGTTCTGGCAGGACTTCGAGTCGCGGCTCGTGTTAGGCGGCAATCTCAGCAGCCGGAACTACCGGCAGAACCTCACCGTCGGCCAGGACCTCATCGCGCCGCAGCCGTTCGCGCTGGTCAACACCACGACTCGCACCGCGGATGATTCGACGGTGCTAGTCCGCGGGCAGTCCTTTTTCGCTCAGGCTCAGCAGGAGTTCTGGCGCCAGCTCTACGTCACGGCGACGATCCGCAACGACGGGTTCTCGACGTTCGGGTCGAGCGATCGTCGGCACTGGTTCCCGGCCGCGACGGCCGCATGGAACTTCACGAACTACATGACGCTGGGCGGACTCCTGAGCGAGGGACGCCTGCGCGCGGCGTATGGAGAGACGGGGACCGAGCCGGGTGTGTATCTAACGAATGGCTCGTTCTCGTCGGCGTCTTTCGTCAGCACGTGGGGCGATGCGCTGCTCGCGAGCCAGGGCGGGAACGGCGGCCTATTCACGGC
>DATCGG010000255.1:0-4433 GCA_036509075.1 Gemmatimonadaceae bacterium
CGAGGCAGACGTGAAGAACGACTCGGTCGTGAGGCAGCACGACGAGCCGGAGCGGCACAACACGTTGGCCGAGATCGCCCTGGCGGAAAAGCGGTATCGCGATGCGATCGCCGAATTTCGACTCGGCGATCGGCGACCGGACGGACCCGTCAGCGAGTGCGCCGCGTGTCTCCCGGCGTATTTGGCGCGCGCGTTCGATCTGTCCGACCAACCGGATTCCGCGATCGCGATGTATGAGCGTTATCTCGCGACACCTCGTGCCCCCTTTACTTTCGTCCCAACCCTGCACCAACTCGATCCGACCTACCTCGCGGGCGCCCACAAGCGCCTGGGAGAGCTGTATGAGACAAAGGGTGACCGGCAGAAGGCGATCTCGCACTACCTCGCGTTCGTCGAGCTGTGGAAAGACGCCGATCCCGTGCTCGCGCCCAAGGTGACAGCCGTCAGGCAACGCCTCGCACATCTTCGATCGCTCGACGAGCGCTGAGGACTTATCGTCGGCCGGTTTGTTGCGACTGGCTCGACGCTGGCTACTCTCGCCGTACGCCCGCGACCACCAGCACCGTGACGTTGTCCGTCCCGCCGCCGGCCAGCGCGTCGTCGACGAGCGCCCGCACTACCTGCTCCGCCGACGTCCTTGCGCGCATGCGTTCGGCGATCCGGTCGTCGGAGACGTGCTTCGTGAGCCCGTCCGTACAGAGCAGCAGGGCATCGCCCCATCGTAGCTCGACGCGCGTCACATCCGGCGACGTCTCGGAGGCACCCATCGCGCTCGTGAGCACGTGCGCGAGCGGGCTCTGTGCGGCGATGTCTTTCGGCATCGCGCCCATGTCGACCAGATCCTGCGCCATCGTCTGGTCGCGCGTGAGTTTGTGCAGCTCGCCCTTTCGGAAGAGATACAACCGACTGTCACCAACGTGGAGGATGTACAGCGACGGCCAAACGCCGACGAACAGCGTGAGGGTCGTCGCGGCCCTGGGTTCGCCGCTCGCTTCCGCCCGGTCGATTACGCTCTGGTGGCACGTCGCCGCCGCGTCCTGCAGCGCCGAGAAGAACGAATTCTCGTCGTTCTCGTCGGCGGAGTAGAACGCGTTCATCGTCTCCTTCACGTACTCCGCAATCGATTCGATGGC
The DNA here is from genome assembly GCA_036509075.1 of Gemmatimonadaceae bacterium. Classification (GTDB taxonomy): domain Bacteria; phylum Gemmatimonadota; class Gemmatimonadetes; order Gemmatimonadales; family Gemmatimonadaceae; genus JAJKIV01. Next base: position 1,134 of record DATCGG010000255.1, read on the forward strand.
TGTGCGGCTCGCCGTTTCACCGCCGTAGTGCCCCCCGACGCCGTCCGCGACCATGCCGAACGACGCGATGCGCTGGCTCGGGAGCTCGAACAGCTCGGGGTTCGGAAGGCTCGTCGCCCGAACTCGCGCCGTCTTGTGCAGCGTCGAGACCAGGTAGTGGTCCTGGTTCCCCTGCCGGACGAGCCCGGGATGCGTTAGGCCGAAGAAGTCCAGTTCCTCGTCACGTGGCTTGGGCGACGAAGAACCCGGTGCGACCGGTTCGGCCTGGGACATCGCGGCGGGATGAGACACAAGGGCCAAGCTAGCATCGGGAAGCAGGAATCGGGAATAGGGAATCGGGCACCCCTGGACGCAGCGCGAGTCCTGGTTAGCATCGTACCGTCCGAAACCGCCCTACACTCGAGGCTCCCATGTCCCGTTCGTGGTTCCGTCGCGGGTGGAATGCCGCACTGACGGCAACGGTCGTGCTCTCCCAGGCGTCTTCACGCCTCGAGGGCCAGAACCAGAATTTCGACACCGTCCAGGTCACGAGCACGAAGGTGGCCGGGAACGTCCACATGCTCGTGGGTTCCGGCGGCAACATCGGCCTCATGGTCGGTGACGACGCGGCCTTTGTCGTCGACGACCAGTTCGCGCCACTGACGCCAAAGATTCTTGCCGCGATCAAGGCGATCACGCCCCAGCCCGTTCGGTTCGTGATGAACACGCACTGGCACTTCGATCACACGGGCGGCAACGAGAACATGGGCCAGGCCGGCGCGCTGATTTTCGCGCAAGAGAACGTGCGGAAGCGCATGTCGACCGACCAGTTCATCGAGGCGTTCAAGCTAAAGCAGCCGGCCTCACCGCGCGGGGCGCTGCCGGTCATCACGTTCACGGACACGGTGTCGTTCCACCTGAACGGCGACTCGGTCGTGGTCTTCCACGTCGCACCGGCGCACACCGACGGTGACGCGATGGTGATGTTCACGAAGGCGAACGTCGTACACACCGGGGACGTCTTCGTGAGCGCCGGGTTCCCGTTCGTGGATCGCTCGAGCGGTGGCACGATCAACGGCATCATCTCGGCGACCGAACGCCTGGTCGCGGTGACAAACGCGGACACGAAGATCATTCCCGGCCACGGCCCGCTCGCCGATCGCGCGCGGGTCAAGGCGTATCACGATATGCTGGTCGTGATGCGCGATCGCATGAAGAAGGAGATCGCGGCCAAGCACACGGTGGATCAGGTGCTCGCGTCGAAGATCACGGCGGAGTACGACAAAGACTGGGCGACAAATCGCGAGCGGTTTCTCAGGATTCTGTATCAGGAGCTTTCGACGACCAAGTGAGCGCCTGTTGGCGCGATTCTTTCACCGATCCGGCACGCTCATTCGGACGAGGAAGGAACGATGCCGATCCATGGGAAGGAACAGGAGTTGCTCGCGCTCGAGAAGCGCTTCTGGGACACGATGAAGACCAAGGACGGGCGTACCGCCGGTCAGATGACCGACGATGGATGCATCGTCGTCGGCGCCCAGGGAGTCTCGGCCATCGATGGTGCGAAGATGGAACAGATGATGGCCGACGGAAAATGGGAGCTCAAGCAGTACAGCTTCGACGACAGGAACGCGCAGGTGCGATTCGTCAGTGACGACGTCGCGATCGTCGCATACAAGGTGAACGAACGTATTGTCGTCGATGGCAAGACGCTGCCGATCGATGCCAACGACTCGTCGGTCTGGGTGCGACGCAACGGAGAATGGCTCTGCGCTCTGCATACGGAATCGCTGGCGGGGGATCCGTATGGCCGTGATAGGGTTGCGGGATAGAGTCAGTGGGAACGGGGAACTGGGAACAGAAGCTTCCTGAGGAGTCACTGTTCCCGGTTCCCTGTTCCCGGGTGCGCGCCTACGGCGCGACGCCGCTCCCTACGATACCGTCGGCTTCGCGAGCGTGACCTCAGGCAACCCAAGCCGCTTCAGCTCCGCATTGAGCTTCGTCAGGTCGTCCGCCAGTACCTTCGCGAGCCGATCCGTCTCCACCTTAAGCTCCCCCGACAGGTCGTTGAAGATCGGGAGTGCCGCGCCGATCGGCTTCCCGTCGCCCGTGCTCACCGTTTGGAGCAGCGTACCGAGCCGGTTGTTGATCTTGATCGGGAAGTTGAGCGGATCCTGACCGCTCTGATTCCTCACCTGATAGATCGCCTCCTCGACGTCGCTCACGTGTTTCGAGAACGCGTCAGCCGCGGTCTTGAGCGCGGGGTCCTGCGACTTCGTTAGGCGATCGGCGGCCTGCTTCTTCAGATCGCGTATGTTGATCACCGCCTGGTTTGCCTCGCTGAGCTTGTCACGGATCCGGACGGCCAGGTCGAACTGCTCCTTGAGCTCCGCCAGCGTGACGTCGGTGATCAGCGGGTTCCTCTTGACCGTCACAGGCTGCGTGAGGGTCTTGCCATCCACCGTCAGGCGCACGCGGTACGTGCCCGGCATCGCGAGGGGGCCGTTCGTCGTCGCACCCCAAAGGATCATCCCCGGGAACCTCGTGGCCGGCGCGATGCGGAGATCCCACGTCATCGAGCTGAGTCCCGCGACCATCGGCGCGGTCGGCTGCCGGTTGCGCGCGTTGTCATCGTCATCGTCGCTCGGAGCCGCCTGTTGCTGGCCGCGCTTCGCCGAGTCCGACGGTGGCGCACCCTTGTACGTGCGAATGACCTTGCCTGTCGCGTCCAGAATGTCGACGTTCAGCGCCTTCGGCGCCTGCTTGAGCCAGTAGCGGATCGCCACGTTGGTGCCGGGACGAATCGCGCTCGACGGTGCGAACAGGTACGGCTCACTCCCCGACGCGATCGCGGGCGTGTACTGCCGGATCGCCTCAATGTTGTCGAGGACGTAAAAGCTCCGACCATGCGTCGCGATCGCGATCGAGCTTCCGTCGACCATGACGTCGGAGATCGGCATGTCGCTCAGGTTGAGCGAGAAGCTCTGCCAGCTGTCGCCATCGTCGTACGAGATGTACATCCCGTGCTGCGTGCCCGCGTAGAGCAGGCCCTTGCGCATTGGATCCTCACGCACGGCGTGTACGTAGTCGTTAGGCCGCATGCCATTCACCACCATCGTCCACGTCTTCCCGAAGTCGTGCGTGCGGAAGACGTACGGCGTGACGTCGTTCAGGAGCGGCCGCTTCACCGCGACGTACGCGGTGCCATCGTCGAACGACGACGCGTCGATCTGGCTCACGCGTCCCAGTTCTGGCATGTCCTTCGGTGTGACGTTCGTCCACGTCTGCCCGCCATTCCGCGTGACGTGAATCAGGCCATCA
>DATCGG010000256.1:0-30496 GCA_036509075.1 Gemmatimonadaceae bacterium
GCACCAAGGGCGCGTATACGGAACACGACGTCCCGGATGCGCGCGACCTCTACGGCCGAAGCAAGCTGCTGGGCGAAGTGGACCGCGACGGCTGCCTAACGGTGCGAACGTCGATGGTCGGCCGCGAGATCCGGACTTCGCGCGGGTTGTTCGAGTGGTTCATCTCCCATCGGGGAGAGATCCTGGCTGGCTTCACGCACGCGCGTTTCAGCGGCCTCACCACGCCCGAGCTGTCGCGGGTGATCGCCGAGATCATTCAGCGTCATCCCGACCTTCGGGGCGTGTGGCACATTGCTGGCGATCCGATCAACAAGTTCGATCTTCTCACGATCGTGAACGATGCGTTCGGCCTGGGCTCGGTGCTTCGGGCGGACGAGTCGTTCGTCTGCGACCGCACGCTCGACGCGAGTCGCTTCATGAACGCGACGGGATATCGCCCGCCTTCGTGGGCGGCGATGGTGGCCGAGCTCGCGGCCGACCCGACGCCCTACGACGCATGGGCACTTCAGTGGACCTCGACCGCACACGGCCGCTCGACGGCAAGCACATCGTAGTCACGGGAGGAACCGGATCGCTCGGCAAGGTGCTCGTCCGCCGGCTCCTCGGCGGCGAGATGGGCCGGCCTCGCCGGATCACGGTGTTCTCGCGGGACGAAGCGAAGCAGCACGACATGCGGCTCCACTACAAGAACCGCGTCGTCGCGACGGACGAAATCGTCTATCGCAATTTCAGCGAGCTGCTCACGTTCGTAATCGGCGACGTCCGCGACTACCACTCGGTGGCATCGGTTCTCCGCACCGCCGATGTGGTCGTGAATGCCGCCGCGCTGAAGCAGGTCCCGACGTGTGAATACTTTCCCTACGAGGCCGTACAGACGAACATCACCGGGCCGGAAAATATCATTCGGGCCATCCGGGAGAACGGGCTGGCGATCGACACTGTCGTGGGCGTGAGCACCGACAAGGCCTGCAAGCCCGTAAACGTGATGGGCATGACCAAGGCGATCCAGGAGCGCGTGTTCACGTCGGCGAATCTCACGTGTCCGGACACTCGATTCGTGTGCGTACGGTATGGGAACGTGCTTGCCTCGCGCGGCTCGGTGATCCCGCTCTTTCACGAGCAGATCCGGAGTGGCGGCCCGGTCACCATCACGACGACCGACATGACGCGATTCCTTCTCTCGCTCGAGGAGGCTGTCGACACGGTGTTCGCCGCGATGCGTGGCGCCCGACGCGGCGAGACGTACATCCCGCGCGTGCCGTCGGCGAAAGTCACGGACGTCGCCCGGGCCCTCGTTGGAGAACGGAACATCGAGACGGTCGTCACCGGCATTCGGCCTGGCGAGAAGGTGCACGAGATCCTGATCTCGGAGGAGGAATGCCATCGCAGCGTCGACCGCGAGAAATTCTACGCGATCCGGCCCGTGCTCCCCGAGCTGCACGGTGATCACGAGGCCCTCGCGGCCCTCCCGGGCGAATACAGCTCGGCCAATGAAGTCATGAGCTACGACGACGTCGTCGCGCTGCTCACGCGGCAGAATCTGCTCCTGGCGGAGGAAGCTCCGGCCGGAGAGGGCGTCGAGCTTCTGCGATGAAGATCATGACCGTGCTCGGGACGCGGCCCGAGATCATTCGGCTGTCGCGGCTCATCCCGAAGCTGGATGCGCTGTGCGACCACGTGCTCGTGCACACCGGTCAGAACTTCGACCCGGCGCTCAGCGATGTGTTCTTCCGCGAGCTGGGCGTTCGGCCGCCGGATATTTCGTTAGGCGTTCGAGGCGAGTCGTTCGGTGAGCAGGTGGGCCAGATCCTGACCGGCGTCGAGCGCGCGATTCGTGACGAGCGTCCGGATCGGCTGCTCATCCTCGGCGACACGAACAGCGGCCTGTCGGCGGTCGTGGCCAAACGGCTCGGCGTGCCGGTGTATCACATGGAAGCGGGCAATCGGTGTTTCGATGACCGCGTGCCGGAGGAAGTCAATCGTCGGATCATCGATCACTCGAGCGACGTTCTGCTCCCCTACACCGAGCGCAGTCGCGCGAACCTGCTGCGGGAGGGGATCGCGGCGCAGCGAGTGATCGTGACTGGTAACCCGATCCTCGAGGTGATCCGGCACTACGAGGGCTGCATCGACGCGTCTGACGTCCACGGTCGCCTCGGAGTGCAGCGGGGCGCGTACTTTCTCGTCACCGCACACCGGGCTGAGAACGTGGACATCCCGGAGCGCCTGCGACAGCTGGCCGAGGCGGTGACGCGCGTTGGCGCGGAGCACGATATGCCGATCGTGGTGAGCATGCACCCGCGGACGCGAAGTCGGCTCGAGGCGTTCGGCATGACCGATCTTGTTGCGGGACTGCGCGTGCTGCCCCCGTTAGGCTTCTTCGACTTTCTCGCGCTCGAGCGTGACGCAGCGTGCGTGCTGACCGACAGTGGCACGGTGCAGGAGGAATGCTGCATCCTGCACGTCGCCAATGTGACGACGCGCGATGTCACGGAGCGTCCAGAGACGGTGGAGTGCGGCAGCAACGTGATCGCCGGTGTCGATCCGGACCGGATCGCGACGGCGGTACGGGCTGCGCTTCAGCGCGAGCGCAACTGGACGGTGCCTCCGGAGTATCTGGCGCCGGCGGTGAGCAGCACCGTCGCGAACATTTTGCTGAGCGAGCAACAACATTGACGGCGGCATCGGTGTCCGCGCGGAACGACGTGAACGAGGCGCCGCCTACGTCCAGCGCGCCACGGCTGCTCATCGTCTCGCCGGTCGCGCCCGTGCCGGAGGGAGTGGGTGGAGTCTATCTCCGGGACCTCTGCCTCATGTACCCCGCCGATCGGCTGGCTTTCGCGATCCTCCCTGGAATCGGATCGGGCCCGTGGCCCGAAGCGCTCCGCGCGGCGCCGCGAGCGGTGCTCGATGCGGTTCCGGAGCGCGGGTTCAACCGGTGGGGGCGGAAGGTCCAGGAGACCACTCGCGGCCTCTTCGACCGCTACGTGGACATGCAGCACCTTCCGAAGCTCGTCGATCAGATTGCCGCGTTCGCTGCCCAGACGAAGCCGGACCTCATGTGGGTCCCGCTGGCCGGTCCGACGATGATCAACATTGCCAGAGCGCTGCCCAGCCGACTGGGCATGCCGATGATCACCACGGTCTGGGACCCGCCGGACTACGCGCTGGCGCACTACTGGGGCATACGCGGTCACGCATTGGCGCGGGTGATGGACCGGTTCGGCGATGCGATCCGTGCGTCGGTGCGCTGTGCGGTCGCATCGGCAGAGATGAAGGAGAGGTACGAGGGTCGATACGGCACGCCGTGTGTTCCCATGATCCATGGACTGCCAGAGTCCGAGTGGACTCCCCCGGCAGGCATGCGAGCGCCTAACGAACCGTTCGTGATCGGCTACGCGGGGAGTCTGTACGCTCGTCGCGAATGGGACGCGCTGATCGAGAGCCTGGGACGGCTGCAGTGGCGAGTGGCGGGGCGAGAGACGATCGTGCGCGTCCTTGCTTCGAGCTTCGATGTGCGCGTCACACGACCGGCGCGGATCGAGTTCCTCGGGTGGCACTCGACGAGCGACGCCGTGACGATCCTCTCCGGCTGCGACGTCTGCTACGTGCCGTACTGGTTCGACGAAGCGTTTCGACCCGGCGTCGAGCTGTCGTTCCCGAACAAAGTGTCGTTGTATCTGGCAGCGGGTCGGCCGATTCTGTTCCACGGACCGGAACACTCCACACCGACCCGGTTCCTCGAACGCTGGCCAGTGGGCGTCCCGTGTCACTCGCTCGACCCTCAGGAGATCGCGGATGCATTGACGATTGCGGCCAGCGATGCCGGGTTTCACGCTCGGGCGGCGGCGTCCATTCCGCAGGTGCTTCGGGCGGAGCTCGGCCTCCACGTATTCAGGCGCCGGTTCGCCGAGTTCGTGGGCGTGGACGAAGCCGTGTTGGCGACGCCCGCCCCGTAACGACGCTCACCGCTCGAGCAGCCAGCGTGCGAACGGTCCTGCTCATCTCGTACACCTTCCCGCCGCAATACGACGTCAGTGCGCGGCGGGCAGCGAAGCTCTGCAAGTACCTGCCCGGTGCCGGATGGCGTCCGATCGTCCTGACGAAGGATTGGACGCACAACGTGGCGCCCGAAGACCGTAGCGTGTTCACGCTCACCGAGCACGCGGAGGCGGTGGCCGCGCTCAACGGGGTGACGATCGTGCGAGCTCCCTACCGCACGAGAGACAACGCGTTGCGGCGGCTTCATCATCGATTGGGAGGAACCTACGAATCCGGTGCGTCTGCAGCCGGTCATCGTGACGGCGACGTGCCGCAGGTGCCTAACGGTATCACCAACCACGCCGAGCGCCGGCTTCGGCGGTGGACCCCGCTCGCCCTCACCCGCAGAGCTCTCTCGCTCTTCTCGCCAACATTCGGCGACTTTCCGGATGCGTTCCGCGGCTGGGTCGAGCCTGCGGTTCGATCTGCGCTCGAGCTCATCGCGCGCGAGCGAGTCGATGCCATTTGCAGCCTCTGCCCGCCGGCAACGGCGCACGTCGTCGCCTCGGAAGTCGCGCGGCGGAGCGGCCTGCCTTGGGTCGCCCAGTTCGATGATCTGTACAGCTTTCACCTGGAGCGGCAGCGCCGCGCCGCATGGCGTCCGTACGCCGACCATCGGCATCGCGAGTGGATGCGGTACGCGACGCTGGCCGGGGCGATCACGCCGGCGATGCTCGCGTACGTCCAGCGCACCTACGGCGTCGGCGGCGAGGTGTTGGTGGTCGGATACGACCCCGATGAGAGTCCGACCATCCGACGCGAGGCGCACGATCGGCTCCGACTTGCGTACACTGGATCCATCTACCCTGGTGATCAGCGCCCGGACCTGCTGTTCGCGGCCTTGGAGCAAGTGATTCGCGAGCGCGGGGGGACAACGCCCCCGTTGGAGCTCATCTTCGCGGGAACGGGCCGCGACGCGGAGCTCCAGGCGAGCGTAGCGGCATTTCCGGCGGCCGCACGCGCGTGCCGGTTCGTGGGCCGCGTGCCGCCCGCCGAAGCACTCAGAATGCAGCGAGACGCCGATGCGCTGATACTGCTCAACTGCACGAATCCGTCGCCCGGGGAGGGGACGCTGAGCTATCCAGCCAAGGCGTTCGAGTATCTCAATGCTGGGCGCCCGATACTCGCGCTGCCGCGCGACCCCGGTGCGTGGGGAGATCGCCTACTCGAGACGACGCGCGCCGGTACGACCGCGGAGTCAGCCGACGCCGCGGCCAGGGTACTCGCGAGTTGGCTTGACGAGTGGGAACGCACTGACGGGATTTCCTACGCTGGAGATCGGACCGAGATCGAGCGATACAGCCAACCGCGTCAGGCAGCAGTCCTTGGCGCCTTGCTCGACCGGGCCGTCGACATTCACACGGCGCGTACGCCGTAGAATCCCGCGCGATCGCATCCACATGGCATTCGACCTGGCGGCTTGGGCGATCATCTTCACGGCGGTCTGGCTGGTCGGACGTGGCGCGCTCGCGCTACTGGACGCCAACGGCGTTCGCGCGGGCGATCGTCTCATTCTCGCGGCGTGGATTGGTGTCATTGTCTGCGCGGTCACGCTGCTGGGAGTCTCGCTGGTTACCGCGGTGACCCCGGTGGCCTCGGCCTCTACCATGACGGTGTTGTGCGCGTTAGGCATGATCGCAACGCGGCTCCGGTCGAGGAGAGCCCCGCCGCGCAGGGAGAGTCCTCTGCTCCCGGCATGGGCGATTGGCATGGGCGTCATGGCCGTCGCGATCGGCGCCGCGGCGCTCGCGAGCGACCCCGTCACGCTCTACGACTCGCTCGTGTATCACGTCGGAGTCATCCGATGGCTGCGTGATTTCGGGACCGTCCCTGGCATGGCGCTCATTCACAACCGCCTGGGCCACGTGTCGGCGTGGTTCACGCTGGCCGCGGCGTTCGACGCCGGGCCGGTCGCAAACCGCGCGGGCAACGTGCCGCTCGGTTTCGCCCTCGTGCTTGCCGGCGTTCAGGCAGCGCTCGCGGCGGCTCGCATCTCGGCGCGGCGTGCCTCGATCGCCGACTGGTTTCTGGCGTTTGGGTCCGCCGCGCTCATCTGGGCCATCGTTGTAGGCGGCGCGGTCAGTCCGTCTCCCGACATCGCCACGAATGCCATGATTTACGTCGCGGCGTGGGCCGTGTTGGTCGTGTCACCCGCGCCGACGTCATTCACGCGGCGGCTCATTCCGTTCGTGATCGCGCTGGGCGCGTGCTCCATGAAGCTGTTCGCCGTGCCGGCGGTCATCGCGACGGGCGCGTACGCGGTGCTGGCATCGCCAGGCGACGGCGGCGTCCGTCGCTACCTCAGGCGCGTCCTGATTTGTGCGGGGCTCGCCGTGTCGATCGTGGGTCCGTTCATCGCGGCGAATCTCGTTGCGTCCGGATGCCCGGCGTTTCCATCGCCGATAGCGTGCCTCGATGCACCGTGGTCCATCGGCGTCTCACGCGCAGCCGACTACGCGACGTACGTGCGCGACGTGGCCCGATGGCAGCGGCGCGGCGAAGTGCCAAGTGCGTCGATGGGCTGGATCGCGCCGTGGGTCATGGATCACCCATGGATCGCGCTCGTCGCCGCGACGTGTCTCCCTCTCGGGATCCATCTCCTTCGCCGCGTTGCTGCCTTGCGCAGCGAGCCGAGCCCACCGCCACTCGGCGTTGACGGCGTGCGCACCGTCGTCGCGTTTTCGCTCCTCGGTGCCGCGTTTGCGGCGTGGCAGGCGCCGGCGCCTCGCTTTCTCTACGCGTTCCTGATCGCCGTGCCAGCGTTGGCGCTCGCGCTGACGGTCCACTCGCGCGCGAGTGACTCGTTCGCTGGCAGGCACGCTGTACTGGCCTTCGTGGCAACGAGTGTGATCGTGGGCGGCGCGTATGCAGGCGCATCTCAGAAGCTCAACGTCTTGTCGGCACTGGCGCGCGGAGCGTCGCTCGTCTCCATCACTCGCGCAGATCTCGTGGTCCCGGAGGCACCAGCAACACCTCCTCGATTGTTTCGCTGGCGGGTGAATGACGTGGAGGTGCTTACCGCCGTTCCGCGGCCGATCGCCGACACGCTCGGCTACCGCAGCAACATTGTGCCCAACTCGCCGCTCGAGAAATGCTCGACCGCGCCGCTCCCATGCACACCGTATTTGCCCGGGAGCGATGTGCGGCTTCGTCGTCCGGCGCGCGGGTTAGCTGGAGGGCTCATTCGCGATCAGCAACCCGGCTTGGCCGGAGGCACTGCGATCTGTATCGGCGAGCTTCGCCTAACGGATGGGACAATGACGAGCGAGCTGGCGACAAAGACTTCGTACGAACCCCAATGCGGCGATTCATCCGCACGATGACCGCGCCGCCCGGTCCAAATCGTGCAGCCGGTCAGGCACTGTGACCGAAGAAAAGCGTCGTCCCCCACCGGGCATTACTCCGCTCGATACCGTCGTCGCGTTCGCGAGCCGGCGAAGACTGCGGGGCGCGGCCAGGCTGCGCCGGATCCTGCGCGGACACCACGAAGTCACGCTGACACGGGTCCGCACGGTGGACGGGTTGCTGTTCGATCTGGACGTCGAGAACGTGATGGACTACGCCGTTCTCGACCACGGGTACTATGAGCGCGAGGTGATCGACGCGATCATCGGATCGCTGACGCCTAACGGGGTCCTCTGGGATGTCGGCAGCAACATCGGGCTTCACGCGATTACGGCCAAGCATCTCCGTTCCGACACGACGGTTGTGGCGTTCGAGCCAACCCCCCACACGGCCGCGAGGCTCATTGCCAACGCGAGCCTCAATGGCGTCGACGTACAGGTTGTTACCGCCGCGCTGGCCGACACGGACGGCGTTGCTCGACTCAGCATTGTGACGCGTGGCAACAATGGCCTTTCGTCGCTCCGACCGTGGCCCGATGTCCACTACGACGGGGCCATCCTGTGTCCCTGTGTTCGAGCCGAGGCGCTCGTCGCCGACCGCGCCCTTCCCACGCCGACAGTCGTGAAGCTCGATGTCGAAGGGTTCGAGGCGGAAGTACTTCGCGGTTTCGGTAGCCTGCTCTCGGGGGATGCGCTACGGTCCGTCGTGTTCGAGGCACCGGGAAACGCCGCCACCGAACCCCAGCACTATCCGGTCTTCGGACTGCTGACAGAAGCGGGATTCACGATCACACCCCTCGCACCGGCGCACTCGACCGAAAAGTCGGTCGCGACGAACTTTATTGCGACCAAGCGGGCGGCCTGATCGCGCGACGATGCGTGGCGTCTACGCTCGCGGCCCGCAGATCCGATCCAGATCCTCGAGGCCACTCAGGATCTCGCGCGGTTTCGAGCCGTTCGGCGGCCCGAGGATTCCCGCTGAGTGCAGCTGGTCGATGATGCGCGCCGCGCGGCCGTAGCCAACGCCGAGCCGGCGCTGCAATAACGACGTCGAACCCAGCTGATGCTGAATGCACACCTCGGCCGCCTCGCGGAACAGCTTGTCCCGATCCGCGTCGTCGAACTCCTCCGCGTCGTCCCCGGCCTTCTCGAGCGCCTCGCGCGCGCGGATCGTCTCGAGGATGTCCGGCTCCGCGGTGGTGGGCTCCTCGACCACCAGACCCTGTGCGGCGAGCGCGGCACGGCGCGCTTCGCGCTTGGCGTCGTACCACTGCATGAGGCGCTCGGTGTCTTCGCTCGCGATGAACGCGCCCTGAAGCCGTGCGGGCTCCGATTTGCCCGGTGGAATGAACAACATGTCGCCGTTGCCTAACAACGCCTCGGCCCCCATGCCGTCGAGGATCGTGCGGCTATCCACCTGCGACGCCACACGGAACGCAATGCGGCTCGGGAAATTCGCCTTGATCAGACCCGTGATGACGTTGACGCTCGGGCGCTGCGTCGCGAGGATCAGGTGGATGCCGATCGCGCGCGCCTTCTGGGCGAGCATGGCGAGCGGTGTTTCCACCTCGCCCTGCACCGTCATCATCAGGTCCGCAAGCTCGTCGATGATCACGACGATGTACGGCAACACGCCGCCCACGTAGTCCGGACTCCCGAGCGCGACGGCTTGCTCCTTCGGCGCCTTGAGTTTCGCGCCCTCCTGCACCTTGCGATTGAAATCCTGGATGTTCCGCGCGCCGTTCGCCGCCAGGATCTCGTAGCGCTCCTGCATCTCGAGCACGGCCCACTTGAGGACCGCCGCGGCGTCGCGGTTGTCGGTGACGACCTTGTGCCGCAGGTGCGGAAGCACGTTGTACACCGACAGCTCGACCATCTTCGGGTCGACCATCAGGAACCGCAGCGTCTTCGGCGTGTGCCGGTAGACGAGGCTCGTGATGAGCGTGTTGACGCAGACCGACTTGCCAGAGCCGGTCGCGCCGGCGATGAGCAGGTGTGGCATCTTGGCCAGGTCGGCCACGACCGGCTTGCCCTCGAGGTCCTTGCCTAACGCGATCGGCAGCGCGGCCCGCGCACCCTGGAAGTCCCGCGCCTCGATGAGCTCCCGGAAGGTCACCATCTCGGCGGTGGGGTTCGGCACCTCCACGCCCACCGCACCGCGACCGGGGATGGGCGCGACGACCCGGATGCTGGGCGCGCGCATGGCCAGCGCGAGGTCGTTCGCGAGGTTCGCGAACTGGCGGACCTTCACGCCCGGTGCGGGCTCGATCTCATATTGCGTCACCACCGGACCGGTCGTGCGCCCGACGAGCTCACCCTCCACGCGGAACGTGCGCAGGGCGTCCATGAGCTTCACGCCCATGAGGTCGAGCTCGCGCTTCCCAACTTCGACATTGCGAGGCGGCGGCGGCGAGAGGATCTCGGTCGGCGGCAACTCGTCACCGCCGAATTCGATCGCGACTGCCGTCGAGTCGATCTCGGCGTGGACGCGCTCGTCCCGATCGGCCGTGAGGTCGCTCTTCGATTTGCGCTCTCGCTTCTTCCGGTCACGTGCCAGATCGACGTCGCCGTCCTCTTCCAGCTCGGGGACGGCGTCGCGCATGAGCGACGGATCGATCGCGGGCATTTCCTCGGGCGTGGGCGCGAGCGTCGTCGCGACGTCAGCCGGCGTTCCCGCGAGCACCTCGCCCTTCTTCGCGCGCTTGCGTTTGGGCTTGTCAGCGTCCGGAGCCCCGACCAGCGCTGGCGCTCCTGTTCCCAGTTCCCGGTTCGCAGTCCCCGGTTGCACCGAAGGTCCAACAATCGCTCGAATCGGATTCCAGCGAAGCGTCGCCGCCGCCAGAACACTCGCTGCCAGCGCGACCATGATCCACGCGCCAACCGTGCCGAACGCTTTGACCGCGTACGTGGCGAAGAACCCGCCCCAGAGTCCGGCGGCCGGATCGAGCTCGCCGGCGTGAACCCCACGGGCCATGCCTAACGCGATGGGCAGGATCACCACGAATCCGATGAGGAACACCAGCCACGAGCGATCCGTCTCGGATTCCAACCGGCCGAACAGCCGGAGCGCGTGCACTGCGGGAATGAGGGGGAGCAGGAGCGCCGCGGGAATCCCGATCAACTCGCGCGACCAGCTTCGCAGGCACGCGCCGACCGGCCCGAAGACGCTCTTTGCTGCCGTGCACGACTCGTACACCGCCGTCCCCGGCGGCACGAGCACCGCACCCGCGAGAAACAGGGCGAATAGCAAGAGCGCGATTCCCGCGACCTCGCGCTTGAGCGACGTATTTCCCACAGGACCGTTACCGCTCTCGATCTGGTCCGAGCTTCGTGATCTGCCGGTCGTGGTAGATCGGAATCACCGGATGCGAGTCCACGCTGGCGCAGACGATGAGGTCCTCGGCGAAGCCTGCTTCGGCGAGCGCGCGCCCGTGCTCCGAGTCCTCGAACAGGCGATCGAGCTGATCTCCATAGCGTCTATCGATCATCGAGCAGGCCTGCGCTGCGTCGTTGAGCCGTATTGTGGAGGGCCTGCTGACGGCGCGCGTGAAACGGCCGGCACATGCCGCATCCTCCAGCGCGAACTGCCGATCGCGACCTGCGCAGACGATTGTCACGTCGGCCTCGCCGCGACCGGCCGCTCGAATGATTGTCGATACCGCGGAATAGTTGACGTAAGATGCAACGACGACGTCGCGGGCGCCCTGGATTCCGGCGAGCGCGACCGTGCCGTTCGTCGTGGTGAGGAGCACCGTCTTGCCTTCCACCGCCTCGGCGCTGTACTCGCGTGGCGAGTTGCCAAGGTCGAAGCCGGGAATCGCGTGCATCCGGCGCTCGCCGGCGAGCAGCACGTCGTCGCGCTCGAACTGCTTGGCGCGAGCGACCACCTCATCGGAGCTCTCGAACGGAATGACAGCTTTCGCGCCGTTGGCGAGGGCGACGGCGACCGTCGTCGAGGCGCGAAGCACGTCGATCACGAGCACCACCCGTCCCTGCACGTCCGCCGGCGTCATCTGATGACCGCCGAAGAACACGTCGAGCCGCACTACACCGGCTCCTTCATGAGCTGTCCCTCGCGCTCCAGGAACTTCGTGTCGATGTCTCCGGCGCGGAAGGCCGGATGCGTCATCACGCGGCTGAGAAACGGCGCCGTAGTCGTGACGCCCTCGATGATGAAGCTCTCGAGCGCGACGCGCATTCGCGTGATCGCTTCTTCGCGATCGCGACCCTGGCAAATGAGCTTCGCGAGCAACGAATCGTAGTACGGCGGCACGGTGTACCCAGCGTACACGTGCGTGTCCAGGCGCACTCCCGGACCTCCAGGCGGATGGAACGCTTCGATCTTGCCTGGAGACGGTTGGAAGTTGCGGCTCGGATCCTCAGCGTTGATACGGCATTCGATGACGTGACCTCGAAGCGGCGGGAGCTCCGTGACGGACAGTGGCTCGCCGCTGGCGACGCGGATCTGCTCTTTCACGAGATCGATACCCGTAAGCATCTCGGTCACCGGATGCTCCACCTGAATGCGGGTGTTCATCTCCATGAAATAGAACGACCCATCCTCGTCGAGCAGCATCTCGATCGTGCCGGCGCCAACGTAGTCGATGGCCTTCGCGCCTCGCACGGCTGCCTCCCCCATACGCGCGCGCAGATCCGCATCGACCGCGGGACTCGGCGCTTCCTCGATGAGCTTCTGGTGCCGACGCTGGACGGAGCAATCGCGCTCGCCCAGGTGAATCACGTGACCGTGGCGGTCGCCGAGGATCTGGAACTCGACGTGTCGCGGACGCGAGAGGTACTTCTCGACATACACGTCGCCGTTACCGAACGCCGATAGCGCCTCGGAGCGCGCGAGCTGGAACGATCGCGCGAAGTCATCGACGTTCTTCGCGACGCGCATACCCTTCCCACCGCCGCCGGCTGCGGCTTTGATGATGACCGGAAACCCGATCTCCCTCGCGAAGCTCAGCGCTTCGTCGGGATCCTCCACCGGGCCTGGCGTGCCGGGGATGATCGGAACCCCAACTTCCGTCATCGCTCGGCGCGCAGCCGCCTTGTCGCCCATGACGCGGATCTGTTCGGCGGTCGGCCCGATGAACGTGACGTTCGAGGCCTGACACGTTTCCGCAAACTCGGCGTTTTCGGCCAGGAAGCCGTACCCGGGATGGATTGCGTCCGCGCCGGTGATCTCGGCAGCGGCGATGATTCGCGGGATCTTCAGGTACGAATCGCGCGCCGGCGGCGGGCCAATGCACACGTCGTCATCGGCGAACCGAACATGCAACGACTCGCGATCGGCGTCCGAGTAGACGGCCACGGTTTCGATCTCGAGCTCACGACAGGCGCGGATGACGCGCAGCGCGATCTCCCCGCGGTTCGCGATCAGGATTTTCTTGAACATGCAGCGGGAGCTGGCGGCGAGGGCAAGTCGGCGGGAGCGGTCAGCCTAACGGTCAACGGCCGACGGCGCTGCGAGCAAGCTCGCCACGCTCCCCGGCAATCGTCTCGCAATCTATGCGGTAGCACGTGCGAGGTGACCTGTTCAGGTCAACTCACGGCGCCGTTGCCTGTTGGAAGCCGTCCCAGCTCGTGTCGCTCGACCCCGCTACACCCTGTACGCGAAGCGCGAACTCGCTCGGATTGCTGGCGTAGAATAGCGCACTCTCGTACGAAATGACGCCCCTCGAGTACCATTGCATGAGCGACTGGTCGAAGCTCTGCATCCCGTACTGCGACGTGCCTTCCTTGATCAGATCCGGAATGTTGAGCGTCGCGTTCAGGTCGCGGATCTGCTCGCGCACGGCGGCCGTGTTGATGAGCACCTCGGCCGCCGGCACGCGGCCCGGCTTGTCGGCTCGCGGCACGAGACGCAGCGAAATGACGGCTGCGAGCGCCGTGGAGAGCGCGAAGCGCACTTCCGACTGCTGATGCGGCGGGTAGAACGACAGCACACGGTTGATCGTCTGCGTGGCGTCCGTCGTGTGCAGCGTCGAGAACACGAGGTGTCCCGTATCCGCTGCCTTCAGCGCCGTCTCGAGCGTATCCAGGTCGCGAATCTCACCGAGCAGAATGACGTCGGGGTCCTGACGAAGCACGCGCCGCAGTGCCTGCGCAAAGCTGCCGGTGTCGGTACCGACTTCGCGCTGGTTGATGTGACAGCGGTTGTCGCGATGCAGGAACTCGATCGGGTCCTCGATCGTGATGATGTTCGCGTAGCGCCGCTCGTTGATGTGCTGGATCATCGACGCGAGCGCGGTCGACTTGCCGGACCCGGTGATGCCGGTGACGAGGACGAGCCCGCGCGGACGCATCGAGATTTCCTCGACCACCGCCGGGAGATTCAGCTCACCACATGACTTCGCGGTGTGCGGGATCGTTCGAAGCGCGAACGCGATCGTACCGCGCTGCTGGTAGGCATTGACACGAAATCGACCGATGCCTGGGACGCCCGTCGCGAAGTCCGCTTCACGGTACTCGCTGAACTCCTTGACCTGCTTCGGCGTCATGAGCTCCTTCGCGAGCGCCGTTAGGTCCTCCGGGCGCAACGCGGGAAGCGGCAGTGGCGAGAGATCACCGTTGACGCGCAGCGTCGGCGGCCGGCCGACCTTCAAATGCAGGTCGGAGGCGTTGAGCTGCACCATCTGCTGCAGGATCGCCTTGAAGTTGAATGCAGCGCGTTGCGGCGCTACCGCTTCGTGATCCGGCGCCACTGTGGGATTAGCCATTGGGATCAATCCTGAAGAGCACTTGCCCGTACTCGACGGGGTGCGCGTCCTGAACCGCGATTTCCGTGATCACGCCCGAGAACTCCGATTCGATCTCGTTCATGATCTTCATCGCCTCGATGATGCAGAGGATCTGACCCTTGGCGATGCGTGAGCCCACTGCTACGTACGACTTGGCGCCGGGCTCCGGCGCCGAGTAGTACGTACCGACCATCGGAGATTTCACTTCCAGCAGCTTCGACTTCGGCGCCTCCGTCTTCGACGGCGCCTCCTGCTCCGCCACCACAACATTTCCTTCCGCCGGCGTCATTCGCGACGCTGTCGCGACGGTCGCCGGCAGAAGCGCGGGCATTGGCACCGGTGTGGGGATCTGCACCGTGCCCCGCTGCTGCGGCGTCTTCGAGATGCGGATCTTCATGCCCTTGTCGGAGGTGATTTCCACCGAGTCGACCGAGGACCCATCCATCATCTCGATGAGCTTTTTGACGTAGCGTAAGTCGATCATATCTCTCTATGGACGAGTGGCTCCCCTTCGTGTTCACGCGAGCTCCAGGAGCTCGTGGGTGAACTGCGTGAGGAGCTCGGGGCCCTCCGCCGCGAGGTGTACATCGTCCTCGATGCGAACGCCGCCCCAACCCGGCCGATAGATACCCGGCTCGATCGTCACGACCGCGCCGGGCGAAAGCAGTCCATCAGCGGTGCGAGCGAGCCGCGGTGCTTCGTGCACTTCGATCCCAAGTCCGTGCCCGAGCCCGTGGCCAAACTCCTCCCCATACCCACAGCGCTCAATGTAGTCACGCGCGAGCGCGTCCGCCTCTCGCCCACGTAACCCCGCCCGGACTTCGCTCGCGGCCAACTCGTTCGCCTGCCGCACCACGTCGTACACAGCACGTTGCTCGTCGCTTGCCTTACCAACAACGATCGTGCGGGTGACATCGGCACAATACCCGCCGGAGGCCGCACCAAAATCCATGAGGAGAAACTCACCCTTCGCGATCTGTCGAGACGACGAGCGCGCATGAGGGAGCGCCGACCTCGGGCCGGAGGCCACGATGGACGGAAACGGGAACGCCTCACTGCCCGCATCGCGAATGGATTTCTCCAGCACACCAGCCACCTCGAGCTCCGTCATCCCCGCTCGAATGGCCGGCAGCGTCTTCTCGAGAGCGCGCGTGGCCATCGCGGCCGCATCGCGAATGCGAGCGACTTCGTAAGGGTCCTTCCGCTCTCGGAGCGTCTCGACCAGGTCGGTCGTGGGGCGCCACCGCGGCCTTGGGCCGGCTTCCAGCAGACGTTGGAAGTCGCGATGGACGATGTGCGCCGACTCGAACCCGGCGACCTCGACATAGGTTGCCTGCGCGAGCAGTTGCCAGAGGCCTGACCACAGACTCTGTGGCTCGACGGTGATGCGAGCAAGCTCACCGACCTCCGAGCCCACCTGAGTCTGGTACCGGAAGTCCGTCACGAGGAACACATCGCGCGACGTAACGAAGAGAAGCGCGCTCGTGCCGGAGAAGCCCGTGAGATACCGGATGTTCGGCAGACTCGTGACGAGCAGCCCATCGAGATGGGCCACGCTCAACGACTCGACGAGCGCCGCGAGGCGCTGGCTACGTCGGTCAGACACGCGACGCCAGCGTCGCGGCCAGACCCCGAAGGGCGAGCTCGTACCCCACGGCGCCGAACCCGCAGAGCACCGCACGCGCGCCGGGTGCCAGTGTGGAGTGTCGTCGCTCTGGTTCGCGCGCAAAGATGTTCGTTAGGTGGACTTCCACGTACGGCACTTCCACCGCCGCGAATGCGTCGCGAATGGCGAGGCTGGTGTGGCTGTACGCGCCGGCATTGATGATCGCCGCATCGGCACGACCGCGGAGCCCCTGAATCGCGTCGATGAGCGCGCCTTCCGCGTTATGCTGCGCGCATTCGATCTCGACCCGAAGCTCGCGGGCCAGATCGCGCAGGCGGGCCTCGATCTCCGGCAACGTGGTGCTGCCATAGAGCGCGGGCTCGCGGGTGCCGAGCAGGTTCAGGTTCGGTCCGTTGAGGACGGCGATCCTCACTTCTTCTTCAATCC
Organism: Gemmatimonadaceae bacterium; assembly: GCA_036509075.1. Taxonomy (GTDB): domain Bacteria; phylum Gemmatimonadota; class Gemmatimonadetes; order Gemmatimonadales; family Gemmatimonadaceae; genus JAJKIV01. The sequence goes on from DATCGG010000256.1 coordinate 16,185, forward strand.
CTCGAGCCAGGCCGTGAACTGCTCGATGTCATGAGCATCGCCCGACCCTCCGCCGCGACCCGACTCCGGCGCTGCAGCGGCTGCGGCAGCGTCGTCATTGGAGGCTTGAGAATCCGAGAAGAACTGATCGAAGGAGAACCCACCGTCCGCGGCGGGAGCGGGCTCCGGCGCGCCGCGGAATACGTGGTCGAGCGAGAGCTCGTTGCTCGCCGCGCGGGTTGGGCGGCCCTGCGGTTCCGCATGCCCGAGTGCCGACGCCGGCGTCTGCGCGGGCGTCGACCGCGGCGTCTGTCGCGACCGCGACGTCAACCCGGTCGAGAACTCGGCGAGTGGCTCGTTAGGTGTCGCCGCGGCATCGAGAGCCGACGCGGACACGTGCTCTGAATCCGCGGTGTCCGCGAACGGATCAAAGGTCGCGAGCGTCTCGGCCGCGGACGTGGCCGGCCCGGTGTGGTCCGCGCTGCTCGCTGCCTCGAGCTGCTCCGCTGGCTCGTCGGGCGTCGGCCGCTCAGCGTCACTGTCGGATTCGGAATACGCTGGCGCTCGCGGAGCGGGTGCGCGCCGGCCGGCGAGCGACGCGAAGAACGACCGTACGGAGCGAGGCGGCCGGCCGGACTGACGCTTGAGCGCGGACTCCACGACGTCCCCGGACACCGACGCCATTCCGATGCTCGAGATCGCCCCGCTTTCGATCTGCTCGACGCGATCGCGCAGATTGTTGTCGGAGGGGTTCTTCGCCAGCAGCTCGCGATAGACGGCAAGCGCTTCGTTGCGGAAGCCCTGCTGCAGGTACAGCTCGGCCATCGTTTCCGTGACGAATGCCGCCGGGGTTTGGCTCGGTTCGTTCGTCGACATGGCGAGCGTACGCCCCAGCACCGGGTCGGCGTCCGGCACCTCCGGGTAAGCCGCCGGGGCGGCCGCCTGGCTCGATGGCGGAACGAACTCCATCACCTCGAGCCCGAGGCCGTCGTCGATCGGTGCGGGTGCCGATGGCGCGGCCGGCGCGGATTGTACGGGCGGCGCTGGCGGCTGCCATTCTGCCGTTGGCAGACTCGCGAGGTGCTCGATCGCGTCCTCGTTAGGCTCCGGCTCTGGGATGACGCCGTAGGAGCCCGTTGAATACTCGGCGGCGAAGGCATCCATGCCCGGAATCGTGATCTGATCCTTCGACTCCGGGGCCGCGGCGGTCAATTCCGGTGCGGCATCCGGGACTGCGCCGTGCTCGACTGGCGCAGCCGGTTCGTCTGGCGGAGGCTCGAGATGGAACGCCGCATCGTCCAGGGTTGCGAGGTGCTCGGTCGCTGCGTTCGCGATGGCCGGCTCGGCAGGCGCCTCGGGTGTCGACGAGCTCTCCGCATGCGAGACGTCGGCTTCAACGCCGTCGGCCGTTGCGTGCGCGCCGGACAACTCTGTCAGAAAGAAGTCCTCGCCAGATGGCGTGGCCGGCGCGTCGAGCAGTGCGTCGACGGATCCGGACGGATCGAGATCGAACGGATCGAGGTCGGGCGCGTCGAGGGCGGGTGCATCGCCACGCGATTCGCTAGCGCTCCACGAGGCCTGCTCGCCGTGCGGAGCAGCCTGTGGTGCGGACGATGGGTCGTTAGGCTGTGCCGGCGACGGCGCACCGAAACTGTCGTCGATCTCAACCTCGTCGATCGACAGCGGAGCAAATCGCGCGTCGAGGTCCGCCGGTGCCGCGGGCGGTGGCGCACTCGGAGCCGGCGCGGGCGGCGCGAATGACGAGGCTTCCGCCGCGACTTCCTGGACGCTTGGCGCCTCTCCCGACGGCTGCGGAGCGTCGAGATCGCGAATGAGCTGCTCGATTTCGTCGTTGCGCGGATCGACCTCGAGCACGCGCTGGTACCAGCTCCGTGCGGTGTCGAGATCGCGAGATTCCTTCGCGATGTCGCCGAGGTAGCGCAACGCGATCAGGTTCTCGGGGTCGAGCCCGAGCGCCGAGTGGAAGATCTCCCGCGATTCATCGAGGCTGCCCGCTTCGAACAGGGCCTGGGCGAGCACGATGTGCCCGCTGATGTGACCCGGCTGCTGTGGGAGGTGCGTCCGACACAGCGTAATCGCCTGGTCCAGGTCCCCGGACTTGCGGTGCTCGTTCGCCAATGGGGCGAAGTAGCGGCGCGGGTTCTCCTCGAATTTTTTCTTCAGCTCGTCAAGCCGGGCGCTGCTGGCCATTACATGCCCTCTCGTGCGCCGCGCGATCCGGGCGGCGAGACCGGTCAAAAATTATATCCTTCTGACGACTCGAGTCAATCAGAAGTGACACTCTCTCTTGATTTTAGCTGCTGCAGACGCCTACCTTTCGCGTTTCTTCCGACCCACGTTTTTTTTCGTGGCTCGCCACGCCCGTCATACTGCTTGAGGAGTAACGCGCCGTGCTGCAATCGATGCGGAGCGCCGCCAAATACATCTGGATTTTCATCGTCATCGTCTTCGTTGGCGTCTTCCTGTTCACCGAGACGTCCGGGCTGCTCGGACGGGCCCGGATCACGACAGGAACCGCCGTTGCCAAGGTCAACGGTGACGAGATCCCTTATACGACGTGGGTACAGGCCGCTCAGCAACGAATTCAACAGGAGCAGGAAGGTCGCGGTCGCTCGCTGACGCTCGATGAGGAAGAGCAGATCCGCAACGAGGTCTTCAATCAGCTCGTGCAGTCGATATTGCTTGATCAGGAGTACAAGCGGCGTGGTATCCGCGTCACAGACGAGGAGATTGTCCAGGCGGCGCAGTTCAGTCCACCCCCGCAGTTCATGCAGTCGCCCGAGCTGCAGACCGACGGGCGGTTCGACCTCGAGAAGTATCAGCGGTTCCTGAAGAGCGCCGCGGCGCGACAGCAGGGCTTGTACTTCCAGCTCGAGAATTACTATCGGACCGAGATCCCGCGCGCGAAGCTCTTCGACGCGGTCGCGTCCGAGGTGTTCGTCACCGACGAAGAGCTCTGGCGGACCTACCGCGACCAGCACGATTCGGCCAAGGTCAGCTTCGTCACGTTCGACCCGGCTTCGGTGCCCGACTCCGGCATCGCCGTGTCGGACGCGGAAATCAGCGCCTACTACGACTCGCACAAGAAAGAGCTCGAGCGCCCTGGGCGCGCGGTCGTGTCGACTCTCTCGATTCCGCGCGTGGTGTCGGCCGCCGACTCCGCCGCTGTTCGGGCCCGCGCGGTTGTGCTGCGCGACGAGATCCTGAAGGGCGCGAAGTTTGAGGACGTTGCGAAGCGCGAGTCCGCGGACACGATCTCTGGCGCCAACGGCGGGTTCCTTGGTCGAGGCGGGAAAGGCCGCTTCGTCGACGTCTTCGAGAAGGCGGCCTACGCGCTCACTCCGGGACAGATCTCGGAGCCGGTGCAAACGCAGTTCGGCGTGCATCTCATCAAGGTCGATGAGAAGAAGGGCGACACGCTTGCCGTTAGGCACATCCTGCTCCGCTTCCAGCAGAGCGATTCGTCGGCGAGTCGCATTGACAAGCGCGCCGACTCGCTGGCGAAGATCGCAGCGGCCCAAACGACACCCCAGCCGTTCGACAGCGCCGCGAAGGTGCTCAAGCTGACCCCCGCGCAGGGCATCGCGATCGAAGGCCAGCCGCTCACGATTTCGGGACAGTACGTGCCGAGCGTGAGCGCCTGGGCGTTTTCGGGCGTGACGCCCGGGGAAACGAGCGATCTGTTCGACTCGGACGACGGCTACGTGCTGGCGCGCCTCGATTCAGTGCAGGCCGGTGGCCTCCCGCCGTTGTCGCAGGCGCGGGATGAGATCAAGCGAACGCTCGTCGCCGAAAAGAAGCTCGACCGCCTGATGACGAAGGCAAAGGAGTTCGCTACTGCAGCGGCAGCCTCGACGCTCGAGGCCGCGGCCTCGTCGCATGGCCTAACGGTGACGTCGAGCGAGGTCTTCACGCGCGGCGGGTTTGTCGGTGGCCTCGGCCGGCTGAACGAGGCGATCGGTGCCGCGTTCGCCCTGCCAGTTGGTGTGGTGAGCAGTCCGGTTCGAACCAGCGACGCCGTAGCCGTGATCCGTGTGGATCGTCGCGTCGACGCGGACCGCGCTGCGTGGGAAGCGCAGAAGGCTGCGCAGCGACAGCAGGTCACCCAGGGGCTGCGTCAGCAGCGCATTCAGGCCTTCCTCCAGCAGCTGCACGCGGACGCCAAGATCGACGATCGCCGGAAGTCGCTCGCGCAAGCGGCAAGGCAGACGACGTCGTAGGGAATAGGGAAAGCGGGAACGGGGAACAGGGAACCGGGACCAGAGAAACCCTCGGGACGCTTCACTTGCTAGGCGAAGCATCCCGAGGGTTTTCCGGTCCCGGTTCCCTGTTCCCCGTTCCCGCTAGAGCGTCAGCTCAGCAATCGCTTCGGCTCTGGCCTTTCTTCCTGCGGCTGGGAGTCGCGCGCTGGATTCTGGATTCGGTCCGCGCTGCTGTAGTCGCGATCCAAGCGCGCATCCCGCTCCGGCTCACGAAGCGAACGGTCGACGTCCGTGATGCTCTTCTTGAACTCCCGGATCCCCTTCCCCATCGACGAGCCGATCTCCGGCAGGCGCTTCGCGCCAAAGAGCAGGAGCACGACAACGAGGATGAGGAGGATCTCCATGAACCCCATGTTCCCGAAATTCATATCGTCTCCTAGAACAGCGACCGGGCGATGAGATAGGCGATCAACACGCCAACGAGACTGAGTAGTGATACATCCAACGCTATCGGTCCGATGGCGAATTTCAAGATAACGAGATCGATTGGCAGTGGGCCAACCGACGGTGTCACGCCCGTGGTGAGGAACTCCTTCACCGCGCCAACCGGGAGGAACTTCCGGGCGAACTGCGTCATGAAGCCGCCAACGATGAAGCCGATAGCCAATATTACACCGTGGAACAGTGGCCGGTGCCGCGACGAGTTCCGTGTCGCCATTATGACCGCCGGTCCATCACGTAGCCAATCGACTCCGCGAGCGAGTTGCGATAGACGCTCTCGGGGAGCTCTCCTAGCGCTTCTTCGGCCTGTTGGGCGAAGTCCTCGCCTCGGCGGCGCGCATACTCCAGCCCGCCCTCTTCTCGAACGATGTCGACCACCTCGGCGATCAGCCCCTCGTCGGGGTCAGGATTTGCGAACAGCGCGTCGACGCGGCGGCGCGCCGCAGCGGGCATCTTTCGGAGCGCGAAGATCAACGGCAGCGTGACCTTGTGTTCGCGAAGGTCGAGCCCGGTTGGTTTGCCGGTCGTCTCCTGGGCCTCGGTGTAGTCCAGCAGGTCGTCCGCCACCTGAAACGCCATACCGAGGCGCTGCCCAAATCGCGTCAGCGCACTCCGGAACCGCTGGGCACCACACAACGATCCGACCTCGCACGCGGCCGCGAACAGCGACGCGGTCTTCGACTCGATGAGGGTGTCGTAGTCGTCCTCCGAGAACGCCAGCGCGTCGAGTGCCGCGAGCTGTCGCATTTCTCCGAGCGTGAGCGCGTTCGACGCATTGGTGAACACCGCCAGGGGCTCCATGTCGCCCATTCGGACGAGGTCCGACAGTGCTCGCGAATACAGAAAATCGCCCATGATCACCGACACCTGATGACTGAACAGCGCGTTGATCGTGGGACGTCCGCGTCGCATGACGGAATGGTCGACGGCGTCATCGTGCACCAACGTGGCCAGATGAATGAGCTCCGCCACCGCAGCGAGCGCCGTCGCGCGCGGCTCGGGCGACCCATCCACGTTGCTCGAGAGGAGCAGCAGAGTGGGGCGAACCATCTTGCCCTTCGCCAGCAGCAAGTGAGCGTTGACGTCCGAGACGAGCGGATTGTCGTTGGCGACTATGCGCCACATCTCGTCGATCACTTCCCGCAGCCCCTCCTGTACCGGGGTCTGGATCTGCCGGAGTGTATCGGCCAGTGATGGTGAGCTGTTGGCTCGTGCGGTCAAGTCGCCTTCCCTTCGATCGCCCTGAGTCGGTCCGCCACGTCGCGAAACCCGATGTCGACGGCAAATACCCGTTGATAATAATCGAGGGCGTCTCGATTCCTGTTCAATGCCTCTGTCGCCCTGCCTAGAAGGTAAAGCACGCCGACGAGATGATGGTCATCTCCCTCGCCGATGGCTATGGCCCGGGACAGAACGGACGCGGCGACCTGGTATTGATCCTTCTCGACGAAGCACTGACCGAGGGCCTCGTAGGCTCGCACGCGGTTCGAGTGTCCGCGCAGCGCCTTCTGGAACTCCGCGACTGCCTCGTCGATGAGGCCCATTTCCTTGTACGCGACGCCAAGGTCGTAATGGCTCTCGTAGTCCTCGTCGTCGACGTTGTCGGCGACGCCCTGCTTGAACCGCTTGAGCATCTCCTGAAAGTCCGCTTGCTCGTCGCCGGTCGGAGGTTTCTCCTCGGCCACCATACGTGTCGACTTCGGACTGTCACCCGAACGAAGCCAGTCGCCCAGGTCGATGAAGTCACCGTTCGTTGCAGCGGTGCGATCGAGTGGCGACGGCTTGTGCGGCTGGGCTGGCGCGCCCGCACCGTTCGAACCACGTGCCCCGTTGGTCGGCGTGTGCATTGCCGCACGGTGCGCATCGCGCGATGGCGGGGGCGCCGGGACACGGATTTCCGGTGGGGGCGTCGTCGCGGAGATGACCGCAATCGCGCCGGAACCCTGCGGTGGTGACATCGACGACACGGATTCCACCGCGGCCTGCGCGCGCGCATCGTCGGGCGCGAGCTCGAGGACGCGCTGGTAAACGGCGCGCGCTTTTCGTTCTTCACCCGATCGGAACAGCGCATCGCCGAGCTCGATGTAGGCGTCGATGAGCTTCGCGCGATCGCTGGAGCGAAATGCCAGCTCCACTCGCTTCTGGTGATGCCGAGTGGAATCGGGTGACAGTCGAATGAGCTCGTCGATGATGGTGAGCGCCCGCTCCAGGTCGCCCATGCGCTCGAGCTCAGCGGCGACCTGATCGAGCTTCTGCACGCCGCTGGCGCGGTCGCCCGCCTCGAGCAGGCGCTCGGCTTCCGCGCGTTGAATCTCCCATGCCGGGCGGTGATTGGCGGGCGGCTCCGGCTCGGCCGCTTCAGGCTTGGTCCGCGGCGGCGCCTGACGCGGTTCGACGGACGGAGGCGTTGGGACCTCTGCATCCGGCGTCTGACTGGCGCGTAGCGCGACGCCCGCGGCGGGGGTTGGCGCTCGTTGCGCGGGCTCGATCAGATCCTCGATCGGAAGCTCGACCGGCCTCGCCGCTTCCGAACCGTTCGCTCCTGCGCTCGAGTCAGACCCACCGGCGACGATCATGTCCTCGATCGCCGCGGCGATCGCCGAGCTTACGGGGGCATCCGCGGCGGTGGGCGCCGCCGGGGCTTCGGGCAGGTCGAACTCGCGCGGATCGGCTTGACGGGACGACGTTAGCTCGAGCGCACCGGCGGGCTCGCTCGTGTCGAAGATCGTGTCGTTCGCGGACGCGCTCACGCCATCCAGATCGAGGACGTCCATCCCTCCGCTCAGCGTCGCGTCGACGCCTAACGCCGATGCCAGACTCCCACCGGAGGTCACCTCGTCGGCGGACGGAAGCCCCATGTCGCCGAGATCGAATCCTGGGAACGAAACGTCGGGGTCGAGCGACAGAAGCGGAGACGCGTCCATTACCTCGCCGTCACTCCTCGGTGGCGACCGGAAGTCGAAAAGATCGCCGCCGTCCGGCTCGAGTGGAGCCGTGAAGTCGGCAGCCAGGTCGCCATAGTCTACGGCGAGCGACGGGCCGGCGCCGTACGCGGGCGTCGCGGTCGTGAGCTCGGCCACACGTGCTGGGGGTCCTGGAACGGGCGGTTCTTCGGCGGGCTCGGACACATCGAGCGCGACGACGTCGTTGCCCGCGATTGCCGCTGCCGGCTCCGCGGCGAGCGCGAAATCGACCGGTTCGCTCGCCGCGGGCTGACCCGTCGTCGCCGGTGTGTCGACCTCGAATCCTTCGCCGATGTCGTCCGCGCTCGGCAGCTGCTCCCCGATGTCGAGCAGCGGAATGGCGACAGCGGGTACGTCGTTAGGCTCCTCGAGCGCGAGCGCGTCGTCCGGCGTGACGTTCGGTGTCGGCGTCGTCGCTGCGGTGACCTGCTCCTCGAGCGTGAGCAGGACGAGGTCCGGATCGCTCACCTGGCGACCAGGCGGCGTTGGGACCGATGGCCTCGGCGCTGCTTTTGGCTCCTCCTTTGGCGCGGACTTTGGCGACCGCGCACTGTCCTCGTACGACGTGTCGAGGAAGATGAGATCCGCCGATTTCTGCGGGCGATACGAACCCGACGTGCGTGGGACGGCCTCCGGATCGATCGACTTCATGCGATCGACCGTCGCCCGGGCTTCGGCCATGCGGCCTTCACTATCCAGCTTGTCGTGCAGTTTCTGCAACTGCTCGAGGGCTTCGTCCTGCCGATTCTCCTTCGTCAGCTGCTCGGCGAGCATCAGCCGAATGTCATCCTGATCCGGGCAGAGATCGGCGAATTCCTTCAGCGCGCGGAACGCCTCGTCGATCTGCCCCGCCTTCTGCATGCGGTCCGCATACTCGAGGAAGTTCTTCTTCGCATCGCTCTTGAAGCCTTTCGTCGCGCTGATCTTCCCGAGCTTGTAGTAGATCGACGCGCGTCCCGGAGCCTGCCGCAGCACGCGGTTACAGAGCGCTATCGCGTTGTTGTGGTAGCCGCGCTCGGCGTAGAGGTCGACGGCCTTCTCGAAGTAGGCCAACGCGTCGGACGAGCTTCCCGTGCGCAGCATCAGATCGCCGACGCGGTTGTACAGCGAGATATCCGCGTCGTCGATCGACCCATCGCTCTCCTGCAGAAACTGCACGTAGAGCGCGAGTGCTTTGTCGAACTGTTTTTTCTGTTCCAGTTCGATGGCTTTCTTCTTCAGCTTCGCGGCGTTGGACATCAGCGCGTAGACGTCATTCGGTCAATACCTTGCACGAGGCCGCGGCCTTGATGGTCCTTGAGGTTGTCGCCACCTGACTGATGACAGAGTCGTCCTCGCACCCAGGTGGCGATGCATCGATTGTCGCCGTACCAATAGGGCAGCTCGCGGACATCGTCGGCAGCAAACAGCGCAAGATCAGCGGAAAAGCCCGGCGCGATCTGCCCGGTCTCCTCGGCGAGCGATAGTGCTGCCGCGCCATTCACCGTCGATGCGACCACCGATTCCGCGACGCTCAACCGAAGCTGACTGACGCCGAGCGTCATGACGAGCGGGAAGTTCGTCGTCGGTGACGTTCCAGGATTGAAGTCGGTTGCCAGCGCCACCGCGGCGCCGGCATCGACGAGCGCCCGGGCGGGCGCCTGCTTTTCCTTCCCGAGGAAGAGCATCGTTCCAGGAAGCAGCGTGGCAACAGTGGTGGATGCGGCGAGCACGCGGATTCCCGTTTCGGAGATGGCTGCGAGGTGGTCGGCTGACGTGGCCCCGATCTCCGCGGCGAGCTCGGCTCCGCCTGACGCCCTGAGTTCGTCGGCGTGGAGCTTGAGCCCCAACCCGGCGGACCGCGCGGCAGTGAGAATCGTTCTCGACTCGTCGATCGTGAACACACCCGGCTCGCAGAAGACATCCGCGAAACGGGCAAGCTTCCCCGACGAGACGGCGGGGAGCATCGTAGAGACGAGCAAGCGAACGTATTCGGAACGTCCGCCCTGCATCTCGCGGTATTCGAGCGGGATTTCATGTGCGCCAAGCCACGTTGGCACGAGGCGCATGGGGAGAATCTCACTCAATCGAGCGATCACACGGAGCGATTTCAGCTCGTCGTCGGGAGTAAGCCCGTATCCGGACTTCACTTCGACGGTGGTGACACCGTGGGCGCCGAGTCGCGTCAGGCGCGGGATCGCGAGATCCAGCAGCTCGCTTTCCGATCGCGCCCGAAGGTCGCGCACGGACGCGTGGATCCCTCCGCCGCGGCGCGCGATCTCCATGTAGTCGAGGCCCGACGCTCGCAGCTCCTGTTCCTCGAAGCGCGGCTTGCCGAAGATGGCGTGGGTGTGCGAGTCGACGAGGCCCGGCGTGAGCACGCGGTGGGTGCAATCGATGCGCGCCGCGTCCCGATATCGGTGCTCCAGGTCCGCCTGCGGCCCAACCTCCACGATCCGCTCGCCGTCGATGGCCACGGCGACGCCGGTCACAATGCCGGCGTCATTCATCTCACGCCCGCGCCGGGCTCGCGACGGCCCCTGACAGGTGACGACTTGGGAGGCGTTGACGAACAGGTCCGTCACGCCATCACGTCCCTCACGCGGGACAACCTGAGCGGAGCCTGTGCCTCACCGCGGCACCCGTAGTAGCACGCGTTGCAGTCGATCGGTTTGTACTCGCGGAACTGCGTCCAGTGGAAGTCGACGGGAAAGTCCGGACAGCGCTTCACGTGACCCGTAGGGTCAATGTGGATCGTTCGAAGCCCCGAACGACACGGCTCCGTCATTTCGCCGCGAACATAACGCGGGATCTGCTCCAGGTAATAATCCGAGTTCGTGATCACCCCACGTTTGCGACGCTTGAACGCCAGTATCTCTCGCACCAGGTCATCGATCGCGCGGAATTGCTCCTCGCGCACGAGGTGCGATTTGTTTCCGTTCTTCGCGTCGGTGTACACGCTGAGGTTCACCCCGCATTTCATATCCGCCGCTTTCTCGGCGATCGGAATCACCTGGTCGAAATTGTTGTCCTTGATCACAACGTTGAACCGGATGTTGTCGATCCCGCGGTCACGCATGATCGCGGCGTTGCGGAAGATCTTCGCCGTCAGGCCCGGGATGCCGCGCGCCTCGTCATGACGCCCGTCGATGTAGTCCAGCGAAATACTGAACTGATTGATGCCGGCGTTCCACAGCGACCACGCACGCTCCGGCGTCAGCGTTCCGCCGTGCGTGATCATCGTGATGTACTTGATGCGAATGGCCCGGTGCACGGCGGACACGAGGTCCTCGAGATCCCGGCGGAGCGTTGGCTCCCCGCCGGTGAACGTCACCACCATCGGGTTGAAGAAGCGCGCGGCGTCGGCGAAGCTCTTCAGTTCGTGCTCCTTCGCGTCCGCCGGCGTCTTCCAATAGTCGCAGAAGCTGCAGCGCGCGTTGCACCGCATGGTGACCTCGAAGTGCACGAGGATCGGACGGCGGCGGGCCGTGAGCCAGGCGTACTTCGCGAGGAAGAGGGGGACGTGGTACGGTTTGAATCGAGCGGAAAGCATGGGATGACGGAACGAGGAAGTGGAAACCGGAATCGATGACTTCGTGCCCGAACAGCTCGATCGCGCTCGACGAGGCTTCACTTCATGTTCCGTTCCGATTCCCGTCGGCGCCTGTCGCACCACCGGCCATGGGCAATTGTATCCCTTCACGCGCCGCGGTCTCGATCGCGCGGTCGTAGCCGGCGTCGGCGTGGCGCGCGACGCCTATGCCGGGGTCGTTCGTCAACACGCGTTCGAGCCTAACGCGCATCTCAGGTGTGCCGTCCGCGACTATCACCTGTCCCGCATGCAGAGAGTTGCCGATGCCGACACCCCCGCCGTGGTGGAACGAAACCCAGCTCGCTCCGCTGGCCACGTTCACCAACGCGTTCAGGATCGCCCAATCGGCGATGGCGTCACTTCCGTCCTTCATCGCCTCGGTCTCCCGGAACGGTGACGCCACGCTTCCCGTATCGAGGTGATCACGGCCGATGACGATCGGCGCTGAAAGTTTGCCGCGGGCGACGAGGTCGTTCAGCGCTACGCCGAAGCGTGCACGCTCCCCCTGTCCCAGCCAGCAGATTCGCGCCGGAAGTCCCTGGAACTGCACCGTCTCGCGCGCCATCTCGATCCATCGGCGCAGATGCTCGTTATCGGGGAAGAGCTCGAGGACCAGCTCGTCGGTGCGATAGATGTCCTCGGGATCGCCCGACAACGCGACCCAGCGGAACGGTCCCTTCCCTTCGCAGAAAAGCGGGCGGATATACTCGGGGACGAAGCCTGGGAACGCGAACGCGTCGCGCACCCCCGCGTCGAACGCCACCGTTCGAATGTTGTTTCCGTAGTCGAACGTGACGGCGCCGCGACGCTGCAGCTCGAGCATCGCCTTCACGTGCGCCACGATCGAGTCCGTCGCGCGATGGATGTACTCCTGTGGCGCGGATCGCCGAAGGTCTGCAGCATCGCGCAGCGTGAGCCCGTTAGGTACGTACCCGTTGAGCGTGTCGTGCGCGCTCGTCTGGTCGGTCAGCACATCAGGCGTCACCCCACGCCGCACGAGCTCGGGAATCACCGTGGCCGCGTTTCCGACGAGGCCGACCGATAGCGGACGTTTTTCGTCGACGGCCTCGCGAATCCACGCGAGCGCCTCGTCGAGCTCGGTGGTCTTGCGATCGAGGTACCGGGTGGCAAGGCGCTTGTCGATTCGCGACTCGTCGACGTCCACGCCGAGGAATGCCGCGCCGTTCAGCGTTGCCGCGAGCGGCTGCGCTCCGCCCATCCCGCCAAGCCCCGCGGTCAGCACGAAACGGCCGGCTAGCGTCCCGCCGAAGTGCCGGCGAGCGACGGCCCCGAACGTCTCGTACGTGCCCTGCAGGATGCCCTGGCTGCCGATGTAGATCCATGACCCGGCGGTCATCTGGCCGTACATCGTGAGACCGAGACGCTCGAGCTCTCGGAATTTCTCCCACGTCGCCCAGCGGCCGACCAGATTGCTGTTCGCGATCAGCACGCGAGGCGCGGAGAGCTGCGTGCGAAATACGGCCACGGGCTTGCCGCTTTGCACCAGGAGGGTCTCGTCAGCCTCCAGCCCGCGCAGCGTCGCGACAATCGCGTCGAATGCCTCCCACGATCGCGCCGCCCGACCCGTTCCGCCGTACACGACGAGATCATCCGGTCGCTCGGCCACGTCGGGGTCGAGGTTGTTCATCAGCATCCGCAGGGCCGCCTCCTGCTGCCACCCTTTACACGACAGCGCCGTGCCACGCGGCGCCCTAACGAGGCGTGGACCGCGAGGAGCGGATTCGGTGGGTCGCGTGGCGACGGATGAAGCGGTCATGCGATGGCCATGGCGGCATCGGTGAATCGGCCCGCCGCGATTGCGCGGGCGAGCGCGGCAATATCTGGAGCGAGCACTCGGTCCTGCTGGAGTGGCTGAACGAGCTCGCGCACCACTGCAATGGCTTCCTCGACGGCACGCGCCGCGCGGAGCGGCCTCCGGTACTCCACCCCCATCGCCGCGCACATGAGCTCGATGGCGATTACGTGTTGCACGTTGCGCACCACGCGCTGGAGCTTCCACGCGGCGCCCATCGCCATGGGAACGACATCTTCCTTGCTCCCATCGGTCGGGATCGTATCCACGCTCGCCGGGTGAGACAGCACCTTGCATTCACTCGCCAGTGCGGCCGCCGTTACCTGCGCCATCATGAAGCCCGAGCAGACGCCTGCATCCCGCGTCAGGAAGGGCGGCAGCCCCTGGTTGAGGTCCGGGTGCACCAGGCGGTCGATGCGACGCTCGGCGATGGTCGCGAGATTCGTGAGCACGATCGCGAGCACGTCGAGCGCGAGGGCGACGGCCTGTCCGTGAAAGTTGCCGCCGCTCAACAGCTCGCCGTTCTCGAACACCAGCGGATTGTCCGTCGCCGCGTTGATCTCGCGGCCCACCAGCATTTCGGCGAACTCGATGGCATCGGCAACGGGACCGTGCACCTGCGGCATGCATCGCAAGGCGTACGCGTCCTGGACGCGTGGATCACCGTGCCGATGCGACTCACGGATCTCGCTGTCCGCGAGCAGCTCGCGTAGCAGCGCCGCCGATCGCTGCTGACCGCCTTGACCGCGCGCTTCGTGGATGCGCGCATCGAACGCGACGGGCGTGCCTAACAGCGCCTCGAGCGACATTGCCCCGGCGACGTGCGCCGCGATCCAGAGGCGTCGCGCATCCGATACCGCAAGCGCGGCGATCGCCGTGTGCGCCTGCGTGCCGTTGATGAGCGTGATCCCTTCCTTGGGGCCGAGCGTGAGCGGTGCGAGGCCGTGGCGCCGCAACACGTCGGACGCTGCACCCCGCCCCGTGTCGTCGTACAGCTCGCCCTCGCCGATCATCGCCAGCCCCAGATGCGCGAGCGGTGCGAGATCGCCACTCGCACCGACGCTTCCCTGCTCGGGAATCGGGGGCCACAGCCCGGCATTGAGCATGTCGACGAGCAGCTCCGGCAGCTGAGCCCTCGCGCCCGAAAAACCCTTCGCAAGGACGTTCGCGCGGAGCAACATCATGGCGCGCGTTGCCTCACGAGTGAGGTTCTCGCCGACGCCCGATGCGTGACTGCGGACCAGGTTGACCTGAAGCTCGGC